>CAZFPS010000077.1:0-8367 GCA_964520705.1 uncultured Planctomycetia bacterium | reverse complement strand
CAACATCAAATCAGAACGATTCAAAGAAAGGCTGAAAAACTAACAAACTCCTGATTAATAATAATTCTACTTTGTTAATCTTGCTATATTCTACTACTCTCTAAATCAAACCTCAAGAAAATTCTTTTTTAGAAAGATTCTTTTGAATTCCCTTAATTGCTCTTCTTTAGGTAATTGGGTTAAAGGCCTTAATCTCCTTTCAGTAAGAAAATTGAAAGCGGTGGGTTCAAATGAATAAATCCTTTGTATTATTTTGGGATTGAGTTTCAAAAGGTTCATTATCTGGGTTATCCTTACTCTTGATAACCCGATCTTCTGGGCTAATTCATTTTTGGATTTTGCCTCTTTGCTACTTAATATCTTCTGAAATCTTAGAGCCTGTAAGATAGGATTGGTTTTTATCTTTTGAGGCTTTTCAGGCTTTACGCCAATCCCTAACTTCCTTCTGCGTTTGAAAGAGTCGTAGTAAATCTTCATTGTTAACCAAACGACAGAAGTTTCGCTCCTGAGTTCATAAATTGGCTCCCCTTCGTCAACGAATACAGAAATGCTTTAATGGGTCTGGCTGAGGATAATATATACCACGAATTGCTGGAGATGGCAATATAAAAGAGTTATAATATAGCAGAGAAAAGGCCACAAGATAAATTTGATGTCATTAGAAATGGGCGGGGGGGGACATAGCTGAATTTACGAATAAATACTAATACGCACATCTGAATTTTTGCTATTTTTGAAAATTTGAATTTAGATGTATAAGAAAATGTGAGGAAAAAGTGGTAGAAAGTATTATAGACAGATGTAAAAGAATTCCTATTGCAACTACTAAAGATAAAAAGTTGAATCTCTATTGTCCGCCGAGAGATTTATGTTTTCAGTATAGCGAAGAATTCTTTGCAATGTTACCTAAAGCATATAATAAGACTCACAATAAAGAATTTATTATACATCTTTATATGTATGAAATCGCACGTTCTATCTTCGGTGAAGGATTAAGTTATAATTTACAAAAAAGCCGGAGGTTTAAAATAGAATACTTTAATTGGCAATTAGAAAATAGCTATAAATCTAATGCACCCAATCCTCTCCCACCTATTAAATTTGAATCAATAGGTTTTGATAAAGTATTAGAAATAAGGCCAGCTAATCTACTGGAAGAAACTTTTAAAGGACTGATTAAAGGTGATTTAAAAGATAATAGTCTGTATTTCGATAGTGCTTCTTATATAAATTTTAAACGCAATTTCCTAAACGGCCTTATAGACCTTACTTGGAACAATAGAGACATAACTAATGAAGAGGTTAAGCAATGGGCAGAACGAGAATTAAAAAGAACCGACTCCGACTATAAAACACTGCTTCGTTATGATTGCGAAGAATATTATTTACACTTAAATGGATTCGTTCATCAGAAAGTATACAGAGCAATCAGAAAATATTTATTAAAGGAAGAAAAAAGATTATTTATTTTAATTTGGTTTACCCATTATAAAGCATTAGGAATAAAATCTCCTTACCGGCCATTTGGACTTAAGATGCCGTCTTTTTATAGGATATTTTTAGACTTCTATTTGGGTATGCCTAATTTGGTCAAAGAAGATTTACTTAATTGGATTTTCTTAAAAAACAAAAAGTCTAAGATAAAAGTAAACGAATTATGGGCTAAATATCTTAAGATTTACCCTATTTGGTTATTACTTGCGAGGGACAGCGACAGAATTGGTAGACAAACAAAAAGAAGGTTGTCAAAACTAAACAACCTACAAGATGTTATAGGAATGGATGGAGAAGGCGGAGAGCAGACCTTAGAAGAAATAAAAGGGCAAGAAGATTATGGAATCTTAGAAAACCTTATGAAATCAGATATATTGGATAATCCTAATTTAACTGATAAAGAAAAAGAAATTATTAGATTTAAATTAGATAGGCATACAGAGGTTGAAATTGCCAGAAAGAATGGAGTAAGCCAGCCAGCTATATCAAAAATGCTTAAAAATATAAGAAGAAAATTAAGAAAATGATTTAGCTTAACTGATTATATTGTAGATAGTTATGTAATTACCCGATAGCAATATCGGGTTTTTTATTTTTATAGGTTATATTTTAGGCTGTTTTTGTCCGTATATATTAGGATGGATAAAAAACAGCAAATACAAGAATGGTCTCGATTATACGATAGGCCTATCTCCGAAGATGAATTTAAGGAGATATGCGCTAATCTAAACGGATTTTTCACTACTTTAAAACAGTGGGCTGATGATGAAGAAAGGATGTTAGCTGAAAATGGACAAGACAATAATAAGCGAGGTATGCTTCTACCCTCTACGGCCAAATGAAAAAGGCCTAATTGGCTTTGCCTCCTGCCTTTTTGACGAAAAGCTCTCCTTACAATCTATTGCTGTATATACTACGCCCACCGGAGACGTAAGGCTATTATTCCCGAATAAGATATTGCCTAATTCTAAAGAAATAAATCTTTTTTATCCCATAAATACAGAAACCTATGGACTAATTAAAGAGGCGATTGTTAAAAAGATAGAAGAATTGGCTGAAAAAGCGAAAGGAGAAATTAACTATGAGAGATATAAAAAAATTGGTTGAAGAATATCATCAAAACTTACCTGAAAGAATACAAAGCTGGTTAAAGGAAAAACGAGGCTTAAGCGATGAGATAATTAATAAATTCAAACTTGGCTGGGATGACAAAGCATTAACTATCCCTATTTACGACAAAGAAAACCAATATCTCTTCTTTAAATTCCGCAAAGACCCTCAAGACAACACAGATTCAGCTAAATATTGGTATTCTTCTAACTCTTCTGCCGAACTTTACGGATGGGAGCATATCACTAATCCAAAACCTTCTCTTATACTCTGCGAAGGTGAACTTGACCGTTTAATATTAGAGACTCATAACCTCCCCGCTATCACAAGCACATCTGGCGCCGGAACTTTTAAGGAAGAATGGACTGAAATTCTTAATGCTCTTCCCTCTCAAATATTTATCTGCTTTGATAATGATGAGGCGGGAATGGATGGCTCCGGGAGAATAGCAGAATTAATGTCAGAGGCAAAAATTATTAGAATTCCTAAATCTGATAGCGTAAAAGACGTAACTGATTTTATAACCATTAAAGGTATCGAAGAATTTAAGAAATTAATGGATGAAGCGAGAACTTTAGCAGAAATCGAAGAAGAATTTAAGGCTTACGAAAGAACTATTAGAAAATCTATTTTTCCGCCGCTATCTTCAGAAGAGCTACTTGAAGTCTTAGGCCTAACTATCAAACAGGATAAGGAGAATAAGCTTATTACTTTTTTGTGTCAGCTCTCCGCATATACGGAGAACTCACAATTTAATATTAGCTTTAATGCTCCCTCTTCTACCGGCAAGAGTTATCTACCACTTGAAATTGCTTCTTTATTCCCCGCAGAAGATGTTAAAACAATCGGTTACTGCTCGCCTACTGCCTTTTTTCACGATGTAAGCGTCTATGATAAAGAGCAAAAAACCTTAATCGCAGATTTAAGCAGACAAATTTTAATCTTTCTTGACCAACCCCATACTTTGCTTCTGCAACACTTAAGGCCTCTGCTTTCTCACGACAAAAAAGAAATATCCATAAAGATAACCGATAAAACGAAAGGTATCGGCCTGCGCACAAAGAATATTATTATCAAAGGTTTCCCTGCTGTTATTTTTTGCTCAGCAGGATTAAGACTTGATGAACAAGAAACGACCAGATTTCTCCTTTTAAGCCCAGAGGTAAACCAAGAGAAAATCCGGCAAGCTATTTATGAGAAATTGCTTAAAGAGACGAACTGCGAGGCCTATAAATTAGCATTAGAGAACAACCCTCAACGCCAAGCACTCAAAGAAAGAATTAAAGCCATAAAAGAAGAGCAAATTAGCGAGATAATAATCGGCTCGCCCCAGAAGATACAAGAGGATTTCTTCGAGAAAAATCGAGTATTGAAACCAAGACACGCAAGAGACATCGGACGCCTAATTTCTTTAGTTAAGGCGCTTGCCTTACTCAATCTTTGGCATAGGGAGAAGGATGGCCTGAGCATAATTGCCAATGAAGAGGATATCGAACAAGCCTTAGAGCTTTGGGATAGTATTTCTCAATCTCAAGAGTTTAATCTGCCGCCGTATATTTATAACCTTTATTTAGAGGTAATTTCGCCTGCTTTTGCGGATAATACTGTGGGCTTAACAAGAAAAGATATCATTCATAAGCATTACAAGATATATGAACGACCCTTACCAAGCTGGCAGTTAAATAGAGAGATTTTGCCTATGCTTGAAATGGCAGGTTTGATAACCCAAGAGCCAGACCCAGAAGACAAAAGAAAAATGTTAGTTTATCCTATGGAGATTAAAAATAAAGTAGACTCAACGGTGTATACCTTAAAACAGGAGCCCAATTTAGAGAATACACCCTCCAGTCTACTATAATTAAGGTGATAGGTGACTTCTTTTAAGATACATAAGCACTATATAAGCAATGATAAGCTTAAAAACCGAGACTAATATCAAAAGGATAACTTACCATATTAGATAAGTAAAGTTACTTGTCGGGAGGGTATATGGAGCAAATAACTAATAAGAGATGTCAGTTTTTAAGGCCAAGTGGTGAAAGGTGTAATGCCTATGCCCAGACAAACAGCCTCTTTTGTTTTACACACGACCCGGATAAAGCGCAAGAAAGGGCTATTGCTCATAGGGCAGGTGGTTTAGCAAATAAGATAAAGGCAAATTTAGCACCTATCACAATAGAAAAATCAAAAGACGTAGTTAGCCTTATCACCCGCACAATGAACGAATTAAGACAAGGCAAGGTTGATATACGGATAGCCAATGCCCTATTTTATGGCGCTAATGTATTATTAAAGGCATTTGAGATAGCAGAGATAACTGAAAGGCTTGAGAGCGTAGAAAGAGCAATTTTTATAGAAAAAAGGGAGTATAAATAAATGAGCGATATATTGCGAAGATTAAATAAAATAACTGATTGTTTAGAGGAATTAAAGGAATCAAGTGGCATTGAGTTCAATGAGCTACCTCAAGAGGAACGAAATATATACTGGTTAGACGTCTTGACTAAAATTGCAAAATTTGAAGGCTTAATTCCCGATGACTTTGAAAATCCTATTTATGAATTGGCAGAGAGGATTAGAAATAAATTAAAGCAAGATGATGAGACATATTATCCCAGAATGTCTGAAGATGAAAGGCGTAAGAGAATTATGCGTCTTAAGGATATAATATGCTCTGATAACAAAATGAAAGCTATATGGGAATACTACATCAAAGAAATTGCATACCCATTTTAACAAAAGATAAAAGATTTCTCTTGACAATATGATATAAAGTGCTATATTTAGTATTTAAGGTGGTTTATATGAATTTAATTAAAAGGTTAGAAGAATACAGACTTAAAAAAAGAATTACTCAAGAACGCCTTGCAGAAATGCTGGGCGTTTCTTTTTGCACGATAAATAGATGGTTTAATGGCAAAACGAGACCACACAAAATACAAGAATACCATATTAAGAAATTGCTGGAGAAAAAGAAATGAATAATAAAAGGAGGGCGGTCAAATGAGACGAATTTTAATCTTAGCATTATGTCTATTGGTAACCGGATGCGCATCATCTACAAGACTGACAAGGCTAAAAGACAAAGGAGAAAATGTCGTCACAGTCGAGGCTCAAGGAAACATCTCCGAAACAAAAGAAATTATCAGGGAGATTGCAAAAGAATTAAGACTTATTGAGCGGCCATCGGCCGAAACAGAGAATTTTATGTTAGTCAATACTAATAAATTTAAGGGTTCATTGATACAGGCTGTTTCAGGTGGATTAGGGACAATGGCTTATGTTACACAATTAGGATTTTTCTTTAATTACGATAGGGAGAAAAACATAACTAAAGTTACTATATCCGAAGAGGTTTCTTCTTTTGGAGATCCAAAAAGATTTATTTTTGTGGATAAAATTAAATTGAAACAATTAGCGCCTAAGTAAAAAAAATGAATAAAAAACAATTAATGGTTGCGTGGGTGATGGGGATAATTATAACAATAATACTTTTATATTGCTCTGATTGGAGAATAGATAAGCTTATACATCCTGCCTTCATTCTTACTTGGTTTGTTTATACATTAGTTATCCTTATCTTCGGCGGTCTCTTAATCTATACTTTAAGGGATAAGAAAAAGTGAGGTTATAATGAAAAAAATATACTGCATATTTCTGCTAAGCTTAATCGTAATTCTATCTGGTTGTGCGACTGCGGATTGGAATAGAGCTATGGGGACTTCTTATTATGCTATCTGTCCAATCTGCAAAAATAATATTGGTGTTTATGATACTACAAGCAATTTTCAATGTATATACTGTAAAAATACAATCTCTGCCCCAGAGGCCATAAGGCTATATCAAAAATATGCTAATGTCCCTTCTGATATAGTTACTTGTCCTCATTGCTATACAAATCAAGAATTAAGATTCTTGGATAATCCTTCCGCACAGGTTATAAAATGTTATTACTGTCAAAAAGATTTTGACAGAGCAGAAGGTAAAAAAATATATGTTCAAATGGAAACTCAACGGCAAAATGCCTTAGCCCCTGCTTTAATTAACTCTCAAACCCAACAAGCAATTGCACAAGAACAGGCAAATCGAGCTTTTGCAGATAAAATGCAAAATATTTATAAAGAAAGCGCTGAAAGACAACAACAAAATACACAAGCTTTTCAACAGAACATTGCTAATTGGAATGCTAACTGGCAAAAGAGCCATAATCAACCGGGCTCATCACGATATAATCCACTTTACATAAAATCTAGTGACGAATGATTAAAAAAGGTGAAAAAAGATTAAAATAATATGAAATCCGTAATCTACGCCAGAGTATCAAGTAAAGAGCAAGAACAGGAAGGCTACTCTATCCCCGCTCAGCTAAAGCTACTCAATGATTACGCCTTGAAGAATGGCTATAAGGTAGTTAAGGAATTTGTGGATGTGGAGACTGCTAAGCGTGCCGGTAGAGAAAACTTTAATTTAATGATTGAGTTTCTAAAGAAAAATACCGATGTTAAAGCTATCCTCTGCGAGAAAACAGACCGGCTCTCAAGAAACTTTAGGGATATTGCTATTTTAGATGATTTGGTTAACCAGCAGAGTTTAAGCATTATTCTTGTTAAAGAAAATACCACTATCAGCCGAGATTCTAAATCACACGAAAAGTTTATCTTTGGCATTAAGGCCTTAATGGCTAAAAATTATATTGATAATCTCTCTGAAGAAACCCGCAAAGGTATGCTTGAGAAAGCTGAACAAGGCATATACCCCTCTTGTGCCCCATTGGGCTATAAGAACTGTGAGGCAAAGAAAGATGGCAGGGTATTAAAATATTTAGAAGTTGACGAGCAAAGGGCTCCGATAATCCAGAAACTCTTTAGGATGTATGCTACAGGTGATTATTCTCTGGCATTACTTACTAAACAATCCTATGAAGAAGGCTTAAGAAATAAGCGAGGCGGTAAAGTCGGCAAGGCCGCAATCCATAAGATACTGCATAATCCTATCTATTACGGCGCTTTTAGGTGGTATGGCAAGCTATATCAAGGCTCTCACCCTGCCCTTGTGTCTAAAGAGCTATTTAACGCAGTGCAAGAGGCATTTGAGGCACAGAATAGGCCTAAGCAGACTAAGAGGCACTTTGCTTATACCGGGCTTATGGTCTGTGGTAAATGCGGATGTGCTATAACTGCCGAGATAAAGAAAGGTAAATATATCTATTATCACTGCACAGGATTTAAGGGTAAATGCGGGAACTCTTGGATAACAGAAAAGGTATTAGATGAACAATTTGCAGAGATAGTCAAAAATATACATATTGACGATGATGTCTTGGAGTTAGTCAAAAATGCCTTGTTAGACAGCCACAAGGAAGAAAAAGAATTCCACGATAAGCGGATTAAGATTTTGCAGGAGCAATATAATCGGCTCCAGCACCGTTTAGACCAGATTTACATTGATAAGATAGACAGTAAGATTAGCGAGGAATTTTACGAGGAAAAGGCTGAGGCGTGGCAGGAAGAACAAAAGGAATTATTGAGGCAAATAGAGAAACATCAGAACTCAAACGCTAATTACTTCGCTCAAGGCGTTCATATTTTAGAACTCTGTAACAAGGCACACCGCTTATACTTACAGCAGGCACCTCTCAAAAGGGCTAAACTACTGTATTATATACTATCGAACTGCACCCTCGATAACGCAACCCTATGCCCTACATACAGAAAGCCCTTCGACTTAATTGCCAAAGGGCTCTCTCGTTCAAATTGGCTCCCC
>CAZFPS010000076.1:2151-8420 GCA_964520705.1 uncultured Planctomycetia bacterium | reverse complement strand
CGTTTGTAATTATCAAGACCCACTCGCCGGATAAATACGGCCGCTATCTTGCGGATATTTTCTATTCCAAAGACGAAGAAGACTGTCAGAATGTTTTATCAGAGGGAGTCTTTTTAAACCAGGAGTTATTGGATTTGGGTTTGGCCCGAATAATGAGCGGTTAAACAAAATTTGTCCCGCCGTCCCGCAATTCGGAAAACGATGGGGACAAGCGGCGGGATTAACTCGCAGACGGCCTATGGCCTATGGCCTATGATTTACGTCTCCGCCAAAGAAGCAATACCCGATCCGTAAACCATCTGCTCGTTAAGAGTTGTTGGATAAAGGATTAGCAAGAATATGGCAGCAATAGCGGGGAAAACTTAAGTTTATCCCGCCTCGCAAGAAGTACCAAAATTTTATGCTAAAATTTTGGTACGCTCGTCGGGATTAATTCGGACAAATAACTTGCGTTCACTGTCGTTCCGCAAGTTATGTCCCCATTAAAAATTTGGTATTGACAAATAGTAAAAAAATGTTATACTTTTATCCTTATGAGAAAGTATACCCAAATGGCTAAAAAAGGCAAGGTAAAGCGTTCCTGGTATTTAGTTGACGCTGATAATAAAATTTTGGGTAGATTAGCTGCCAAGGTAGCTTCAATTATCAGGGGAAAGCATAAAGCAACTTTTACGCCTCATGTTGACTGCGGTGATAATGTTATTGTTGTAAATGCTTCCAAGATAAAGGTTACCGGTAGGAAACTGAAGGAAAAAAAGTATTTAAGTTATTCCGGTTACCCCGGGGGACAAAAGGAAACTTCTCTAGAAAATATGCTTCAAAAAAAGCCTACTGAAGTAATAAAGAGAGCCGTAAGGAGAATGTTGCCCAGAAAACCTTTGTATTATACAGCGATTAAGAAATTAAAAGTTTTTGCTGGAGATAAACACCCGTATAGCAATTTAAAAACCATAAAGAATTTAGAAATTTAATTATAGGACTTAAAAATGGAAACGATTACAAAATATAAAGCAACCGGAAGAAGAAAAGAATCAGTGGCGCAAGTAGTGCTTTTTGCGGGCAAGGGAGACATTGTCGTAAATAAAAGGCCTTGCGATTCTTATTTCTTAAGAGAGACTGATAGGTTGATTCTAAGGCAGCCGTTAAAGCTTTTAGACATCTCTGACAAGATTGATGTTGTGGCTAAAGTGAGCGGCGGAGGAATAACCGGCCAAGCCGGAGCGCTCAGATTGGGTATCTCTAGGGCATTGTGTTTGCTTGATGAGAGCTATCATCCAGTCTTGAGAAAAGGCGGATTTATGACTCGTGATCCGCGTGCAAAAGAACGTAAAAAATACGGCCAAAAAGGTGCTCGTAAGCGCTTCCAATGGACGAAGAGGTAAGCCCTATTGATAAAAAATAGACAAAAGATATAATTTCACGATTTTATTATAAAAGCCTATCTCGACGAAAAAAGCTTGACGAGATAGGTTTTTTATTTTAGGATAGATAGAGTTTTAGACGAGAAGCAAGGCTTATCATTAAAGTTTAAGACGAGATAATTTAAGATGGTTGCGTTTTTTGAGGTGAAGCAATGATAAAAGCCGGTATAATCGGTGCAACTGGATATACGGGTGAAGAATTAATAAAGATATTGATTAGGCATCCACATGCCAGAGTCACATATTTATCTGCTAAGATCGATAAGGAACAGCCTATCGACGAGATATTTCCCTACTTAAAGAAGAGGCTGGATCTAAAATGCGAAATATTGGATATCCAGAGGGCGATCTCTAAGGCGGACCTATTTTTTTTAGCCTTGCCACATACAGTATCTTTTAAGATCGCTCCTATGCTTTTGAGTCATAAAAAGAAAGTGATAGATTTAAGCGCTGATTACAGGCTCAAAAATAGCGGCGTCTATAAGCAGTGGTATGAAGTTGAACATAAAGATAAAGGCAATATAAAAAAATCTGTATATGGTTTGCCGGAGCTTTATAGAGAGAATATAAAAGAAGCAGATTTAATAGCTAATCCAGGTTGTTACCCTACAGCGGCGATATTAGGTATTTGTCCGGCGATAGTTTCAGACATAGCTCATAGCGATTCTATCATCATTGATGCAAAATCTGGTGTGACTGGCGCGGGAAGAAAGGCTTCTTTGAGTTTTTTTTATTCTGAAGTTAATGAAGGGCTGAAGGCCTATAAGATTGATAGCCATCAACACATGCCGGAAATCAATCAGGAGTTAACAAATCTGTCGGATAAGAAGATTGATGTAACATTTGTTCCTCATCTGGTTCCAATGAACAGAGGAATTCTGGAGACAATCTATTTGAGATTAAAGAAGAAGATGACTTTGGCTCAGGTGCTAAAGATTTATAAGAGGTTTTACAAGACTGAGCCTTTTGTTAGAGTTGTAGATAACCAGCTTTATTCCACAAAGAGCGTAGTCGAGACGAACTTTTGCGATATTGGGTTTAAATTAAAAGATGATGGCAAGCTTTTGATTGTTGTTTCAGCCATAGATAATCTTTTGAAGGGCGCTGCTGGCCAAGCGGTGCAGAATATGAATATAATGTATGGCTTTCCCGAAATAAGCGGTTTACTATAAATGAAGAGATACAGGTTAAAAAATACAGCACTGCCTAAAGGATTTAAAGTCAGCGGAATCCATTGCGGCATAAAAAAGTCGAACAAAAAGGATTTGGGTTTGATTTATTCTGAGTTGCCTTGTATTGCTTGCGGGATGTTTACTTCTAATAAAGTTCAGGCTGAATCCTTGAAGGTTTGTAAAGAACATCTTAAATATAAAACCAGCAGGGCGATTATTGTCAACAGCGGAAATGCTAATTGTTTTACGGGCAAAAAAGGCATTAGTGATGCTATAAATATCGCCCAGGCATCAGCAAAGCATCTGGGAGTCGCCAATAGGAGCGTTCTCATAGCCTCTACTGGAATTATTGGCAAGCCCCTGCCTATAAAGACGATTACGCAGGCGATTCCGAAGCTCTGCCAAAGATTAAATAAGAAGAATACGTCGGAATTTGCAGAGGCGATATTTACTACGGATACATTTAAGAAGAGCGTTACTTTGAAAATAAGGATAAAAAATAAGCCGGTTTTAATTGCTGGTTTTGCAAAAGGCGCGGGTATGATCTATCCGGATTTAAAACACGCTACGATGCTAGCTTTTATTTTAACAGATGTAGCTATCAAGAAGGGCTTGCTTAAGTCTGCTTTGACGCATGCGGTTGACAATTCATTTAATTGCATCAGCGTGGATAGATGTATGAGCACCAATGACACAGTTCTGGTTATGGCTAACGGCACAGCAGGAAACGCACTAGTAAGAAAAAATGATAAGGATTTTAAACTTTTCTGTGTCGCTTTGGGTTATGTGTGTAAGAAGCTTGCGGAGATGATTGTATTAGACGCAGAAGGAGCGACAAAAGTAATAGATGTCTCGGTTAAAGGTGCTAATAATATTAAGGAAGCCAAAATCGCTGCAGATGCGCTAGCTAATTCTGATTTATTCAAGACCGCGATGTTTGGCGCAAATCCTAATTGGGGAAGAATTGTGGCTGCGATCGGAGCAGCCGGGGTAGCTCTAAAACAGAATAATCTAGAGATATCTTTTAATGGACATAAGATATTCAGAAACGGAAGAGTTTATTCTATTAAGCCTAAGAATTTCTTGAAGAAAACCAAGATGGTATCTGTAGATATTAATCTCTTAAGAGGCAAGTTTAGTCATAGTGTTTTAACGTCTGATTTGACTCCTGAGTATGTAAAGATAAATTCTGAGTATAACTAAAGAGGGTAAAATGGAAGAGGCAATTAAAAAAGCCGATGTTTTGATCGAAGCTCTACCTTATATAAAGGCGTTCCATAGAAAACCTATGGTCATAAAATACGGCGGGAGCATATTAGGAGAAGATCGAGTCAGAAAGGGTGTCTTAGAAGACATTGTATTTTTAAGTTATATGGGCCTTAGGCCTGTAATCGTTCATGGAGGAGGACCGAATATATCTGATAGAATGCGAAAATCCGGCAAGAAGACTGATTTTGTTGACGGCATGCGCATAACTGATAAAGAGACATTGAAAATAGTTGAAGAGGAATTAGAGAAGTTAAATAAGAAGATCATTAAAGAGATCAAGGATTTTGGCGGTAAGGCTAAGGGGTTTACCTCAAGCGATAATCCAATTATAAAAGTAGAGAAGAAGAAATCAAAAGTAGATTTGGGCCTGGTAGGTAAGATGGCTAGTGTCGATACTAAGCAGATGTCCAAAGATATGGCAAATCACGTGATTCCGGTTATAAGCCCGATGGGTAAGGATTCTAGGGGAGTTATATATAATATTAATGCTGATGAAGTATCTTCTTTTGTGGCTTCTACTATCAAAGCGGTTAAGTTTGTATTGCTTACTAATGTAAAGGGTATTATGAGGGATACGGATGATCCTAATTCTTTTTTGGCTAGCATAAAAGAGAGCGAAGCCAGAAAGCTTATTAAAGATAAAGTTATACAGGAGGGAATGATTCCTAAAATCGAGGCGTGTTTTAGCGCTATTGATGGAGGGGTGAAGAAAGCGCATATTATAGACGCAAAGATACCGCACGCTCTACTTCTGGAAATCTTCACCGATAAAGGTATCGGAACAGAAATAGCAAAATAAGTGAGGACATAAGTTATGGAGTATTATAAAAAATATGTTACGAAAAATATAAACGACATAACTTATGTATCCGAACTTACCCAGCGCCTTTTGCATTTTTCAATCGTTAAAGAACTATTTATTAAACTTACTGAATACAAAAAAGGTGCGGGATTAAATTCGCACAGTGGCTTATAATCACTAACGTTCTATAAGTCACGTGCTCATTAAAGATGAAGAAACAAGAGATATTTAATACTTATCAGGATTGTATACTCAATACTTATACCAGACAGCCCAAAATATTTGTTAAAGGCAAAGGTATGAATCTGATTGATATTGATGGTAAGAAGTATTTGGACTTTTTTCCTGGTTGGGGTGTGGCTAATTTGGGGCACTGTCATCCAAAAGTAATGTCGGCGATAAGGGACCAGGTATCGAAATTAATTCATATACCGAATAATTTTTACCATACGCAGCAGGCCAAATTAGCCAAGGAGTTAATTTATAATACATTTCCAGGCAAGGTATTCTTTTGCAATTCCGGCACAGAGGCTAATGAGGCGGCGATTAAGTTTGCCAGGATTTACGGCAAAGGCAAGAGATTCGAAATCATTACTTTTGAAAATTCTTTTCACGGCAGAACATTGGGTTCTTTAGCTGCAACCGGACAGAAAAAATACCAGGATGGCTTTTCACCGTTGCCCGAAGGATTTAAGACTATAAAGTTTAACAGCCTACCGGCATTAGAGAGGGCTATAACGGATAAGACAGTGGCCGTAATGCTGGAACTGGTGCAAGGAGAGGGTGGAGTTAACGTAGCCGACAGAGCTTATGTTTATAAGATTAGAGAGATTTGCGATAAAAAAGATATTCTTATGATTATAGATGAGGTTCAGACCGGTATTGGCAGGATTGGTAAGATGTTTGGCTTTCAGAATTATGATATAAAACCGGATATTATTACTTTGGCTAAGGCCTTGGCTGGAGGATTGCCTATTGGCGTGATGGTTGTAAAGAAGGATATCGCGGATACGTTTAAGCCCGGTATGCACGCATCTACTTTTGGCGGCGGGCTAGTTGTTTGTAAGGCAGCGCTGGGAGTTTTGAGGGCTGTGCATAAAGAAAAGATGCTTAAGAATGCCAGGAAGATGTCTACTTATATTTTTGATAAATTAGATGCGATGAAGGAGAAGTTTAAAATTATCAAAGATGTTAGAGGCATTGGTTTGATGATTGGCATTGAATTAAGCATCGAAGGTAAAGACATTGTAGCGGAGTGTTTGAAAAGAGGCTTAATTATTAATTGCACGCATGATACTGTATTAAGAATGATGCCGGCTTTAAATGTTACTAAAAAGCAAGCTGATAAGGCCCTGCATATTTTAGCAAAGGCCTTAATGAAGGCTTCTTAAATGAAGTCCAGACTTACGGAAAGAAATGAACGTAAGTCTGTGACTGAATTTATCCCGCCCTTTTGATGGGCAGGGTAAAAAGGATATTAATAGAATGTTATTAGAGGAATTAATTCGCACTGCAACTTATGTTCACTCATTTTATTCGTTCCATAAGTTGCGTGCTCATTAAAAGGATATATGATGAATAATGATTTTATTACAATTAAAGATT
>CAZFPS010000076.1:0-2141 GCA_964520705.1 uncultured Planctomycetia bacterium | reverse complement strand
TAAAGATTTAAAAGTTGAGGATATTGAGTCTATTTTTTCTTTATCCAAAGAACTTAAGAAAGATAGGTTGAAATACTCTGATTCATTGAAGGGTAAGTCGCTGGGCTTGATTTTCCAGAAACCCTCGAATAGAACCAGGGTGTCTTTTGAAGTGGGAATTTTCCAACTAGGAGGCAAATCTATATATCTTAAGCCTGAAGACATAAACTTAGGCGTAAGGGAGTCGATTGGGGATGTGGCAAAGACTCTTTCTAGATACCTTGATGGTATTGTTGTGAGGACATTCGGTCATGATCTTGTTTTAGAGTTGGCGAAATATGCGGATATTCCGTTAATTAATGGTCTTAGCGACTTATTACATCCTTGCCAGGCTTTATCGGATTTATTCACGATTAGCGAGAAGGTTGGAAAGTTAAAGAATGTTACATTAGCCTATATCGGCGACGGCAATAATGTCTGCCATTCGCTTATGTACGCAGTGGCTAAGACTGGAATGAATTTAAATATAGCTACGCCCAAAAAGTACGCTCCCAACAAGGAGATATTTGAGGAGGCTTTGGGTTTAGCAGGTGCAACCGGTGCCAAGATCACTTTGTTTAATGATGCTAAGGATGCGGTTAAGAACTGCGATGTTGTATATACGGATGTTTGGACAAGTATGGGTAAGGAAAATGAAACTTGGAAGAGAAAGTTCTTATTTGGTAAGTTTCAGATAAATAAAAAGTTGTTGAGTTTGACCAAGCCTTCGGTTTTGGTTATGCACTGTTTGCCAGCGCATAGAGGACAAGAGATCACCGATGAGGTTATGGATAGTAAGAATTCTATTGTCTTTGATCAGGCTGAAAATAGATTACATGTGCAAAAGGCTATTTTAATTAAATTATTGGGAGGCAAGTAATGAAAAAGGTGGTATTAGCATATTCAGGCGGACTAGATACATCTTGCGCTATTAAATGGCTTAAAGATAAAGGATATAATGTTGTAGCTTTTATGGCTGATGTGGGGCAAGGTGGAGATTTTGACTCTGTAAAAAAGAGAGCTCTAAAGACGGGAGCATCAAAAGTTTACATTAAGGATTTAAAGAGTGAGTTCATCCACGACTATATCTGGCCGTCTTTAAAGGCAAATGCGGTCTATGAGGGGAAGTATTTGTTGGCCACGGCATTGTCTAGACCATTAATTGCTAAGCATTTAGTTGAAATCGCCAAGAAAGAGAATGCCCAGTATATTGCTCATGGTTGTACCGGCAAAGGAAATGATCAAGTGAGAATCGAAGTTAGCGCTTCGATTCTTAATCCAAAGGTAAAGATCATTGCGCCGGTAAGGATATGGGAGTTTAAGTCCAGAGAAGAAGAGATAGACTATGCAAAGGCAAAAAAGATTTCTGTGGATGTGACTAAGAAGAAGCCTTATAGCATTGATATGAATTTGTGGGGAGTTAGCATCGAGTGTGGTATATTGGAGGATCCTTGGAAAGAACCACCCAAAGATGTATATCAGTGGACTGTGGATCCTGCAAGCGCATCCAATAAGCCTACTTATTGTACAATAGAGTTCAGCAAGGGTGTGCCGGTTAAGGTAAACGGCAAGAAGCTACCTTCTAAAGATTTGATTAACAAATTATGTGAATTAGCGTCGGATAACGGCGTGGGCAGAAGCGATATGGTGGAAAATAGATTAGTCGGGATAAAATCCAGAGAGATATATGAAGCTACGGCAGCCACGGTGTTGCATTTAGCGCATAAAGAGTTAGAGTCTTTGGTCTTAGATAGAGAGACCCTACATTTTAAAGAGGCGGTTTCGCAAAAATACGCAGAGCTTATTTATTATGGTCTTTGGTTTTCAAGCTTAAAGAGCGCGCTGGATAAGTTTGTGGAATTCACGCAGCAAAAAGTTAGCGGCGTTGTTAAAATTAAATTACATAAGGGCAAGGCAATTTGCGTAGGCAGAAAGTCTAAGTACTCACTTTACAAAGAAGAGCTGGCTACATATTCAGACAAAGATGAGTTTGATCAAAGTTTAGCAGAAGGTTTTGTTAAGCTCTGGGGGTTACCGCATATTAGATAAATGAAGCCACAACTTATGTTCCATAAGTTGTTTGGCTGAATTTACCCAGCACTTATTTTTGGCTGATTAATTTA
>CAZFPS010000075.1:0-8467 GCA_964520705.1 uncultured Planctomycetia bacterium | reverse complement strand
GTTTATAGCCTTGACTAGTTGCAACAAAAAAAAAGAATATCTATCATATACGGATAGTAATATCACAGTATTTTGCGATAAGGAAATAGGTATCGTAAATAAAAAGATTTTCGGAAATAATTTTGTTGGTTATGATCCTATGACCTATGAAGATTGGGCTAAAGAGTATTATGGTTATTCAGATTATGGAGCAGGGATTTGGGATTCTAAGAGAAAAAAATCTGTCAATGAAGTAATAGCTTTAGCAAGAGAGGCAGGAATTACCGTAGCGCGTTTTCCCGGTGGATGCGGAACACATCATTATAATTGGAAAAATGCTATAGGAAAGGATAGAAAACACTTTTTATATGGCATTGATGAATTTCTTAAGACCTGTGATGAGATAAAAGCCGAGCCAATTATAACAGTGAGTTATTTTACTGGCAATGAGTATGACGCGGCAGATCTGGTAGAGTATCTTAATGCACAAAACGACGGAAAGAATCATAATGGCGGTGTTGATTGGGCAAGAAAAAGGGCTAAAAACGGTCATAACTTGCCCTATAACGTGAAATATTTTGAGATAGGAAATGAAGTTTGGCATGGAGACCATGGATTTATAAAAGAGGTTTCTCCGGCAGAATATGCAAAGAGATATTTGAAGTATTATAATGCAATGAAGAAGATTGACCCTAAAATTAAAATAGGACTTATTTTTTTTACTGAAGTTTGGAACAAAAATGTTATTAAGATAGTAGAGGATAAATTGGATTTCATTATTACTCATGTTTATCCTGTGCACGTTTATCCCGTACCTGAATTGAAAGAAATAAGGCATGAGGAAATAGAAGAGATTTTTAGGATACTTTTGGGGAAGCCTATCTATGAATACGAAAATGATTTTCAAGACAATCTGCGGCTTCTCAATAAAATTTCTGCAAAAGATATTCCTAGTGCTATTACCGAATACAATATCGGGTTTGTTCAAGATGAGCCAGTTCCGTACAGACATTGTTTGGGAACGGCATTACTCAATGCTGAATTGCTTCGTATTTTTATGAAACCAGAACATAAAATTCTTATAGCAAACTATTGGGATTTTGTAAATGAGTATTGGGGAATGATTTGTAATGGTTTTGACGGGAATTATGCAGATTTATATAATCAATATTATAAAAGGCCAAATTTTTATGTGTTTGAATTGTACCATAAACATTTTGGGGATATTTTATTACTAACGGAAACTGAATCAGGTTATTATATGGTTGAGGATAATAAGATACCTTATCTTTCCATAAACGCAAGTGTTGATAAGGAGAAGGAAAAAGTTTATCTTATAGTGATAAATAAAAATTTAGATAATAGTATAACTACAACTATCAGTTTAAAGGATTTTAAGCCCTCAAATAAAGGATTTTCGAGAGTTTTAAATGGTCCAAGCATAGATGCGACAAATGAAGAAAATCATGATAACGTAAAAATAAAAGAATATAAATTTGATATAAAGGGGCAAGCATTCGAATTTACTTTTGAACCGCATTCTCTTACAGCAATTGAATTGGAAAGCAAGGGAAAATAAAATTGTGAAAGTCGTTGTATTAGGTACAAGAGGTTTTCCGGGAGTGCAAGGCGGTGTGGAAGCGCACTGTGAGAAACTCTATTCAAAACTATCTAAGCTTGGTTGCGAGATAACAGTTTTTACCAGAAGGCCTTATGTGGATTCAGCAATTAAAGTATTTGAAAATATCAATTTAGTAGCTTTAGATTGTCCTAAGTCAAAATCGCTGGAAGCTATAATTCATACTTTTAAAGGTATTCTTGCCGCTAAAAGATTTAATCCTGATTTATTGCATTTTCACGCTATTGGCCCTTCGTTCTTAATTCCTTTAGCCAGAATATTAGGCTTTAGAGTCGTTATGACTAATCACGGAGAGGATTATAAGCGAAAGAAATGGGGTGTCTTCGCAAAATTCATTTTAGCGTTAGGAGAGAGACTTGGCAGCTATTTTGCAAATGAAATAATTTGCATTTCTCAGTCAATAGCTGATGATATCAAGCGAAAATGTAATAAAGATTCGAATATAATTCCTAACGGAATCGAGATACCTGAAATTTTAGAATCTGGGGAAACTTTGAGAAAGTATACGCTTGAAAAAAATAAGTATATACTTACAGTGGGTAGATATGTCCCAGAAAAAGGATTTATGGATTTGGTAGAAGCTTTCAATAGCGCAGGATTAAAAGACTGGAAATTAGTTATTGTTGGTGGCGCAGACCATGAAAGTGATTACAGCAGAGCTTTAAGAGAAAGGGCTAATAATAGTCAGAATGTTGTCCTAGCTGGATTTTTGAGCGGAATACTTCTAAAGGAAATATACAGCCATGCCGGTTTATTCGTTTTGCCTTCTTATCATGAAGGCATGCCTATAGTCTTGCTTGAAGCTATGAGTTATGACTTGTTATGTTTGGCTAGTGATATCGAGGCGAATCGAAACATATCCCTACCGGACGAAAATTATTTTAGTTCAGGAGATAGTAAGCAACTGTCTGAGAAATTGAAGATTTTTGTTAATAGGTCTTTAACTGAAGAGCAAAAATTGAAACAGAGAGAAATGCTGCGAAAAGAGTATGACTGGAATGATATTGCGCGTAAGACAATGGAGGTATATAATAAAGTAATTGTTGCAAGGTAATTTAATATAAAATTAAGAATGAAAAGGCTTAGTATAAATATTATCCTGTTGGTATTCTTTATTTCTTTAGTGAGCTTAGCGATTTTACCGTTGTTCTCAGAGTTGCAATTTGCCGGAGCTAAGAGGCTGGAAATTGGCTATCGCTGGTCAAAGGCAGAAGAGGCTTATTTTCAAGCGTTAAGTTTGAATCCTCTGAATGCAGAGCTCTTTGCTCAAGCCGGTGATTTCTTGGTACGTCAGAGTATGTATCAAAAGAATGAAGAAGGCTATTTGAAAAGGGCTAAGGAGCTATATAAAATAGCTTCTTATCTTAACACAAGATATGGGTATTATCGTTTCTTGTCAGGTGGCGTTCAATTAAGACTAGGAGAACTAGATGGGGCGATTGAGAATTTTAAGATTGCCGCTTCATTAGATCAGAATAACTTTCGAACAAACTATTTAATTGGCCAGAATCTGCTTTCGGTCTGGGCGCTTTTGGATTCTAGAGAAAAAGAGTTTACCCTGACTAGATTAAAATATGCGATTAAAGTCAATCCCAGTTCCTTGACAGATATTTATCAGTTTGTATTATATTACACTAAAGAATTTAACTTTCTTAAACAAATAACCCCTACAAATCTAAAGTCCTTTAAGAGATTGTACTACTTTATATTAAATAATAATTTGTGGCAATATCGAATAGATATTTTAGATAAAGTTAATTATTATAGAGAGAAAGAAGAGCCTGAAGAATTTATTTTCGAGAAGAAACTTAGACAGGAGAATTTGCAGCGGCTAAGGAGCGAGAAGGTTCCATTGAAAGATTTAATAACTTCACAAGATTGGGATGGCAAGACAGAAATTGGAGCAGATGTTTTTAAAAATGGAAATATGTATTGGTCGGGGACAATGAATACAGTTGTGGAAATGCCTAAAGGTAATATCGAGCTGAATATCAAGGCTAGAGGCACTCCTGCTGATGGGGTATTTCCGTATATGATAATAGAGCTGGAGGGAGAACTTATCGGCGAAACAGCGGTTGACAGCGAGGATTGGAAGCAGTATTCATTTTTAGTCACTACAGATGGCGGTATAAAAGTATTAAGCGTAACCTTTGCAAATGACGAAATGAATGAGCAGTATTCGGAAGATAGAAATTTGTTTATTGGAGATACAACGATAATCCAACATGAATAGTAAATTTCATAGGTTTATTTTACAATTTGGAATCGCTGTATTGATGGTATTCGCTCCTTTGGCAAAGGGATCTGTCAGGCTTTGGTCTATGACGATAGTTGAAATTATGGTATTTATATTAGTATTTTTCTGGTTGTGGAGTGTAAATAATTCAGAATCCAAGGAAGATAAATTTAGGAAGACAAAGATAGGTTTGCCTCTTGTGTTGTTCGTGATATTAGCGGCGATATCCAGTGTATTTAGTATTTACAGGTATGCCAGTATTATGGAGATGTTTCGTCTGTTAGCTATAGTTGGAATCTTTTACTTAGCGGTAAATAACTTCAGGCGTCGGATGGTGTTGTATTTTACAGGCTTGATAATCATCATAGCAACAAGTATGTCTCTATTCGGTTTAGGACAGTACTTTTTTGGTTTGAATCATTCCTGGTGGGCGCACGACAAATTTTTGTCTTCTACGTACGTAAATCATAACCACTTCGCAGGTTATTTAGAGTTAGTCATTCCTTTAGTTATTGGTATCTTCTTGGGTTTTAAGAGAGACAATTTTGTTTCGGACTTTAAGTTTTTAATCTCTAGGATAGGCCTAGCTATTGCTTTTGTGATCACGGCCATTGCTTTTATCCTATCGCAATCTCGCGGGGCTTGGGCTAGTCTTTTAGTGGCATTGTTAGTAATGAATATAGTATTGATTAGAAAGAAGGTGTTAAAAAAAATAAGCCTCGTTGTCTTTATGTTTATTATTGTTGTTGGAGTATTGTATATTTACGGTGGAAGCGACTCTATAGCTACCCGTCTGCGAACTGTTGAAGAGATAAATCAAGAGAGTTTTCTGGAAGGGCGTCATAAGATATGGATGGGAGCAATAAAAATGACAAAAGCAAATCCTCTAACAGGTACTGGAATAGGTACTTTTGTTTGGGGTTTGCCCGAATATCGGCCTGAGGGTTTACGTGTAAGGGCGCGCTATGCCCACAATGATTATTTGCATATGATGGCCGAGATGGGAGTCTTGGCGTTGCCTTTGATGATTTGGATGATCTATATTGTGGTAGCATCGGGCTTCAGGGGTTCTAGTAAGACTAGGAAAAATGATAATAAGGGCATTGGGTTAACAGATGGTATTTTATTAGGATGTGCTGTGGGGATATTGAGTTTATCTTTGCACGGCTTAGTGGACTTTAATTTTCATATTACATCCAACATGTTGGTCGTGGCTTGCTTCGCAGGCATAATTATGAGAAATGCAACTAAAAGAATATAGATTCCGGAGAGAACATGCTTAGAGAAAGAGAGAATTTAACCAAATGGTTAATGATAATTTCTGACATTGTTGTCGTCAATGTCTCTTTTTTGATTGCTTATTTTTTCCGCATCCACTTTCATCTCTTTTACAAGTTTGATATTTTTCCTTCCAAACAGGTGGTAACTCCATCAGTTGGCGGTCTTCAGTATATCCCCGTTTTGATCTTGCTTACCTTGATTTGGATACTTATGTTCTCTTTGAATGGAATGTATTTTTCTATACGCACAAAGACGGCAATCGAGATTATCTGGATTAATATCAAGGCAGCATTTCTTACCGTTTTATGCTTTAGTAGTTTGGCCTTTATTTTAAAGATACAATTCGTAAGCAGATTCTTATTTATAATCTTTATTGCAATAGCGTTATTCATACTTATTTTTGAAAAGTTGCTAGTGTTTGTTATTTTGCACTATGTGCGTAAAAAAGGATTCAATGTTCGCTATATGTTAATTGTGGGAACTGGGCCTCGAGCAGAAAAGTTTATTAATTTGATAAATTCGCATCCTGAATGGGGAATTAAGATTATTGGGTTAGTGGATAATGATATCTCCAAAATAGGCCAGAAGGCTTACGACATTGAGATTATCGGAACCCTTGATAATTTACAGCGCATACTGCAGTATAAAGTGGTTGATGAAGTAATTTTTGTTGTTCCAAGGTCTTGGCTTGACCGTATACAAGAAAGCATACGGGTTTGTGAAACTCAAGGTGTCAGAGCCCATTTAGCCGCTGATTTGTTTAATTTGAGCATAGCCAGGGCAAGATACAATGATTTGCGAGGTTTCCCTTTATTGTCTTTTGAAACTACATTTGCTATGGAGTGGCAGCTATTTATAAAAAGGTTTGTAGATTTATTTGTTTCTTTTTTCGGGTTAATTTTGTTATTTCCATTATTTCTGGTAGTAGCCATTTTGAGTAAGCTTACTTCTGAAGGCCCTGTGTTTTTTAAGCAGAGAAGAGTCGGTATTAATGGCCGATTTTTTATTTTATATAAGTTTCGTTCTATGCGTAAAGATGCTCAGAGTCGAATGTTTGATGTTATGTCTTTAAACGAGATGAGCGGCCCTGTTTTCAAGGCTAAAGATGATCCTCGGATTACTCCTTTAGGAAAGTTTTTGCGCAAGACAAGCATTGATGAGTTACCGCAGCTATATAATGTATTAGTCGGACATATGAGCTTGGTTGGGCCGCGTCCGCCTATTCCTGCGGAAGTAAATGACTACGAATTATGGCATAGAAGAAGATTGAGCATGAGGCCAGGATTGACATGTCTTTGGCAGATAAGCGGCAGAAATCAGATAAATTTTGACGAGTGGATGGAGCTAGATCTTAAATATTTGGATAATTGGTCTTTGTGGTTAGATTTTAAGATTTTAGCCAAAACAATACCTGTCGTCTTATTCGGAGTTGGTGCAAGCTAATCAAAGTATAACAATAAATTTTAATAAGAAAGTGGGGCGAAATATGAGAAGAAATATCTTGGTTATTTTGATAATAGTGGTCAGTATCAGCCTATTGTATTCTGTCAGCAAGAGAAATACTGGGCCAGGGGGAGAGGTTTTAGTTAGGATTAATAATTACAGCATGACCGTTGATGATCTGAAGGACAAGATCAAGCATTCTCCTTATTCTAGCCAAATGATTTCTGATCTTGAGCAATTTCTGGACTTGGCCATAAGGGAACAGGTCTTGATCCAAGAAGCCCAAAGACAGGGATTAGATAGAGAAAAAACTTTCATGAGGACCATAGAGCGTTACTGGGCCCAGACTCTAATAAAAGAGTTATTAGATAAACAGTCCCAAAAAATTTATGAGAACGTAAACGCAGATAAAAGAGACGCAGCCATGGATGTTTGGCAGGAAGAGCTATATAAAAAAGCAGATATCAAAATAAATAAGGATGTCTTAGAACAAATGAAAAAATGAAAATAAACGGAGGCAAAAATGTCTAACGTGATAAATAGGAGAAAAGATTATTTTATCAAGAAGAAGTTTCAGGGAAGGTTTATGTTTAAATTTTGTACCTTGGTGGTCTTAGGGGCTGTTATAACAGGGGTTTTTCTCTATATATTATCAAATGATACAGTCACTACCGCTTTTGTCAATTCCAGGCTCTCTATTATAAAGACTTCAGATTATATTTTACCTATATTAATAGGTTCTAGCTTGATTTCAATTGTATTAATAGGTATAGCAACGGCATTAGTTATTATGTACCTATCGCATCGCCGGTCCGTTATACAAAATTGAGAAGAGCGTAAAGGAGATAGGAGAGGGTAACTTAAATTTAAAAATTAATCTACGTTCAACTGATGAAATAGTAGAAATGGCTATGGGGATAAACGAGATGACCGGCAATATTAAAGTTCGAGTCTTAGATGTAAAGAATGCTATTGAATCCTTATCAGCGCAGATAGATGGTTTGAATAATCTCTTAAAAGATAACAAGGCGCTCTCTTCTGGAGTACAGGATGCTTTAACAGGCCTGAATACAAAGAAAGAACAGCTAAAGCAAGCGATCAACCACTTTAAGATTAATTAATTTATTATAGATGCCCAGAAATAAAACCGTCATTATTTTATTTTTTCTTTTCGTTTTATCTATTTTACCATTAAGACAAATATGCTTAGCCCAGGATCTTAGCTGGCTGGAAGAAGCCGACTGGAGAGTCTTTAGCTCTAAATATTGCAATATTCTGATCCATCCCGATGTTAACTTGGAGAGGCTTAATAAAAGGGTCAAGATTAGGTTTTATTCCTTAGATAAGAAGGCTTCTTCATCTAAGGGGCAGAGTACTGAGAAGCAACTCGCAGAGAAGGTCGACCAAATATTTAAGAAGGTGCAGAGAGTATTAGATATGTACCCCAGAGAAGTACAGCTTAATTTAAAGATCTTTAGAACACAGGCACAATTAGATGAGGAGTACTCCAAAATATTCGGTCATAATGACGGGATGTTACGAATATCTTTTTATGTGCATAAATATACCACCATTTTCACTACTGAACAGGCGATAAGAGAGGGTGTTTTGGCTCATGAAATGGGCCATGCTATTGCTGATCACTATTTTTTGGTGAATCCATCTGAGAAGATTAAGGAATTATTAGCTCAGTATGCAGAGATGCATCTTGAAGACTAATTTTTTACTGAACCATTTTAGTTTTGAATAATAAAGTATTTGTTTTCAAATTCTATTCGGAAATATAAGGTCAAAATAGCGAAATTAAACAGTAATAAGCAGAATTCATTAAAATAATACATAATGTAAAATATCTTTCGCGCTTTGATATTGCCTAAACAATAAAAAAG
>CAZFPS010000074.1:0-8529 GCA_964520705.1 uncultured Planctomycetia bacterium | reverse complement strand
TCGTAGTTCTGGGTTGTGAAAATAACCAAGAGTAACAGCAAGAGAAGAATAAAAATCCATTTCCACTTCATCTGCGCACCTCTATAAAATCTAATATTTATTCTACTCCTCTTCTATTTTTCTAGGAGAACTGGGGGGGGGTCGGATTTATTTTTCAAAAATAATTCTGAGCCTGTCTTTGCCCTTTAAAGATCTGCTCCTGCGCTTTTCTTCATAATTTCGAGATGATACCCTATTATATTTTCGGTTATTCCAAATTTTTCTCTTAATGGACTAATAATAGTTTCTAATTTCTCATCTGCCTCTCTAAAAAGTTCTTGATATTGTTGCAACTCTTGAATCATTAAATTTCTACCAGAAGTACTCATAAACTGTGTCGCTCTTTCACGAAAGTAGTGGTGCGCCAACCAATTTCTTTTCTCTAATGCATTAACAAGTAACGCTTCCAAATCATCATTAATATTCGTTAAACTTCGTAATTTACTAATTAGTTGCCCTAATGTTTTACCAAATTTCCCATTTAAGTAAGAATCAAATTCATTAAAATCCCATTTTCCCTTCGTTTTAGGAATAAGCTCCAGGAAAATAAAGGTGTTTACGATACCATGCTCAAGAACTTGAGCTAGATACATAGATAAACCAAAGTACGCATATACTTCTTTTACGTGTTCGTCTTTATCCAGCTGCAAACTCCAACGTAATTTAAACAGGAAAATGGACGTTTCTATTTTTCAAAAATTAGAAGCGAAACTTATTGCATTTCTTATGTTATTTACAGTTCTTCTTTAAAAGCTTTTTGCATAAGGGAATTAAAAAGATTATCTATTTCTTCTTGAGACTCGCGTTGTTTTTGTTTTAGTTTTTCGACTTTTTGCACGAGGCTAGCGAATTTTTGCTGCTCTTTTTGTTCAGGATAGATAATTTTTATGTTCTCAACATCATCTCTTCGTATGGCACCAAAAGTTGATCCCTGTCCTTTACTAGAAATCAAAAGTTCTAATAATCGTAGTTGATAAAAAAGAAATAAATAATTTATTTTCTTGCTCGTAATGGCGCATAATCCTCTACCTATACAACATTTTGTCTCTGCTATGTTAGTTGGCCCTACTGGCGCTCTAACTGACATTAGGATATCATTTTTTTGAGCAATCCTGTTGGGTTCTGAACACCACTTGCTTGCTACTGGATAAATCTCAGCAAATTCTGCTTTCCCTTGAAAGAAAGGTAACCCTTCGCTATTTTCATTATAAGTTGAAGAAGGTGGAGATTGCCCCATAGTCACAAGTGCCACCTGTGACAATGGGGCAAAAGTTAATTTCTTAGAGTTTACACATGGATCCCCGAATATCTCTATAAATGCGGATTTGAGGAATTCGTCGGCAAGACGAAGAGTTTCTTTACGTTTTTGCTTGGCGGATTCGGATTTTTTAAGGATAGAGGCGATTTTGCGCTGGACAGGAATTGGCGGTATAGGAATTTTAACATTAGCAAGATTAGTTGCATTCACGCCTGACAAGGTGGTACCAGAAGTTCTTTCACCTAATTGAACAAAAAAGGAGTTTGATTTAAGAAAATATCCTGCGAATTCAGGATTTAGCTCCGCCTTTGGGCGGAAACGAATTAAATAAGAGGCAAACACAGCTCTGGGAGAATTCTCAATAACAATTGAGGCTCCAACGCTTCCAGCTCGCGAAACTAATAAATCTCCATCTCGCAGACGATATCGATCCTCATTCTCAGGATTAACGGCGCAATAAGGAACTGTTTCCCAGTCTAATTTCTCCCTTGTGATGTCGGTAGTACGCAATAATTTTGGACCGTTACCTTTAATAGAAGCACTTGTTGTATAACCATATTCTGGTTTATCACATACATCACTAAGTTTTTTCCATTCCCAATTAGTCTTTAAATTCATTTTGAATATTTTTTACTTGCTCTTTAATTTCTTCCTCCAATTTTAATATTTTCTTTGCTATCTTCTCCGGCTTCTCATACTCTACTTCCTCATACTCAATCGGCTTGTAGCGTGAGATAGAAAGGTCGTATTTATTCTTCTTTATCTCTTCTATATCCACCCAGAGCCATTTATCGCCTTTCTTAGGCTGTTTGTTTTTATTGCGGCTATTCCAGTTCTCAATAATATCCGGAATATCGTTCTGCTCAATTTTGCCGCGTTTATCATCCAAAGAATATCCATCTGCCTGCATATCATAAAACCATACCTTGTCGGTCTTCTCCCCTTTGGTAAAAATAAGCACTGCGGTTGATACGCCGGCATAGGGCTTAAATACACCAGAAGGCATAGAAATTATCGCCTCAAGGCCGCATTTCTCAAGGAGCATTTTCCTTGCATCCATATGTGCATTGCTTGCGCCAAAAAGCACGCCATCAGGAACAATAACGCCGCATCTTCCACCGGGTATGAGCATATTTACAAACAGATTCAAAAATAAAAGTTCGGTTTTAGGTTTTTTGCTTGCGCCGGTTACGGTTAAATCCTCGGCAATATCGCTTTTATCCACGCTTCCCTTAAAAGGAGGATTGGCCAGGATTACATCGTAAAGCTGTCTTTCTTTAAAACTCTTGGATAAAGTATCAGCATAACGGATTTTAGGATTAGTAATGCCGTGAAGAACCATATTCATAAGGCCAATGCGCACCATCGTAGTATCAAAGTCATAACCAAAGAAAGCCTTCTCTTTTAAGAAATTCCAATGTTTCTTCTCCACTATTTTATCTGCGGTTAAATGGTGCGCAGCGCCATCTTCATCGTATTCAATATTCTTTGAGTCGGTGTGTTCTTTTAGGATATGGTTATAGGCGCCAATTAAAAAACCGGCTGTGCCGCAGGCAGGGTCGCAGATACGATCGCCTAATTTGGGGGCAACAAGCTCTATAATCATTCTAATAATATGGCGGGGGGTACGGAATTGGCCGTTTTTGCCAGATTGGGAAATCTCGCTTAAGAGATATTCATAGATATCACCCTGCAAATCAATGTCTTTGATAAAAAAATTAATCTCATCAATTATTTTTACAGCCTCCTGGATGAGTGAGGGCCTGGGAATTAGAAACACCGCATCTTTCATCGCCTCGGCATAAAAATTATTTCCGCCGTTTAGTTCTTTAATAAAGGAAAACACCGTATCGCGCACGTGCTTAAGCATCCTTTCGGCATCAAAGTGCATCCAGTGCGACCAGCGGCAGGTCTCCTTCCTCTTAAAAATCGATGTATAACCCTGGCCCCTTCTTTCTGCGGCTTTCTTTTGCTGGTTATCCATATCTTCAAGCCGCTTCATAAAAATAAGATAGGAGATCTGTTCTATCGCCGAGATCGGATTAGACATCCCTCCGGCATAAAACATATCCCAGAGTTTATTAATTTTGCTTTTTATTTCAGGGCGGGAATTAAGCATATATAGAATATACTACTTTTTTGGCTATTTGTCAAGTAGGTAATACAGGTATCATATTACCTACTTATGTGGCTAATTACCTACTTTTTGCCACTTAGCTCCCTTACCTTTACTGGTGGGCTTAAGCTGTCCCTTATCCCGCAGTTCACGCAAGACTTTTCTAATCATATCGCGGCTGACATTGGGGCAGACTTTTTCAATATCTACTATAGAGAAAGGGTGGACAAAGCGGGAAATTGCAGAGATTACCTGATCGGTTTTTGAACCTTTACCCTTGAACTTGCCTACGCGGGTTTCAAATTCTTTATAGGCAGCAAGGAGTATTCCGTAAAAATAATTTAACCAGGGAAAGATATTGTGCTTTCCTTCATGCCATCCTTTTGAGGAATGAGCAAGCGCTTCGTAATAGCTTTTCTTAGAATCTTCTATTATTCTCTCTAAGCTGATATATTTGCCTACTTTATAGCCAGATTGATACAGGAGTAACAAAGTTAGCAAACGGCCGATGCGGCCATTGCCATCGCTAAAGGGGTGTATGCAGAGAAAATCAAAGACAAAAAGAGGAACTAAAACAAGGTTATCAAAAGATTCATTCTCTAAATATTGGCTATAGAGTGAGATTAGTTCTTTCATATAACGGGGTGCATCCTGGGCAAGAACAGTCTTAAACCGCACTATCTTTGTGCCATCTGATTTTTCTTCCACAATTTCATTATTAAGCTTCTTCCAGAAACCGGACTTTACAGTAGTGTAGCGGTAAAGCATAGAATGGAATTGCAGAATTACATTCTCAGAAAGAGGTATGTTTTCGTGGGATTGATGAATAAGATTTAAGACATCGCGATAACCGGCAATCTCCTGTTCTGGCCTATTACGAGGCGTGGCGTTTGCCTTGACTATGAGCTCAACGCGCTCCTCGGGAGCGGTAATACCCTCAATTCTATTGGATGACTCTGCGCTTTGAATGATTGCGTTCTCAAGGAGTTTCTCAAGCGCATCAGGGGATTGCTTACTATATAATTCTTCTTTTCCCTTATACTCGCCAATAGCGCGCAAATCTTTCAGTGTTTCAGCGGAAAATCTTAGGTCAAGAATATATTTTTTTTCAAATGATTTCATACGTTCTCCTATACTTTGATGCTATTAAAAATATCAATGATTTCTTTTAATTCTTCTTCTGAGAAGAAACGTGTGGCAGCATCCGCGCCAAATTGAGTAAACGGCGGCTCAAAGAGGTCGGCGTATTCTATATGTTTCTTTTTGGCGAATACATTTTTTATGGTCCGTAGGAAACGAATTTGCTCTACAGAGAGCGCGCTTTTATTATTACGTTCAATTACATAGGTATTAAAGGATTCATTGATAAGTTCTTCAGGGTTGGGAAATTTATAAAGCCCGAGGATGCCCTTAATAAATTGGATAAATGTGCCGTAGGGTTGATTAAAGCTCTTGCGCAAATTTTCTTCGCTGATATAAAGCTCAGGGCTATTTAGAGTATCTTCTAAATCAGCTAAATCTTTTTCTGATATAGGAATATTCTGTTTTATTTTTTGGATAGCGGGATGTGTCTGTGCTAACGTCAAGATCTTCTTCTCTACTTTTTCCCGGTAATTTACAACATAGTCTCCTTCTCCCTGAGGCCCGAACTCAATCCATTTTCTCTTGGCAATCAAGTCATCTAAATCCAGCTCAAGGATTTGAGATTCGTCAGGCAGTTTATGTTTCATTATAGAGGTAAGATTTTCCTTTAGTGATTCTGCCTGAGGGTAAACGATGCGCTGCCAGAAACTTTCTGAAAGCGCCTGATTCATATAGGCTTCTTTTTCCCTTACGGCGGCCAAGTTTCTCGGCAGGCGCCTTATATCTTGAGTGATATCTTCTTTTAACCGTTTTATCTCTTCGGCTTGAGATTGCAAAATAGCAAAACTTAATTTTTCTGTCTTAAGAATAAACTGTTCTTGGTAGAGATTAAAGTCCATCTTAAAACGCATAATAGGAGCAATGGTTTTCTCTAAAAATTCAAAGGATTTAACATCAAGGTCATCCCATATTTGGCTTGAAAGAGCAGTATCAATATTGCGTCTATTCTCCCGGACTGTAACTGAATGCTCAGGTAAAGATTTGATGTCGTTTATTATTTCAGCTTTTACTTTTTCAAAATTTGTAGCATCCTGCTGATCTTTGAAAAGTCTAAGCTTACTCAGGCGAATTTTAAATATTTTTACGGGAATTGCTTCTTGAATAGTAGGCTCTTCGCCTTCGGGCTTCTCACCAAAATATTCAAAATTACTCCAGTGGTCAATAATCAGGAATCTATCCTTCTGAGTACACCAGAGTTTTCTTTTGGCGGGGTCTTTTTCAAGGATGCGTGTGCCGCGGCCAATCATCTGCCAGAATTTTATTTTGCTAAAGACTGGCTTGGCAAACACTAGATTTACTACTTCGCGGATATCCACGCCGGTATCAAGCATATCTACGGAAATAGCTATGCGGGGATAACTTCCATTTTTGAATTTATCAAGAATTTGAAGCGGACGTTCCATTTTGGAATCAATGATTTCAACTAAGCGGCCTTTGTATTCGGGATACAGCCGGTTAAATATTTCCCAGAGCCTTTTGGCGTGATTGTGGGAAACCGCGAAAATTATGGACTTTCCTGGAAGGACTCCTGAGTCATCCTTAATACAAAACTCCATAAATTCGCGGACAAGGGACTCATTAGTGCCAATATTAGTGACCTTTTTTTCTAAGTCTGTGCCTTCAAAGTCAATTTCGTCAATGGTCTTGCCTTCTTCAATTAGTTTCTTCTGGATGCTTGTAGGAAGCTCTTTGCCTTTAATTCCTTTTATCTGGAAATTAGTTTGAGCGGCATAGGGTGGGCGAAAATCAACAAGGTGGCCATCTTTAACCGCATTTTCGTAAGCATAGTTAAATATGGGGATATTGCTGTCGCAGCCAAAGAATTTAAATGTGTCTCTTTCGATATAATCTGAAGGGGTTGCGGTGAGGCCAATCTGGATAGCGTGAAAATAGCTTAAAACATCTCTCCATTTATTATAGATGGAGCGGTGACATTCATCGGAAATAATAAGGTCAAAGAAACCAGGCGAAACCTTAGGGAAACATTCCATCATAGTTTGAATAGTAGCCACAAAAAGGCGGCTGGCAGTATCTATCTGGCCAGCCCGAATATAACAACGCGATTCGTGCGGGAGGCAATACTTGAAACCATCAGTAAAAGCTTGTTCTGCCAAAGCTTCTCTATCTACTAAAAATAATACTCGTTGAATCCAACCGGCGCGCATAAGCACATCAATTAAACCCATTGCAGTTCTAGTTTTTCCTGTGCCAGTAGCCATGACAACAAGAAACTTTCTCTTGTTCTTTTTTAAGCCGCCAAAGATGCGTTTGATAGCTTCTATTTGATAATCTCTGTCTATAATCGCGGAATTAATAGGAAGCGAATGCGGGTCTTGTCGGAAGTCATTCTGGTGACGAATCCGTTCAAGGTCTTCGCGAGCAAAAAAGTTGTGCACCATAACAGGCGCATAGCGCTGCCTATTCCAAAACCAAATTTCATAGCCATTGGTAAGAAAAATGAGCGGCTCGATGTTGAAGTATTTTTTTAGCCCGTCGGCGTAATCCTCGGATTGCTGTTTGCCGGCGATGGGGTCGCGGGATGTTTTCTTAGCTTCTATTACAGTAAGCGGGTCTCCTGCCCTATCAAGCAAAAGATAATCGGAGAATCCTGAAGGATCTAGTCCGGGCTTGCCTTGTCTGATTCGTGAACGCGATGCGCCAGTACCTATTATTTCAAATTCTTCAATAACCTCAGCGCGGTCGTTAAGATGCCAGCCGGCTTTCTCTAATAGCCCATCAATTATTCTTTTGCGTGTTTGATTTTCAGTTAGATTTTCGTGAAGCATATCTTAGTATTTAACTATAGTTTTTCTTTCAGAACTGTAAAAAGAATCTTCTCCAAATATAATATGGTCGAGGAAACTAATACCCATAATCATAGCTACTTCTTTTGTTGTCTTAGTAAAGATTTCATCGTCTTTGGAAGGAGCTGGGTCACCAAAAGGATGATTATGCAAACAAATGATCCCAGCAGCGAAATTCTGTAATGCCTTGGATATTAGCTCTCTTATCACTGGATATGATTCCGTAGGGGTACCCTGGGCAATTTCTACAACATCTATAATTCTATTCTTTGAATCACAAAAAACAGCTTTGAAAATTTCATTTTTCAAATAACGCATCCGCGGGAGGAATAATTTAATTACGTCTTCAGTAGTTCTACAATATACCCGCTCGCTATGCGGTGATTGATGATTAAATCTGCGGGCAAGCTCAAGAGCAGCTTTAAGCTGAGCAATTTTTGCTTCTCCTAAGCCCTTAAACTCTTTCCAGTCTCTTATGTCTGTGTGACTCATATTTTGAAAAGTTTTAAACTTATTTAAAAGCCTCCGAGCTAAATCTATAGCATTCTCTCCTTCTGTGCCAGTGCGAAGTAAAATAGCTAGAAGCTCGGAATCGGTTAAGGTATGCTCGCCGTTTTTAACTAATTTCTCTCTTGGCCTTTCGGCTTTTGGTATATCTTGTATCTTCATATCTATAATTGAATTATGCGCTTCTACCATAATAGACGATTAAAATAAGATTTTCTAACAGGCTTTTTGTCTATTTTCTCCCCACCAACGCATCAATCGAAACTTTTAAAGTATCAGCAACTTTTTGCAAAGTATTAATCGTGGGATTCTTATTTGCTCCGGATTCTATCTTTATGAGTGTACTGTAGGTTATATCTGCTTTCTTGGCGAGTTCTTCTTGGGATAATTTGAGTTGTTTTCTGAGTTTTTTGATGTTTTGGGCGAGCATTTTTCCTCTTGACAAGCTATGAATATATTACTAATATTATATTATAAATAAGATAGGATTTTATTGCTTGTACTGTATTGTTATTTTACTGCTTATAAGTGGATATTGCAAGGGGCATTTTAAACATCTTTAGGGACAGTCCCCTTCCAATTCTTCGTTAACATCATGTCGGGGACAGTTGTACTAGCTCAATAATTCGGTAACCTTTTGGAGCTTATCAAAAGGTGTTTCG
>CAZFPS010000073.1:0-8569 GCA_964520705.1 uncultured Planctomycetia bacterium | reverse complement strand
TTCATGCCACCATTATAGCACTTTTGGTGGCTAAATTATCACATTACCCTAAATAATAGTGGGGAAGTAGAAAGCTGGCACCACGAAGGAAATGATTGTGTTTCCAATTAAGGAGAAACTAGGGACCGGTTCTGAAGTTGTTCGGGGAACTGTTGTAAATTAAAATCTCCAAGAGCTTAGCTCTTGGAGACACTTGGAGACAGAAACTGGAGATTAATTCGTACAAATAAAACATTAACCCCTTCTGGGAAGATGAAGGGATTAATTCGCACAGTGACTTATGTTTACTGTCGTTCCATAAGTCACGTGCTCATTAAGGAGGGTTCAAATGAGTGAGACGAGAGAGGAAAAGTTTAAACGATTGGCGGAGAAACGGGTAAATGGCGCCTTGGATAAAATTCGCATTATTGGCAACCTGGCCAGTGCTCAGTATGCTTTTGATTCCGAGCAGATAGAAAGAATTATTTCTACCTTGAAGTCCGCGGTTTCTGAAGTTGAGGAGAAATTTCAAAAACCACTACAAAAGAAAATAGATAAATTCGCATTATAATAGAGTACGTACTCGAGTACGTACTCATTAAGTTCTACGGAGATTTAGGGAAATCCCGCCGTCCCGCAATTAGGAGAAATATGACGGGACAAGAGGCGGGATAAATTTGAGCAGGTGCTCAAATTTGTCAATTACGAACGCGCGACCGCAATTGCGAACACGTGCTCGCAATTGAATATGTGCCGTGCGGCACAATTAGGAACAAGGGATATTCCGCCTCGAAAACGTGCCAAAATTTATTTTGGCACACTCGGCGGGATCAATTCGTCCGCCACTGATTTAATGGCGGACTCATTGAGGACTAGATGATGGAAAAAATCAATTCGCCTTATGAGAATTTATTAGATATGAGTATTTGTGAAAAGAGCGAAGGTTTCTGTAAAATAAGTTTAGCATATAGAAAAGAACTTACTAACCCCCACGGAAATTTTCACGGCGGGGCAATATCAAGCATCATTGATACTGCTGCTGTCCAAGGGTTAAGAACCATATTCCCCAAAGGGCCATATCTTACTGTCTCAATGGAAATTCGTTATAAAAGCCCGTGCAACAGCTCGGAGATTTTTGCTGAAGCCAGGCCAGGGCATCTTAAAGGAAAATTCTTTAAAACAAGCATTAGGGTATTAGATAAGCAAGGCAAGGTTATTGCCGAGGCGGAAGTTAAATCATTCCTGCCCGAATGGGAAAATAATTCAGCTGTTTCAAGTAAGGAGCAGTTTTCCGCCAAAAAAAATTAGGCGGATCCGCCTCAGGCGGAAAGTCTTAGGGTGTTCTTGTTATAAACGGTAATTATCCCTCGCCTAAACATTTGAAGAATTTGTTCCAAATTTTTCAAATAGGCTTCGGGATCAATTCCCCCTCACCTTTTTAGTATTCAGTAAGTTAAAGGATAACTCTTTAACAATTGAAATGCATAAAAGGTGAGGGGTCATTTATGAACAAATTTAAACTCACAAGTAAATTCAAGCCTTGTGGCGACCAACCGCAGGCGATAAAAAAAATTGGTGATGGGGTCCTCGCGGGCAAGGCGCACCAGACTCTTCTGGGCGTGACCGGTTCGGGCAAGACCTTTACCATGGCCAATGTGATCGCCAAAGTAAATAAGCCCACGCTGGTCATTTCACACAATAAGACCTTGGCCGCGCAGTTATACATGGAATTTAAAGAGTTCTTTCCACAGAACGCGGTGGAGTATTTTGTGAGTTACTATGATTATTATCAGCCCGAGGCCTACATTCCTCAGACCGATACCTATATTGAAAAAGACGCATCCATAAATGATAAGTTGGATAGGTTGAGGCTGTCTTCGACTAGTTCTTTGATGTCCAGAAGTGATGTGATTATCGTGGCCTCAGTATCCTGTATCTATAATTTAGGCTCACCTGAAGAGTATAAGGGTTTGCTGTTATTTTTAGAAAAAGGAACCGAATACAATCGTGATAAATTGCTGCGGTGTCTAATCGAGATGCTCTATGAGAGAAATGACATTGAGTTTAAGCGGGGTAAGTTTCGTGTGCGCGGAGAAGTTGTGGATATATTTCCGGCATATTCGCAGAAGGCCATACGCGTGGTATTCTCCTTAAATAAGATAAAGTCCATTGATGAGTTTAATCCTGTGTCGGGCAAGAGCATCAGTTCATTAAAGAAAGTGGGCATCTATCCGGCAAAACACTATATCGTCTCCGCTGAGATGATCGATGAAGCCATAAAATCGATTAACTGGGAGATGGAGGATAGGTTAGAATATTTGCGCAAGAATAATAAACTACTGGAGGCGCAGCGCCTGGAGTCGCGCACAAAATACGATATGGAGATGTTAAAAGAAGTGGGTTACTGCCACGGGATCGAGAACTACTCGCGCCACTTGTCCAACCGTCCGCCTGGGTCGCGGCCGTTTTGTTTAATTGATTACTTTCCTAAAGATTTCTTGGTGATTGTGGATGAGAGTCACGTAACACTTCCTCAAGTCAGAGGGATGTATGAGGGAGATAAGGCCAGGAAGCAGGTCTTGGTTAATTTTGGATTTAGATTACCGTCTTGCCTGGACAACCGGCCGCTGATATTTAATGAGGTTCAATCATTGATAAAACAGTTTGTATATGTTTCAGCTACGCCGTCACAATACGAACTAAAAAAGAGTAAGGGTATTACCGCTGAGCAGGTGGTCAGGCCTACGGGAATTATAGATCCTGAGATTATTGTGCGGCCCACAGAAGGTCAAGTCGATGATTTGATTGCCGAGATAAAACAGAGGGAGAAAAAGAGTGAGCGCGTATTAGTTACTACGTTGACTAAACGCATGTCCGAAGACTTGAGTAGTTATCTTCAGGAAGTAGGACTGCGCGTGCAATATCTGCACTCTGAGATACACACGATTGAACGCTTTGAAATCTTGCGCAAGCTGCGGCTAAAAGAGTTTGATTGTTTAGTCGGCGTGAATTTACTTAGAGAAGGATTGGACTTGCCGGAAGTTTCATTAGTGGCAATCTTTGACGCGGATAAACAAGGATTTTTGCGTTCGCAGGTCTCCTTGATTCAGCTCGCCGGTAGGGCAGCCAGAAATATTAATGGTAAAGTCATTATGTATGCAGACAAAGTAACAGATTCTATGAAAGGGGCAATAAGTGAGAGCGAACGCCGCCGAGAAATTCAGATAGAATTCAACAAGAAGAATAAAATTACCCCGGCTACCATAAACAAGAGTATTCGTGAAGGCATCCAGGATGAGCAGGAAGCGGAAGAGATGGTCGTAGAATTTACCGGATTGGACGATAGCGCATTTGAGTTGAATTATTTGATTTCTGAGTTAGAATATCAGATGGAGTCCGCGGCCCGGAACTTGCAGTTTGAGAAGGCCATTGGATACAGGGATAAAATTAACAAATTGAAGAAGAGATGACTAAATTAAGAAAGTGGTTTTATAATTTCTATAAGGAGGGTTAGATGTTTAGAGATAAGATCAAGGTTTTAGATTGCACGATCAGAGATGGTGGTTTGATAAATAATCATGATTTCGATGATCATTTGGTTCGGGAAGTATACAGGGCGCTTTCTACCGCTGGGGTCGATTATATGGAGATAGGCTATAAGAATTCTAAGAGGTTATTTTCACCTAAGGACTTCGGCAAGTGGAAGTTTTGCGATGACGATGCTATAAAAAAGATTATCGATGGCATTCAGTCTAAAACAAAAATCTCCGTCATGGTAGATGTGGACAGAGTGGATTTTGATGACGTAAAACCCTGCAAACAGAGCCCGGTGGATATGATTAGAGTGGCATCATACGTTAAAGATATCGATAAGGCGATATTTCTGGTGAACCACTTCGCCGATAAGGGTTATGAAACTACTGTAAATTTAATGGCTATCTCCAGGGCCTTGGATAATGAAATGGACGAAGCTCTGCAGCAACTGGAAGAAGAGTGCAAGGCCAAGGTAATCTACATTGTGGATAGTTTCGGGGCCCTGTATCAGGAGACCACAGAATTTTTAGTTAAGAAGTTTAAGAGAATTTTAAAGACCAAGGAAGTGGGTATGCATGGGCACAATCATCAACAACTGGCATTTTGTAATACCATCGAGGCGATAATGCATGATGCAAATTATGTGGATGGTACAATCTATGGCATAGGTAGAGCCGCGGGAAATTGTCCGTTGGAACTTCTGATTGGTTTCTTAAAAAATCCGAAGTTTGATATAAGGCCAATTTTGGATGTAATATCCAATGAATTTATACCCCTTAGAGATAAAATAGAATGGGGCTACATTATTCCTTATGCCATAACCGGTATGTTTAATGAACACCCACGTACAGCCATGGCGCTTCGGGCAGGCGACAAGAAGGAAAGTTACAGAGAGTTTTATGATGAGATTGCCGCAGCGGATTTAGAATAATAATGGACGTAGCAAAATTTAAAAAAACACCGTTTTTAGGAATACTCAGAGGCATCGAATCAGATCTGCTTGAGCCTTTGCTTGGCGCAGTAGTTGCCGGCGGCCTAAAGACTATTGAAGTTACCATGAACACACCAGGCGCTGCCGATTTAATCCGTAAAGCCGTAAAAGTTTCCGGCGGCAAGCTTATGATTGGAGCCGGTACGGTTGTTAATATGAAGTCTATGCAGGCAGCCTTAGACGCAGGCGCGACCTTTATTGTTTCACCAGTATTGCTTGAAGATGTTGTTGGTTATTGCGCTAATAATAAGATTCCGGTATTTCCTGGAGCTTTAACCCCGCAGGAGATTTATAGTGCTTGGAATGCAGGTGCTACAATGGTTAAAGTGTTTCCGGCAAAGGTGTTCGGACCTGCGTATTTTAAAGAAGTAAAAGCTCCACTTCAGGATATAAAGCTCTTAGCTTGCGGAGGGGTAAAACCGGAAAATATTAATGAATATTTTGCTTGCGGCGCTGATGCGGTCGCCTTTGGCGCGAGCGTGTTTAAAAAAGAGTGGCTTAAAGGTAAAGATTTTAAAAGCATAGAGCAGTCTATCAGAAATTTACTACAAATATCCGGAAAACTTGGAGTATAAACAAGAAGATGTATTTGTTGGCCATAGATATAGGTAATACCACAATAAGCCTGGGAGTGTTCTCTACCAAAGGTGGATCCGCCCTAATTAAGAATCTTGGTAGCGGACATGGCCAGAGGTTTGTTTCAAACCTTAAGATACCCACAGGCAAAAGAGCGGCTTATAACAGAAGCGTTATGAGGTGCCTTTATCAAGGTAAGGTAAAGGCAGAGGATATATCTAAGATCATTCTCTGCAGCGTGGTTCCCAAAGAGACCGGTGTTTTAAAAGGTATATTACACAAGCTCTGGCATAAAAAAGTCTTGTTAGTAGGTAGCGATATTAGCGTTCCTATTATTAATAGGTACAAGAACCCTAAGCAGGTTGGCCAGGATCGTTTGGTAAACGCTTATGCGGGATTGAAGCTTTATGGACCGGGCCTTATCTTAGTTGACTTTGGTACTGCCGTAACCTTTGACATAGTCTCAAAAAAGAGTGAGTATTTGGGCGGGTTAATCTTTCCCGGTTTGGATTTATCGCTAGAGGCCTTAAATCAGAAGACTGCGCTATTGCCAAAGATATCTATAAGGTATCCTAATTCGCTTGTCGGCCGAGACACCACATCCAGCATAAACAATGGCACGGTATTTGGAATGGCCGGGGCTTGCGATGGGGTGATATCCAGGCTGCAAAAAAAGTTCAAGGGCTATAAAATAGTTACCACCGGAGGTAACATAGGTTTTATCAAGAGGTACTCTGCAAAGATTAAGGTTATCAGACCAAATTTAACCCTCGAAGGCCTGTTTTTTTTATCCCTATCCTAGTCGGTTATATTGTTTCCAAAAAAATTTTGAAAAAAAATGCTTGACAAGATTAGCATATTTGATTATAATTAGCACTCTTGGAATTAGAGTGCTAATTTCAAGGAAGAAGTCTAACCAAGTATAAAATAAAAGGTTACCGAAGGTTTAAGGAGGTCAAATGAAGACACAATTTATAGAATTCAATGAACATAAATTGTTTGTCTGAATTTGACCCAGCACTAATTTTACCAATAGTGCTGATATGAATTTAAAAAGTATCGGTCAAATAGTAACGTATTTATTTAAAAGAGACCTAGCAGTAAAATTAGTGCTGGGTTTAATTCGCACAGTGACTTACATTCACTAATGTTCTGTAAGTGACGTGCTCATTAAAGGAGGTAGAATATGAACATTCAGCCATTAGGAGATAGGATTCTAATTAAACCATTAGAAGCCGAAGATAAGACTAAGGGCGGAATACTCTTGCCTGATACGGCAAAGGAGAAGCCACAAGAAGGTAAGGTTGTAGCAGTAGGCAAAGGAAAGACATTAGAGAGCGGGAAAGTAGAGGCTTTAGAGGTTAAGGCCGGAGATATCGTTTTATACGGTAAATATTCAGGAACAGAAATCAACAAAGACGGTGAAGAGTATTTATTTGTCAAAGAAGAAGATATTTTAGCGATTATGAAGAAGAAATAAGTTATAAGTCCGAACTTACCCTCGACATCAAAGATGTCAAGGGTTAATTCGCACAGTGACTTACATTCACTAATGTTCTGTAAGTCACGTGCTCATTAAGGAGGTTTCAAAATGGCAAAGCAGTTAATATTTAGTGATGAGGCCAGGAGAGCGGTTCTACGCGGAGTAGAACAGTTAAGCCGGGCGGTAAAAGTTACGTTGGGTCCAAAGGGCAGAAATGTTGTTTTGGATAAGAAGTTTGGTTCACCGACAATAACAAAGGATGGCGTAACCGTAGCAAAAGAGATTGATTTAGAGGATGCATATGAAAACATCGGCGCTCAACTGGTAAAAGAAGTCGCAGAGAAAACTTCTGATATCGCTGGCGACGGTACGACCACAGCCACAATCTTAGCGGAATCAATTTATCGTGAGGGCTTAAAGAATGTTACTGCCGGGGCAAACCCTATGGCTCTGAAGAGAGGCATTGAGAAGGCAGTGGAAAAAGTAGTTGAAGAGTTAAAAAAACTTTCCAAGCCGATCAAGGATAAAAAGGAAGTAGCCCAAGTCGCTTCCATAGCTTCCAATTGCGATACAGCAATTGGTGACTTAATTTCAGAAGCAATGGATAAGGTAGGTAAAGACGGCGTAATCACAGTCGAAGAAGCAAAGTCAACAGCCACAACTATGGAAGTAGTTGAAGGTATGCAGTTTGACCAAGGATATCTTTCTCCGTACTTTGTTACTGACGCTGAGAGGATGGAAGTCGTATTAGACGATCCTTATATCTTGATTCACGAGAAGAAGATATCTAATCTTAAAGAATTATTACCTCTATTAGAGAAGATCGCCCGCACAGGAAAACCGCTGGTGATTCTGGCCGAAGAGGTTGAAGGCGAAGCATTAGCAACGCTGGTTGTAAATAAAATTAGGGGCACACTTACCGCAGTAGCAGTTAAAGCTCCGGGTTATGGTGACAGAAGAAAAGCGATGTTAGAAGACATCGCTGTTTTAACATCTGGTAAGGCTATAACCGAAGACTTAGGCATTAAGTTAGAAAACGTGGATGTTAATGACTTAGGCAGAGCAAAAAGAATTAAGATAGATAAAGAAAATACTACCATAGTTGAAGGCGCTGGAAAGACTCAGGCCATTAGCGGTAGGATTGCTCAAATTAAAAAACAGATGGAAGATACAGATTCCGACTACGATAAAGAAAAGTTGCAGGAGAGATTAGCTAAGCTTTCCGGCGGAGTAGCGGTAATCAACGTCGGCGCAGCCACTGAAACTGAAATGAAAGAGAAGAAAGCCCGCGTAGAAGACGCGCTTCATGCGACTAGAGCAGCTGTTGAGGAAGGTATAATCCCCGGCGGTGGAGTTGGACTACTTCGCACAATTCCTGCACTTCAAAAAATGAAGCTCGATGGCGATGAACAAACAGGTGTAAATATTGTAATTCGTTCACTGGAAGAGCCTATAAGACAGCTAGTCACAAATGCTGGTTTAGAAGGTTCGGTTATTGTGCAAAGAGTTAAGCAGGAAAAGACAGAAATTGGTTACGATATAAATGAAGGCTCATATGTTGATATGATTAAAGCTGGCGTTATCGATCCTACAAAAGTTACCCGTTCAGCACTGCAGAATGCTGCTAGTATCGCTAGCTTGCTATTGACAACAGAGGCTTTGATAGCTGATAAGAAGGAAGATGAGAAGTCAATGCCAGCAATGCCTCCAGGAGGAATGGGCGGCATGGGCGGAGGAATGTATTAATCCTCTAACAACTAATAATTGAACAGTTATTCTACTTCGCATAGAAAATGTTAATAATAGCATGTGCTTCGTAGAATATTCTCATGAGAATAAATTTAAGGCCAGTCGAAAACTGGCCTTAAATTTTTACCCGCCTTCGCCAGTCACTGAATCAATGGGGGCATCGGCCAGATGTTCTGAAGCGAAGTAAACAAGAAGTTTATTTATCATAATGTAAAATATCTTTCGCGCTTTGATATTGCCTAAACAATAAAAAAGGC
>CAZFPS010000072.1:0-8681 GCA_964520705.1 uncultured Planctomycetia bacterium | reverse complement strand
ATTTTCATGCCACCATTATAGCACTTTTGGTGGCTAAATTATCACATTACCCATAACAAAATTAACCGCCAGTTTCGTCTCGCAAGTTGAAAGAGGTATTGTTTCTCCTTCCGTTGATTCTTTAAGAAAGATTGCTCAGGCTTTAGGTGTAAGTATTGGAGAATTCTTTGAAGAAGACCTAAAAGAATTCACCTTTATCAGGAAGGATAAGGCGCCAAGAGTAACAGATAAAGAAACCAAGTCTTCTTATGAGACATTAGTATCTGATCTTCTAGGCGTAAAGATGAAGCCGCTAATTTTTCGACTCCAGAAAGGCGGCCAGATAAAAAAAGAATTTTTACTTGAAGAAGGCGATGCATTCATAATGGTAATGGGAGGAGATGTAGAGCTTGTCTTTGATAAAGAAAAGTTTGTTTTAAATAAGGAGGATAGCTTCTATTGTAAGGGTCAAAAGAGACCTCAGGAGATAACAAATGTTGGCGAGAGGGAAGCCGTTCTTATATGGGTTAAAAGTAAATAAGGCCTTTTTAACAAAAGGTCTATTTTTTTAACATATGTTATACATTGATGTCGAATGTCATAAGTAAGGTATATTGAGATAATACCTTGCAATATAAGGAGTTAGATGGGTGCAAACATAATAAAATTACCTAAAGAGCGATTATTTATCAGCTCAGAGGTATTAAAGGCAGTTAATATAACCTATCGGCAACTATCCTATTGGGAACTGAAAGGTATAATTAAGCCCACCTATCAAAAATTAGGTACTCGAGACTTTAAGCGCTATACCCAGCAAGATATAGACACCTTAAAGAGCATTAAGAAACTTTTAGATGAAGGTTATAGCCTACCTACAACTGATGCTCTAAAGGAAATTGCCCGGAGAAAAAAAGCAGAGGAGGCGCTAAAAGAGTCTGAACAGAAGTTTAAGACTATTTTTGACAATGCAACCGACGGGATACTTTTAGCGGATGTGGAAAGTAAGAAATTCTTAATGGGAAATATAACGATTTGCCAAAAGCTGGGTTATAGTCAGGAAGAGATTAAGAATCTGGAGCTTATGGATATCCATCCCAAGAAAGATATTCCCTATGTTATAGATCAGTTTGAGAGTCAAGTGAAGAAAAGATCTACGCTGGCCAAAGATATTCCTGTAAAAACAAGAGAGGGTAATGTCTTTTATGCGGATGTTAATTCCGCTCCGATAACGTTAACCGGAAAAAGATGTTTAGTAGGTATATTTAGAGACATCACCGAGCGCAAAAAGATGGAGGAAGAGATAAAGAACCTTGTTAAATTCCCGGAGGAAAATTTAAATCCAGTATATAGGGTTTCAAAAAACGGTGTATTGTTATATGCCAACTCTGCCAGCAGAAAACTAATCTTGAAAGATCAAACAAAAATAGGAGATAAGATACCTGAAAAATGGATTGGAATGATCAAAAACGCCTATGATTCCGGGAAGAAACAGCAAGTAGAAGTGGAACTTAGCGGAAGAGTATTTTTATTCGATCTGGTTCCTGTAATTGAAGGCGGATATGTAAATTCATATGCAACTGACATCACCGAGCGCAAGAAGCTGCAGGAGGAGCAAACGCTAAGATTCGAAATTTTAAAAATCTTCCATCAACACGGCTCACTAAAAAACATGCATGAGAGAGCAATCTCTTTAATAAAAGAATATTTGGATTGCGACGTAGTTGCCTTAAGGTTAAAAGAAGATGAGGATTATCCTTATTTTATTAATAATGGTTTCCTTGAAGAGTTTATAGAGTCGGAAAATTATCTTTGTGTTCATGATGAAAAGGGAAATTGTTTAAGAGATTCCAGAGGTAAACTTGTTTTAGCCTGTATGTGCGGGATTGTCATTAATGCTAAGTTCAATCAAGATAAACCATTCTTTACTAAGAATGGCAGTTTCTGGACTAACAGCACAAGTGATCTTTTAGCATCTACAACGGCAGAAGATAGAGGGACAACTATCCGCAATGTATGTAATCAATATGGTTATGAATCCGTTGCATTAATACCAATTAAATCAAGTGGCGATAATTTAGGGCTATTACATATCACCGATAAAAGACGAAATCTTTTCGCATCCGACAATATAAAGCTTCTTGAGGAATTAGGACACATAATTGGCATGATGATAGAGTACAAATGGATAGAGGAAAAACTGCTAAGGTCAGAAGATAGGTATCGCAAGCTTCTTAAAAACTCCGATAAGGAATTGGTTAAATTTATTCAGAGTAAGGAAGTATCTTGAGATTGTAATGAGAAAAGACATCACCGAGCGCAAAAACGCGGAGAAAACTGAGAAATGCGCTTTCGGATAACATCGAATAAGAGTTAAAATATAAAAAGGGTCGGTTGTGATTAAATCTGCTACGGAAAAAATTAAAGAACGTAGAAAATTCCCGCGAATAAAAGATATTTTTTTTGCTTCCTTCCAATCTAGGGAAGGTGATATGTCGGTTGAGGCAATTACTAAAGATATAAGTCAAGGGGGTTTAAGTTTTAAGACTTCTAATTTTATACCAGAACGTACTGAATTAAAACTTGAAATATATCAGCCTTTGAATTATAATAACAGCATCTTTTTATCTATCCCAGTAAAAGTTCGAATAGTCTGGATTAGACAGGCCTCAGAGAATAATGAGAATTTTATTGGCGTAAAAATTACAAAGATGAGTGAAGGGTATCGGGACAGCCTTGCTTACTGTATAAATGATAAATTAAAAAAAAGCTAGATTTTTTTGCTCTGTTTTTTAAGTATTACTTAAAATAAATTAAGTATTGCTTTAATTTTTAAGATATGTAAATAACAGAAGGCTGTTTGATGTCAAATTCCAAAATGGTTAACAAATCCGGCTTTGATAAACATAGTGGCTTTCTATCTTATCGACTACAAAACAGCAATAATGAAGAATTAAAAGAGTCAATTATCAATAATATAAGTGTTAATGAATTAAGCTTTGAAACTCCTGAGTCGGTAAGCCGGGGAAATATTTTAGAGTGCGAAATATACCAACGCAGGAGTTATCAAAAAGATATAATTGTTCCTATTGTTACCATAGCTAAGGTGATTCGTATAAATAAAATAGGCAATAATAGAGGCGAATCAGGTAGTAATAGATATAGAGTGGAATTAAAATTTTAAAAAAACTTGATAAAATGTTAGTAAAGGATACATAGTTTTTACCCAGGTATCAATTGAAGATATCTGGGCATTTTTATCCCTCGACTACGCTCGGGATAAAATCCTGACCCATTCGACAAGCTCAGGGTCAGTCCTGAGTGTAATCGAAGGACTGAGCAATGTCGAAGGATTTTATTTTAGTAACTAAAGAGGTGATAGATAATGGATGCAACTAATGTGCTGGATAAAAATATTGAAACTAACATTAGTGAGGTCGTTGAACATAAAGAGTCAGAGAATAAACTCAGACAATACCAATTTATGGTAGAGTCTGCACATGGCGCTATCTTTTTTAAAAACTTAAAAAGCCAGTATATTATTGCCAATAACAAGACTTTAGAGATTTTTGGATTATCTCGTGAGCAAATTATTGGAAAGGATGATCGCCAGATAATATCAAACAAAAAGGAAGCTGGTAAAAATATTAAAGAGGACCAGTTTGTCTTCAGCACAGGAAGGCCAAGAGAAGTCACTAAGCATATAAAAGGCGTACACGGGGAAAAACATTGGTTTCATACTATAAAGATTCCCCTGTTTGATGGTAAAGGTATTGTTATTGGGCTCATTGGTATTATTCGAGATATCACTGAGCGCAAGAAGACGGAAATGGGACACGCCAAAATTGTTGAGGCCCAGAAGAAAAAGGCAGAAGAGTTAATGAAGGCTTATGGAGAATTACAAGAAAGTAAAGATGCATTAGTTCGTTCTGAAAAACTCGCCTTTACTGGCCGCATAGCTGCTAGTATTGCTCATGAAATAAGAAACCCCTTGACCAACGTGATGATGTCTCTTGAACAACTTAAAAGAGCTATTAAGCCAGAAAATCCCAAGTTTAAACATATCGGCATAGTTGAAAGAAACACAGATAGAATTAACTTTTTAATTATTGAACTCTTAAACTGCGCTCGTCCACCTAAACTTAATCTGCAACATTTTAATATCCATAAAGTCATAAAAAATGTTTTAGAGTCAACAAAGATTAAGATTAGGTTCCAAAGGATAAAGGTAATTAAAAAGTTTATTTTTAGACCACCCAAAATAATGCTAGATAGAGAACAAATGGAACGGGCCATCTCGAATTTAGTTCTCAATGCAATAGAGGCTATGACTAGAGGTGGTAAATTGATTATTATTACCGAACTTAATAATGGCTCTTTGGTAGTGAAAATTCGAGATACAGGAAAGGGCATTCCTGATAAAGATATTATCAAGATTTTCGATCCTTTCTTTAGTTCCAAGGCTCAAGGTGTAGGCTTAGGATTAACTTTATGTTATGGAATTATTGCTAGTCACGGAGGCACTATAGAGGTAGAAAGTAAGATAAGAAAGGGAACTATTTTTACGGTCTCTCTGCCAATCAATCAGAACTCGAAACATTTGATTGGGGGGGGCAGTAAGTTATGTCCTCATTTAAGGAGGAACTAGTGGCCGAAGTAAAATATGATATTAGAAGAGGAGCGGATATATACAGAGCAATTTATGGCTCTCGATTACAGAATTGGATTTTTACAGGTAAGATAAAGCGTGGAGATATTCTTGTTTGGCGAAGTGGCCTTTCAGGCTGGCGTAAGGCTGAGGAAATTGAGGAACTGATACCATTTTTTGAAAAGCGCGAGAAGTTAGATTTAAGAAAAATAAAGAGACGAGAACCGAGAAGGCAAGTTTTCCCGGGAAAGAGGCAAATAAGGGATATTTTAATAGTAGATGATGAAAAGGATATGTGCTCGACTTTAAATGATGTCTTAAGTGATCGAAAGTATAATGTATCGATTGCCAATACAAAAAGAGATGCTCTGAGGCGTATAAGAACAAAAATTCCTGACTTGGTGCTTTTAGATTTAAAACTCCCTGATGGCGATGGAATTAATCTCCTTTCTAAAATCAAAAAGAACTGCCCAAAGACTATAGTAAATATAATTTCCGCCTACGGTAGTGAAGAGAGTAGAGAAGAAGCGAGAAAGAGGGGAGCTTACGCTTTTATTGAGAAACCTTTTACTGAGAGACAAATACTAAATAACATAGGTCGGCTTTCTAGGACAAAAAGAGGATTGTGATGGAGACTATTCTTATTGTTGATGATAATACAGATTTTCGTTTTAACCTTTCTAATCTTTTGAAGGATGAGGGTTATAATACAATCGCTGCCAGCAACGGAAAAGAAGCACTGAAAGCAGTTAAAAAAAATTCTCCCAATTTAGCCTTATTAGATCTTAGACTTCCGGAAATGGATGGAATGCAAATTTTAGATAAGATGAGACAGATTGACAAGGATTTGGTAATAATAATGCTTACCGCCTTTGCAGAAGTTAAGGATGCGGTAAAAGCTATGAAATTAGGCGCTTTTGATTATATTACTAAGCCTTTTGATAATGAGGAACTAACTCTAATAATTAAAAGAGCCCTTCAATCCCAAAGCTTAAGTAAAGAAGTAGAAATTTTAAGAAGGAGGGTTGGAGAACAGTTTGCTATGGAAGAGGTAATGGGAGAGAGTTCACAAATAAAGCAAGTCTTAAACCAAGTTAAAATAATTGCCCCTACCAATATGACAGTGATAGTTCAGGGTTCAAGTGGTACTGGTAAAGAACTTGTTGCTAACTTGATTCATCAAGAAAGTCGGCGAAAGGATAAGTCTTTTATTGCTATAGATTGTGGTGCTATCCCTGAGACATTAGTTGAAAGTGAGTTATTCGGTTATGAAAAAGGGGCTTTTACTGGAGCAGATGATAGAAAAGAGGGTAAATTCGAGCAGGCAAATGGAGGCACTTTATTTTTGGATGAGATTACTAATTTACCTAATTCGGCTCAGGCCAAGCTTCTGCGTGTAATTCAAGAGAGAAAATTGCAACATTTAGGAGGCAGAAATGATATAAGAGTAGATGTTAGAATTATTATTGCTTCAAATGTTAATCTTTCTGAGGCTGTAGTAGCAGGAAGATTAAGAGATGACCTTTTTCATAGGCTAAATGAATTCCAAATTAACCTTCCATTACTTTGGGAAAGAAAAGATGATATTCCAACATTAACCAAGTGTTTCTTAAATGAGGCAAATCAAGATCTTAACAAAAAAGTAGATGGTATATCTGGCGAGGCGATGAAGATGCTTTTTAATTATCACTGGCCCGGTAACATAAGAGAATTAAAGAATGTGATTAAAAAAGCAGTGCTTCTTTGCGATTCTAATCTAATTGGTCAAGAGCATATTTTATTAAATCAAACTAACGATAATTATGGTGTTAGAGTAAACAATTATGGTTCGTTTAAAGATATTAGTTCTCAACTTGATTTAGAAAAAGGTGCTTCTCTACAAGAGATAACCAAAAAGACCATAAGGCAATTAGAACAAGATGTAATCAAACAGGCGTTGGTCAAATCTGGCGGTAATAAATCTAAAGCAGCGAAAATCCTCAAAATAGACCGTATGACCCTCTATTCTAAGATAAAAGAGTCCCAAACTCGATAACTGAGTAAGGTAAATTCTACAAAAGTGTAGAACTTTCCTTACAGTTTCTAATTTTTAAATACCACTTCTCTTTAACTCACACAAACCCAAGAAAATTATTTCTATAACATACTGTTGCTAAATAAGATACAAATGCTAAAAAATTTTCTTTAGAACATATTCCTGTGGCACAGTTGTTGCTTATATATAAAGGTAGAGGCAAAAATGAACCCCGTTAGAGATAGTTCTTAAATGGAGGTTTTAATCGTGAGGAATAAATATGCAAGGCAATGATCGGAGTAATAAAAACATTGATAAAATCTCTAACGGGGTGAAAAAGAAAATTACTATAAATCGATTGGAAAAGCATTTTGAAAATCGACGGAATAAACCAAAATCAATACTTCTAGTTGATGACGAGTTAGATCTAGGATGTATTTTGCAAGAGTTTTTTCAGGAGGCTGGCCACAGGTTTATATTCGCCTCTTCAATTAAAGAAGGTATGGAAAAAATTAAGAAATTTAAAAAGCTAGATTTGGCTATAGTGGATCTAAAACTAGGTAATGATAGTGGTCTGACATTTATAAAAAAGGCAAAAGCAATTAAGGATAAGGTGAGATTTGTAATGATGTCTGCTTATGGAGACTTAGGTATAAAAACTGAAGCAAGACGGTTAGGAGTTAGCCATTTTTTAGATAAGCCTTTGAAGCCAGAGAGGTTGTTAGAAACGATTAACAACGTATAACAAAAGTGAGTTTCTAAAATGACCGAATTCCAACGATATATTTATAGTGAACTTAAAACGCTGAGGGAAGAATGCCGACAAAGAGGTATTACACCGATTGAATGGGTAGAAAGATATGCTGAAAGCTATCACCGAAAATATGCTAATGGTAGCATAGTAAAAGGTGGTATGACAAAAGGGAGGTGAGGTAATGACTGTTTTGGACCCATTTAAACTTTCATTTTTAAAATTGGGTGAATATTTGCCGAAATTGGTTGGGTTATTGTTAATCTTGGTTGTTGGTTGTCTAATCGCAGTAGGGATTGCGGCTTTAGTGGCACGGTTTCTTAAAATCATTCAATTAGAAAAGGGTTGTAAGAAAATCAAAATCCCTGAAATCCTTAAGAAAGGCGGTATCGGGCTATCTCTAAGTGAATTAATTACTGAAATAGTCTTTTTTCTGATTATCATTGTTACCTTAATTACAGCGTTAGAATTCTACGGTTTAGTAACCACTGTGTTTGTGGCACAGATTCTTTCCTATATTCCGCACGTGATTGCAGCTGTGTTTATATTAATTTTAGGAATCCTTTCAGCAATATTTATTTCTGGAATAATCACATTGGTTGGTGGAAACGTTAAAATCGCACAGTCAGATACACTGGGTAACATTGCTAAGTACGCCATCATCATCATAGCTGGATTGATTGCCTTGAGAGAATTGGGATTGGGAGTAATTTTAACTGATAAGTCCAATGATATTATTTTTGCTGGGTTAGTTTTAGGTTTAGCACTTGCTTTTGGTTTAGGAGCAAAGGAAAGGGCTGGGAAGTTTTTGGGTAAGTTATTTAAGGAATAGATTTTTAAGATCCTTCGGCCTTAGTGGCCTCAGGATCAAAAATTTCTTTGAAATTTTTGAGGTTGACCACTCCTTTAATGAGCACATAAGTTATGGAGCGTAAGCGACATAACTTGTAAGTGCGAATTAAATCCTTGACATCAAAGATGTCAAGGATCAAGTTCGCGCAGATAACTTACGTCAGAGCGAACGAAGTGAGCCTTCCGTAAGTTATGCGCTCATTTGAAAAGTGGAATCTGTAACACAGATAGGTATAGATAATCTGTGTGAAGAAAGGAGGAATAAATCATGGCAGTCGAAAAAGCAATTGGTTCTTCCAGTTTGGTTGAGGTTATTGACCGAATCCTGGACAAGGGCGTTGTGGTTGATGCCTGGGTAAGAGTCTCTTTAGTTGGTATAGAGCTTCTCGCGATTGAAGCAAGAGTAGTTATTGCATCAGTCGAGACTTACCTGAAGTATG
>CAZFPS010000071.1:0-8727 GCA_964520705.1 uncultured Planctomycetia bacterium | reverse complement strand
CTAGTCCCTTCACCTCATCAATCAAAACATCCCCATCATCAAACCTAGCCAAAATTACCCGTTTTATTTGTCCTTTAGTATATTGCATATCAATTTTAGGAGTGATGAACTATTTGTTCTTCGCCAAGCAACTATCGATTGTTCTTTATTTATACATCCCCCGCGATAAGTCATTTAGTAACCGAAGAGTGTCTTTTTTTGAAAAACGTCGGGGAGAAACACTACCCTTATTATAGGCATACGATATTCTACCAAGTAGCTCATAGGCCAAGTCTATAAGTTCTCTAAAGTTTTTATATTTAATATCAGCCTTTTTTAATACTGTATCATAATCCAATTTATCATCAATATGCGCAAAATGTTTATTTCTTAGAATGCGTATCTTTTTTATCAAATTTTCGTTATCTTTAAGGGGGTTTTCTATCTCAACAAGAACGCCTGCGTCAATTAAAAAATTGTCCCTACCCATATTGATAAGCTTCCCGATATTGAATGTATCTGTCCGATTCTCGTAGATTTTATTTAATGCCATCAACATTGCTACAAAATGAGCATGAATTGACGCAGTAAAAAATTCTGAATATCTATTCATAACACCAATATATTTAGGGCGATACTCCTTACTCTTATATACCCACCAAATTTCATAATTTACACTTGCAACATGTGTAGCGTGAATCAAGCCTCCTAATTCTTCTTCTATTCTCTTCTTTATTTCTTCTGTATCCTTCTTGCTACCATTTTCAATATATTGATTGATTGCTCTAATCGTTCCCCTAATTATTATATCACGTAATTCTTCATAGGTTATATAAGGATGTACTATGTTTCCACTTTTGTAGTCCATTCCGATTGTTACCCCGGGGCGTAAAAAATGAAACCCCCAATAGTAGCCTTCATGTGCAATCCAACATCTTACACCATATAAATAATCAATTACTTCTTCTAAAGATAGTTTCTGTTTTTGTCCTTCTTTTTCAATAGCCAACGCACCACTTAAAGATTCTATATCATCAGGTCTACAGAGCTCACTAAGAAAAATTTTTACATGTTCTTTTGATTTACCTACACCATCAAAATTTTTATAGAGTTTAGCGATCGCTTCCGCACAAATAATCAGAAATAATAACTTTAATGCATCTCTTCCGGGTTTAAGCTTTTCAGCATTATCAGCAAGATAAATAAGTCGTTGAATCAGGTTAATCATTGTTCTTGCATTCTGTTTTTCTTTAGGCAAATTCCCGCACTTTTCAACAAGTTTCTTAGCCTCAGATTCAGAATCACAATAATGCCTAAAAAAACTAACCAATTCTCTTGTCCTATCAATTGTAAACATACAATTAAGCTTTATCTCCTAGAATCTTCTTTTCATAGCAGCCGAATAACACCTTGTTCTTCACCCCTCTTTGATATCTACCCCCTCAAACGGGAACCTGTCCCCTAAAAATATATAATACTCCTTTGGCAGAATACAGGCAAGGAAAATGGTGTGTCGGCGTTCGTTCGTTTCGAGTCTTAGTAAGTTTGCCAGGCAAAATAAAAAAGCACTCCTAAAAAAGAAGTGCTTTTTTACAAAACTGGCTCGCCTTTAAGGACAAGTTCGTTAAGCTTGTAATTAATAATAATATATATTATAGCTTATCTTCTATTTAAGTCTAAAGCTTTGTGAGTAACAGCCTATCTAAGTGAAGCTCTTTTACAAAAAACTTGAGTTGCTACTGTGGTCTTTTCATGAAAAATTTTATATTGCCATAAAGAGGAGCTAATATAGGATCCTGCAATAAATCACCTAATTCATGCTCTATATCTATTTCACGACCCAACTTACTAGTCCACAAACCGTTAGGCAACTGCCTTGCTGCATGAGTCGGCATTTCATTTTCATCGCAATAAATTGCAATTTTTAGGTACCCAGGTTCAAGACCCCCATCAGGACAGATTACGTAACCTAAACACTTAAACAATTCTATAAAAGAAGTACTCTTATAACTTTTTTCGATATTACTGGGCCAATGCCGCAACGGCTCCCACCAATTCTCATCATCTTCTGCGACCCAAGCTATACAATTATATCTCAAAGAAGCAAGACTGGTTTCACGTATCATTCAGTTACCATCCATAGTCTTTGTTTTTCGCCCAAGAAAGCCAATCTTCTGCCATTTTATCAAAATTTCCTTTATGCTCTGGTAAAACAGGGTCTTCTCCAGTTAGAGCAGTTAAAGCCCAATCCCAAGGCAAAGATTCTCTCTCCAGTTCTCGTAATATACAAGGGATGACTCTACGTCCTAGACCTATTATTCTTAGATACGCGGGATGCATACATATTTGAGGAGTAAAAGAGAGAAATTTTGTGTCTTCTTTCCACTCGTTAAGTAATGCATAAAATTGGACGGTTAAGCTTCTTTGGCTCAAGACAGGTCTAAGAAAATGCTTTAAATATTTACCTTCTTGCATATTCTGAACCTCTCTTGCTTCTGCACTTAAGCCTACTGTAACATCTCTCTGTAATAAATTATAAATTAATTTGGTCATCTAAATAACTCCTTAGTCCTCTTGGTTAGACTATTCATAAAAATGCTATTCTTAAAATGGCGCAAATCCTCCATTATGTCCCATATTTTCTGATCGTCCACGTTCAAAGCTATAAGTCTAAATACATCTATATCAAAAATTAGAGGAAGCATCTTGGCGTTTTCTTTAATAGGCTTAAAAGCCTGTATTACTATAGAATGTGCTGAGATATCCGGATTAGGAATTTCTAATCTCATAAAATAATTGGATATACCTTGAGGCATTCCTTTGGCAATATCAGGGAAGGTTTTAAAATAATCTTGAAACCTTCTTAATGGCAACGGGATATTTATGCTATTTACATATCGCAAACCTAGTCTAATTACCTTATCAGGCTTAATTATTTTTTTATATTCTTCCCATAAAAATCTTCCTTCATCTCTGAAAGATTCCCAGTTATCGTATGGCTTAAGTTTATTAAAAGAAAGTCCTGCTGGCCTAGCCTGAATAATTTTATCCCCATTTGTTGTTTTAAGCAAATAACCTTCTAGATTAGGGGACCGAGAAGAAAGCTGAGGAGCTTCTCCTGCCTTAAATTCAACTTTACTTTCCCATTGCCTTATCTCTTGTTTATTAGGAAATCTATCTTTTATATGATTATAAAAATCGAGCAGAATATCAGAATCTATCTTCTTGGCTCTTTCGACCCTAATCTCCAGAACAACTTCTGTAATAGGTGCGTTAGGAAAAGGTATCTTGTCTCTCCACATAATATATATATTATACCTATCAATAGGACATTGTCAAATGTTTGTAGGAAGTCTAAAATTGACGCTGGGTTAAGCTTATGTTGCGCTTGGAGACGTCTACCCGCTCCTGCCCCCTATCAATCTCTCCCCTACTATAGGCTGTACCAAAATAGGACGCCTGCTATTTGCACAATCGGGAACCTGTCTCTTTTTGACACGTCCCCTCTCCTTGTTTCCCTTTCAAATTTCGCTAAATCCAATTTCTCTCAAATATTCAAAAATAGGATCATAAAATTTAGGGTGACGCGTGGGATCTTCTATGTCTCCGGGAGGCACCACAATCACCATGCCCTGTCTAGCGCGAGTCAGAAGGACGCGATAGGCATTTTTGAGATATTTTTTCCGCTCCGGTTTCTTAATGTTATTCCAACGATCACCGCAAAAAGACCTATGCTCCCACCCACTTTTTGAGTATCTAAAATCGGCGTCCCAAGTAACGCATGCCCAATCAAGTTCTAATCCCTGCACATCAAATTCTGTAGCAACATCTTCAAGATAATATGACGACCGCACGTCCTCCTTGCCATCAAGGAACCAATGGATCGGACTTATTGTAGATTTTACATCTATCGCATATGGCTTTAACCGTTCCGCCTGAGATGAAACCATAATTCCATAACGCTCTGATCCACGCGCCTGCTTCTTCAACCATTGCTTCGCTTTTCCCAAATCTCTGGTAAGTACAATTGGGTAATTGGCTTTCACTTTTTCCAGCGTAGCATGGGCTTCATCGATATTAAGATCAAGAGTTTGTTTGACTAAAAGCGAGACATATTCAGCACGGAATGATCGCATTGATACCGCAAGATGCAACTCATCTTTATAAACAACATTTGGACGCGATGCCACTGTTTTCAACACCTCTTCGGTACTATACTCACTATCGGTAAGTCTAGAGGATATATAAATATGCCATTTAGGAAAAGAACGATTCAGCGATTCAATCCACTCACCGATTCCCGCTTCCCCGGTGTTTATCTCCTGTCCGCCGCCAACCAAACATACAATTACAGCCCAATCCGGGTGGCGATCAAGACAGGATATTAGAAACTCTGGCTCTGAATGATTAAAATTAGGCTTGTTCTTCTTTCTGCGCATGAAACTGGATGTTTGTTGTACATTCCAAGCGCGTTGCGCTTCGTCAAATAATGCAACATGCTCAATAGGTGGAGACTTCTCATCAACAAGGCAGTCATCGCGGAAATGATGAACGTTCTGAATAAACGTCTTAACTTCACTCATAGCTTCGCCCTTTTTAATACGGCTCCCACGCTCTTTTGCCAATCGAACTTTATCGCGAGCCAATGCTTCACGAAGAATCGCAACAAGCGGTCCGTTACCGGAGAGGTAAACACTGTAAAGGTCACTTGAGTCGTCGATATGTGTAGTTGCTATATTCAACCCAACCAATGTTTTACCAGCACCTGGAACACCGGTTACAAAACAGATAGATTTTTGAGACTTTTCTCTTGAAAGACGAATAATGTCAGAAATCGCATCAGATGTTTGGCCGAGATTAATCGCACTGGCATCACTGCGAGAAATTTCATTAACCGAATGGCCGTTATAGAGTGCCATGGCTGCCTCGATAATGTTTGGAGTAGGGCAATACCTACCGTTTTCCCACTGCGTACGATCAATATTGTCGCCTTCTACAAAACTCAAAACATCTTCTATTGCTTTCCCCAATAGCTCTACATTACATTTAACAGGGAATAAGAGCTTATCGTTTTGTGGAGTTGCGGAAACGGATAAATAAACCTGCTTCGCTTTTGTAGCGATCAGAAGTGGGGCAATATATCTATCATGGCTCGATTCATGAAAGTTTTTTAAATCCAAAGCATAATCCCAAACCTGATCAATGGCATATGATGTGAATTCATTTTCCCCAACTTTAAATTCAAGAACAAAGATTGCAGGTCCAATCAGGAGCACCACATCGATTCGCTGCCCCATGCGTGGAATAGAATACTCAAAGTAAATCGACCCTTGGAGAGAAGCAAGCGCCTCATGAAGAATTTTAATTTCTTCATTCCAGGCATCGCGCTGGGTTTGCTCTAATGAGAATTCATTGTTAATTGCCAATTTACCAATGATCTCCTCAGTCGTAGATTTGCAGAAATTAGCAATCGAGTCGGAATAATATGATCGTTTCATATGATTATTTCACCGATTCCTATGCTGCTATAAAACAGCAACAAATTCAGCAACAACAATAAATCCGCCTTCTTCGGAATTTGGGATTTTTATAGGTTTATAATCTGGGTTAAGTGGCATAAGAGTTATTTCTTCATGCTCCCAATCTCCAGAATCGCGCACTTTCTTTTTGCTAGTGTACTTTTTTACAGTGTACTGCCCTCCATTTTCGACATCTGCGATGTCGTTATGCTGAACTAATACAATCTTATTGTTACGTGATCCAATTATAGGCGTACGAAACACGCAATAACTACCATCTGGAATTAGTGGCTCCATTGATTTGCCAAAAACTTGAGATACAAACATATTTCTACTTAATTTTAAACCTTTGACGTTTACCCATCCTTTTTCTTCAGCAGAAACCCCTTCACCGAAATTCCCACAAGCTGCTTCTAGCGAAAAAACCGGTAAAGACGTCTTAAACTGGCCTTCTTTGCTTGCGGATGTCACAACTTCAGGTATAAGCCTAATTTCTTCATCCGGTTTAATGATATCAGAAACCATTAATGGCTTTTCACTATCTAATATTTCTCTAGTTCTTATACTAGATTCAAAATAAGCTCTTGTTTCGCTGTCCATAAAATATACATAAACGCCCCTATGTGCTCTAGACATTAGAACTCTATAAACATGCTTTAAATGATCTGTTAATAAAGTATTATTACGCTTAACCTGCGTATCGTAAGAATTTTCAGGAATACTAACCCAGCCTCCTTCTTTTTTACGCCATACCAGATCATTTGAAAAAATTACTCCAATATAATCAAACTCAAAACCCTGAGCAGTATATACTGTCCCAACTTGTTCCATTCCGCTTTTATCAGTAGCCCATTTCCAAAATTGATTCTTCTGTTCCCATGGCATGGAAAAATTACCTATTTTTACATCGTTTACTAATGAACCATCGGATCGTGGTTTACTCCAAGGCCAACAAAAACCAGCAACAACACGTGCACAATTTTCTTTTTCTCTATTTTTTTTATCTATCGCTTGCTTAAGTTCGGATGGGGTATCGAATACTTTGAACTCCATCTTTGGATCAAATTCGGTTATATCAGAATCCCTGATATTTAATATTTTATCTAGCCATTGTAAATAAGCATCTGATCCAGAACAACGAAATTGTGTTTTAAGCTCGAATTCAGCAACATGTTCAGCGCTTATGTCACATTTTGCAGCTATTTCTTTTATGAGAGCTATGCTTCCAATTTCTTTAGGCCTAACAATTTGGTGCTCATCTATAAAGAAAATAGATAGCTTTGCTGGCCTGATAAGATCTTCTACCTGAGGATCTGAAGATTTGAATTGCCTAGGTACGCCATAATCGTTACTATTTGCGCGTATACGATGCGCTTCATCGCAGACTAAAACATCAATCTCATCTTCAGCGTGTTTTGTAAAATTAAAGAAAAACTTAAATAAATTGCTTGCTCTACGACCAACTATTTTTCTTAATGTATTAGTAAAAGCAGATGAGCCTGTTGCATGATATACTACTTTACCTAAGCGCATCAATTCTCCCATCACTTCTAATGCAATAACAGATTTTCCTGTTCCGGGACCTCCTTTTACTATAACTATGGACTTTGTACCGGTTTTACTTAAATTTTTAGCTTTGTGCATTATTGCATTATATGCCGCTATTTGATCATCTATTAAAGTAAAAATTTGCTGTTTATTGATCATAACTCCTGTATGATCTAAAAGCTTCTTTGAAGGTCTAACTGGACTAGTTATAAATCTATTAAAGACTTCTATTCCGGAACCATTTTTTAAGCGCTCTTTTAGATAGGAACCTAGTTCCTCAACATCCTCTTTTCTAAATATTGGGAAAGAGTCTACTGTTTTTTTGAATTTTGGTAAGAGTAAGACGCTATTACCATATCTAGAGTAATTATGGCAATAAGCACAGGAACTAAGTTCGACTTTTGGTTTTTCTTGAAATACTCGCAGAAAATCTTGCAAGTCAAAATGATATCCTTCTACTTGTAGACAAGGATGGGCGACTTCTTTTTTTCCTAAAAAATCAATAATTACATTACCTTCATTTTCACAATTATGCACATGATCATTAGACCATTGTTTAAGCTCCATTAATACGACACTATCTATGTCTTTTTTATTCTTTCCAAATATTAAAACATCTATTCTCCTGGTGGAATAAGGTAGCTCGTATTCAATTATAATCTTATTATCTTTTAGGGAAGAATGCAGAAACGAATTGTTTAAAATGTTTAAAGATTGTTGCCATGATCTATATTCAGGATCTCTGGGAGTTCTTTTGTAATAAGAGCGAAAATTCTTAGAAATGATATCTGCAATTCGATTGTGGATTACATCATCTGAAAATTGCTCAATAATGCCTTCGTATAGCCTCATAGCTTATTATATTTGGTATGCTTGCCGCGGGCCTTCTCTGCTGGATATTTTTGAGCATTCTTTTCTAACTTTTTCTCTATAGTTTCTGATAAATTAACCCCAAGATTATCAGCTAATTCAAAAAGATAAAGCGCGATATCTGCTATTTCTTCTTCGATTTGCAATTTATTGTCTTTTACATATGCTTCTACTTCATCTTTGCTTTTCCATTGAAAATGCTCGAGCAATTCAGAAGCCTCTAAAATTATAGAAATAGCCATGTTTTTATGGTCGTGGAATTGCATCCAATCCCGCTCATCTCTGAATTTTTTTATCTTCTCCGTTATGTTTTTAATTTCGTCCATGGTTTTATCCTTTCAGCAATCTATCTGTGCTTACGCCCAGTGCCCCAGACAATTTTAACAGGGTTCCCACTTTAGGATTCTTAATGCCCCCACTTTCGAGCTTTATAATCGTGTGATATGAAATGTTTGCCTTTCTGGCTAAACCTTCTTGAGTGAAACCCTTCTCTTTTCTCAGTTTCGCTAAGTTCTTAATATACATAGATTCTCCTTGACTTATATTGCGATACTATGTATCATAATACATAGTACAGGGTTCATTAATATAGCGTTATTTTAACTCTGCAAGGAGTTTAAATCAAGGAGTTTCGCATGCATCCATATTTTAGGTTCTATTATGAACGATTGCTGGCAGGATTGGTTATTGTAGGGATTGTATGGCTGGTAATGGCTATTTTGGGATGAGATTGCTTTGCTGCGCTCGCAATGACAGCGTCGGGAACCTGACTGTCAGTCATGTAAATATGACTGTGGGGCATGTTGATATT
>CAZFPS010000070.1:0-8955 GCA_964520705.1 uncultured Planctomycetia bacterium | reverse complement strand
CGCGGGCAGGTTAGGGATTTTCGAATTGCTGATAATAGAGGGAGAGATCAAGAGCATGATTGCCGCTAAGATGCCGGCAAATGAGATAAGAAATAAAGCTATAGAATTAGGCATGCGTACTTTGTATAAGGATGGTATAGAAAAAGTTAAAAATGGCGTAACTACAATGGAAGAGGTTTTAAGGGTTACCGAAGAGGTTTAAGTATGGCTACATTTATATATGTATGGTATAATTAAAAATTATGAAAATGGGTTTGTTTTTTTATCTTAGGATAAGAGTATAGAGGTGAAAGATGGATAGGAAAAAAGATCCCAAAGATCAAATTATCCAAGAGCTGAATAGAGAAGTTAATAACTGGGAAAACATTTTTAATTCCCTTAAAGATGCGGCTATGATTTTAGATAGCAAATCTCTGATAATTAAGGTAAATGCAGCGATGTCAAAGTTTTTAAATAAGCCTATGGATGAGATAATCGGTAAGCCTTGTTTTGAGGTAGTTCATAATGCCAAGCTGCCTATATGTCTCTGCCCACTCGAAATAGCTAAAAAGACTAAAAAATACCAAGAAGTTGAATTGTATCTTTCTGACAAAGATATACATGTGATAGTATCTGTGGATTGCTGTTTTGATGATAAGGGCAATGTTTTCCAGACCTTTCATGTAATGAGAGACATCACCGAGAGTAAGAAGGCGCAGGCGGCGCTAACGGAAGCATATAATAAGTTAAAACAGGCCCAAACTCAACTTATTCAGGCTGAAAAAATGTCCGCATTGGGTGTTTTAGCTAGCGGTGTGGCCCATGAAGTCAAGAATCCTTTGGGGATAATTATCCAGGCTGCAAACTATTTGGAGAGCACAGTTGCAGCGGAAAATAAAGATGTAGTAAAGGTTATAAACATGATCAAAGAGGCTGTGGTCAGAGCTGATGGCATTATCCACGGACTACTTGATTATTCGCGCGCCTCAACGTTAGAATTAAAACCGGAGAATATAAATGAAATATTAGGAAAGTCCCTAGACTTGATTAAGCACAGAAACGAGTTCAAAATAATTGAAGTTATAGATGAAAGAAAAGAGGATATTTCTAAGGTCTTAGTGGATAAGAATAAATTACAGCAGGTGTTTATTAACCTCATGACAAATTCTTTGCATGCCATGGCAAAAGCTAAGAGCGGAAAGCTCATTTTGCGCAGTTACGAGAAAATATTAGATGAAATTCAAGCAAAAGTTGGCAGAAGGGCATTGGATAGTTTTATGCTCGGCGAAAAAGTGATAGCAGTTGAAATAGAAGATACGGGAGTGGGTATTTCCAAAGAAAACTTAAAAAAAATTTGGGATCCTTTCTTTAGTACTAAAGGTCCACGAGAGGGTGCTGGGTTAGGGCTATCCATATGTGCAAATATTATAGATTTACATAGAGGCCTGATAAAAACAGAGAGCCAAGAAGGCAAAGGAACAATAATAACCATTATCCTAAAGATGATAAAGGAGAAAACATGAGTTTAAAGAAAATACTGGTTATAGATGATGAGCAAGATCTTTGCCTGATTATGAAATTAAACTTAGAAAGCACAAGTGAATACGATGTTAGTATTGCTTTTTCTGGACAGGAGGGTTTGGCTAAAGCTAAGCAGACACCTTTTGACTTAGTGATAACGGACTTTAATATGCCTGATATGAATGGTGAAGAAGTAATGGATGCGCTCAAAAAAATTAATCCTTCTTTGCCTGTATTGTTGTTTTCTGTATATCACCAGGACAGTACAACGTTAACTTCAAACATCAAGAATAAAGCTAGCGGTATAATCAATAAGCCCATAGACCATAAACAACTTAATAAGACTATAAAAGATATTCTAAAAGGATAAATTGGACGCCAATAAGGCAGGGGTTGTGGGCTACCTGTCAAAACCGATTGAAAAGAATGTCCTTGTTGCTAAAATCAATAAGGCATTGGAATTTAAATAAACTTTTTGATTTTAGAAATTACAAAATGGTTCAACCGCTCGATATATATACAAGAGAAGAATTAATAAGAAAATATAGGTTGGCAGGAAGTATAAGATTTATATGCTTTTTTCTGCTTTTGCTTTTTCTTATATTGATGAAGAACATAGGAGGTTACTCTTATGTTAATACTTTTTTTATTGCCTTAATATGCGTAGAGGCAGTTTTTAACCAGCCTTATGCTTTTCTTTTAAAGAGTGTTAATATTTATAGATTTCAATACTATCAGATGATAACTGATATTATTGCCATCTCTTGGATAATCCACTATATGGGTGGGTTGGAAGCGCCTATAGTGGTCATCGCCTACTATGCGGTGATTCTCTGGGCGGGAGTGGTCTCTACAACTGCCGCGGTATTTTTTGCTGTTTTGGTTTCTGCGATATGTTTTTCTGCGATAGTTTTACTGGAGCACTTTGCTTTGATACCGTTTATATCGTTTTTTGAATATAAGATTCCTACTAATCAGATGATAAGTTTGCTATTGGGTAATGTTTCATTTTTGTTTGCATTCGGATATTTTAGTGCACACTCTTCCGATGTTATAAAATTCCTGCAGAGGAAGAGGCAGGAGGAGTTTTTGCGTAGTGTGCATAAACTTATGGCCACTGGTTCCTTAATGGGTCGCACAGCGCACGATATACTAAATCAGCTTGCCTGTATTAAAGGGTATGTGGATTTCTTATTAAGCAAAAAAGAACTGAGTGGACAGGTTAGAGAGATGCTGGAGTCAATTAGGAAGTTAGAGATTAAAGGCGCTAGCCTATTAGACAGAATTGCCGTATTCGCTAAAAAGACAGATCAGGAGTTTGAAGTTATCGATCCGCATAAGGTTATAGACGCTGCTTTGGATGTTTGTTGGCCGTTAATAAGGTATTCCAAAATGAAGATATTAAAACCATACGGAGAAAATATTCCTAAGATCATGGCTAATAAAGGGCAGCTGCAAGAGGTCTTTGTTGTACTTATTTTAAATGCCTTGGATGCTGTATCTGGACAGGGTACCCTTACCGTAAAGACAGTTCATGACAGAAAGAATAATATTATTGAGATAGAGTTTTCAGATACAGGTTCGGGCATAGCGCAAGAAAACCTAAAACATATCGGAGAGCCGTTTTTTACCACAAAAGGTTCTGGTAAAGGGCTGGGCATAGGGCTGGCCACCGCCTATGGAATAATAAATAGGCATAACGGTAAAATATCAGTAAACAGCGAGTTGGATATAGGGGCTACTTTTACAATACAACTGCCCGTTAGGCAACCTCAGGAAGGCTTAACTGGTCGTGGCTGATGAGTTCTTGGTTTTCCAGGAGCGAATCAAATAGATTTTTTGTTAGCGATAGAAAATAAGTAGAATAGTTGCCCATGGGAAGAGACAAGGATCAAACAGTCAGAAAGCTTACGAAGATAGGTAGGGATAGCTACTGTGTTACTTTGCCTATTGATATTATTCGTAGGTTTGGCTGGCGTGAGAAGCAAAAATTGCGATTACGGGTGGACACAAAAAAGAAGTATATAATGGTAAGGGACTGAAAAGACTAATTTTTAGAGAGCGACTTAATGTTTAAGCTTCAATTCAAGAATTTCTCAGTCAGTTCAAATCTTGATTTTGGATTTATAATTTGTTTTGTATTTCGAATCTAGAATTTCGAGTTTGAAGATAATCGCTAGCTCATAAATATGAATATACAAGATAGTTGGGAAAAAGCACTCAAGAGCACTGAAATAATAAGAGCCCGCATCCAGGGGCTTCTTACGCATGCGGCTACAAATATGCCTTATATATTTTTGAGTGAATCTTCCATCAATATGGGAGATACAGTGGTAAGAAAGGGAGAGATCGTCGTAGATAAGCCTTCCTTGGTATTGCCTTCTGCCTCACCGCAATTTGAAGGATTTGATTTTGACAAAGAGTTGCATATTAATGAAGGTATGCTTACAAATTTTTTACTAGTCAGAGGTGTGACTTTTCCTTCTTTAAATTACAATAATAAGACTTATTCGGTGGATATTTATGAAGGTGGATTAAAAAAGGCAATTAAATGCAATTTAGATAAATTGCAGCGCCAGGAAGATGTGCATACAGGTTTGATAACGGGATTAGAGGACTGCTGGCAGTTTTCTGTATTAGTTTTTATCTGTACACAAGTGCTTAGATCTGCCGAAACAGATGTGAAGAAGTTATTAGATGAGTTAAAGAGAAGAGGCAGGTCGCATTAATTATTAGATTGACAGTTCTTCAAAGAGTATTTAAAATATTCCCTTCCTTACCTTTATATTAGTAAAGGGGCAAAATATTGAACCTATCTAGAGATATCGCAGATTGGATTAAGAAGCAGATGGATGATGCTAAGGCCAAAGGTATTGTTGTAGGCCTGAGTGGCGGAGTAGATTCTGCCTGCGTGGCTGCGCTATCCAAGTTAGCTGTGGGAGATAACGTCTTAGGGTTGTTTTTATCCTGTCAGAGTGACTCTTTAGATGAGAAGTTCGCTCATTTAGTAGCCGATAAGTTTAATATTAAGGTAGAAAAAGTTTGTTTAGATGAAGTTTATGAAAAGTTCGTCGCTATCTTGCCAGAGAGTAGCAAATTATCTTTAGCCAATCTTAAGCCGAGGCTGCGCATGGTTACGCTATACTACTATGCTAATAAATTGAACTACCTTGTAGCCGGTACCGGGAATAAGAGCGAGGCTTTAGTGGGTTACTTCACAAAGTATGGAGATGGCGGAGTAGATATCTTGCCTATAGCTGATTTATTAAAGTCAGAAGTGAGAGAACTAGCTAGAGAATTAGGTGTTCCTGAAGAAGTAATCGAGCGCGTACCTACAGCCGGTCTATGGCAGGGCCAGACAGATGAGGCAGAGTTAGGAATAAGTTACGAAGAGCTCGATAAGGCGATTTTAGTTATCGAGTCCGGGAAAGAGAAGAATTATCCCGATCAAAAAGTTATCGCCAAAATTAAGAAATTGATGCAGGCCTCGGAGCACAAGAGGCAGCCCATTTCAATATACAGGAAGAAGTAAAAAAATCTTGACATTTTGGTTTAAGATGGTATATTTTAACCAGGACGAAGATGTCCTTTCTTCATCAACGAGGAAGAGGGATGTCTTTTTTTATGCCCACTGATTTTAATGCCCTTTGATGGAACGATGCAGATAAATATAAACTAAATTAGAATTAGAGAAATATAGTTGAAATGGAGGTAGACATGTCAAAGAAAATTGAAGATTTTATGGCAAAGGTAGTTGCAAAGAATCCTGGCGAAGTTGAATTTCATCAGGCAGTGTGGGAAGTAGTGGAATCAGTAGTGCCTTTCATTGAAAAGAATCCCAAATACCAAGAAGCAAAAATTTTGGAAAGGATTGTTGAGCCAGAAAGAGTGATAATGTTTCGCGTTCCCTGGCTGGACGATAAAGGAGAAATTCAGGTAAACCGCGGATTCCGTATAGAGATGAATAGTGCTCTCGGTCCATATAAAGGCGGATTGCGTTTTCATCCCAGCGTGTATCTGGGAATTCTGAAATTCTTGGCTTTTGAACAAGTTTTTAAGAATAGCTTGACCACTTTGCCTATGGGCGGTGGAAAAGGCGGTTCTGATTTTGATCCTAAAGGTAAATCTGATAACGAAGTAATGAAATTCTGCCAGAGTTTTATGACGGAGTTACAAAGACATATTGGCCCGGATACAGATGTGCCTGCAGGTGATATAGGAGTAGGCGGACGTGAAATCGGGTACATGTTTGGTCAATACAAAAGACTGCGCAATGAGTTTACGGGAGTTTTTACTGGTAAAGGTCTAAATTGGGGCGGAAGCTTGATTCGTCCTGAAGCTACAGGCTATGGTTGTGTGTATTTTGTAGAGGAGATGTTAAAGACCAGAGGAGAATCTTTAAAAGGTAAGGTTTGCGTGGTATCTGGTTCCGGTAATGTTGCTCAATACACCACTGAAAAGCTTATTCAGTTAGGTGCAAAGGTTGTGACTTTATCAGATTCCCATGGATTTATTCATGATGAGGGCGGCATTGATGGAAAAGAGTTAGCCTGTGTACTTGACCTTAAGAACGTAAGACGCGGACGCATTAAAGAATGTGCAAAAGAATTTAAGTGTGAATACCATGAGAACAAGAAGCCTTGGGATATAAAGTGCGATGTGGCTTTTCCTTCTGCTACTCAGAATGAGATAAATGAAGCTGATGCCAAGACATTAGTTAAAAACGGTTGTATCGCCATAGGCGAGGGAGCAAATATGCCTACTACCCCTGAAGGAGTCGAAGTATTCCAAAAGGCTAAGATCCTTTATGCTCCTGGTAAGGCAGCTAATGCCGGCGGAGTAGCTACTTCTGGCTTAGAGATGTGTCAAAATAGCATGCGTCTGTCTTGGAGCCGCGAAGAAGTCGATAAGAGGTTGCAGGATATTATGATTGCCATTCATGAGCAGTGCGTTAAATATGGTAAAGAAGGTAATTATATAGATTATGTTAAAGGTGCAAATATCGGTGGCTTTGTAAAAGTAGCCGATGCCATGATAGACCAAGGATTAGTTTAAATTAAGATAACAATTATGGTCCTATCGAGAAGAAGCTAACGAAGCTCTGAAATAAGGAACTAGTAGGTTAGTTTTTAGGACGAAGGCGTCCTCTCTATTACAAAGAAGTAGAGGGGACGCTTTTCTTTCTTAATGAGGCCATAACTTATGGAGTGGAAACGAACATAAGTTATTGGACCGAATTAACCCCGCACCTTTTTAGATGTTATGTTTGTATTTTAAATTCTCAAGAAATATTGAATAGAGAAAAGGTGTGGGGTCCAAATCACGCAGTTGACTTATGTCGCTGATGCTCCATAAGTCAAGCGTTCATAGGAGAAATTAAATACCAGAAGTGGGCTATATAAACAAAAAAACCCCATTTTTGGGGTCTTTTTGTAGGTGATAGGCCTCGTAGCTTGCGCTATCTGGCTAACCTCCTTGTTAATGAGCGCTCAACTTATGGAGCGCAGTTTAGTTTCATCTATAACATAAGTTGAATGCGCGAATTAAATCCTTGACATCTACCTAAATAATGAAAATTTTAGGTAAATTTCAAGGATTAATTCAGACAACAACTTACATTCACTTCGTTCTGTAAGTCGTGTCTTCATTAAGGATAACATATTTTCTGCCAAACTTCAAGGCAGGTTTAAAGAAAACTTTATAGCAACGGCAGATATTTTTTAATTTCGTGTTGCGTGATTTGGATGCGGTATTCTTCCCACTCTTTCTTTTTATTGAACAGAAATCGTGAGAAAATATGTTCGCCTAAAGCGTCTTTCATGAATTTGCTATTTTCTGTTTCTATTATAGCTTCAAACAAGTTGCCTGGAAGTGCGGTTAGCCCACGGCGTTCTCGTTCTTCCATGGCCATATTATAGATGTTTGGTTCAACAGGAGAGGGAATAGGATATTTCTTCTCAATACCCTCAAGTCCTGATGCCAACATTACGGCAAATGCAAGATACGGATTACAGGCTGGATCTGGACAGCGCAGTTCTGCTCTGGTAGCTTTTTCATTGCCGGGCCTGTATAAAGGTACCCTGATTAAGGCAGTACGATTCCTTTGCGCCCAGGAGACATACACTGGCGCTTCATATCCGGAAACTAATCTCTTGTAAGAGTTTACCCATTGTGCCGTAAGGGAGCATATCTCACGAGCATGTTTTAATTGTCCAGCGATAAATTGCTTGGCCGTAGTAGAAAGGTGAAATTTGTCTTTTGGGTCAAAAAATGCATTTTTAGTACCTTTAAACAGAGATTGATGAACATGCATACCGGAACCATTGACGCCAAACATGGGCTTAGGCATAAAGGTAGCGTATACGCCACTTTGCTGAGCAACTTCTTTTATGATGTATTTACAGGTAATTAGATTGTCCGCGGCAGTTAAGGCATTGCTGTATTTAGGGTCGATTTCGTGCTGGCTGGGAGCTACTTCATGGTGCGTAGCTTCCATAGTGATACCCATTTCTTCTAATAGGCGCACAGTCTTATTGCGCAAGGTATTTGCCAGATCGTTAGGGATTAATTCAAAATAAGAGCCTTCGTCAATAACCTCAGGCTTCTTGTCAGTTTTAAAATAGAAATATTCTATTTCCGGCCCAACATTGAAAGAATAGCCCAAATTTTTGGCACGTTTCATTGCTCTTTTTAATACGTAACGCGGATCACCTGCATACGGTGTGCGGTCAGGATTTAAAATATCACAGAACATTCTGGCCGTAGGGTTATCTTCCATTGTCCAGGGCAGTATTTTAAAGGTAGAGGGGTCTGGTTGAGCAATAATGTCGCTTTCTTCTGCTTCGGCAAATCCGGTAACAGAAGAGCCATCGAATCCTTTGCCATGTTCTAAAGCTTCTTTTAGCTCGCCTCTAGTAATAGAGACACACTTGAGGATCCCTAAGATATCCCCAAACCACAATTGTATTGTCCTTATGGAGTAGTGGTCTATCTTTTTTAAGACTTCATTTATAGTGGTTTTTTCGGTTTTTTTGGTTTTGGACACCTTAATCCCTGTAGCTTTTTCTTTCTCCTTAGAAATCTTCTTAGAGAGGAGTTGGGTTTTGGGGATTATATACTGATTTCCAGCGCGCTCGGCAATAAGTGTTCCATGTTTTATTCTGTCGATGACCGCTTGTCGGGATATTTTTAGTATTTTTGCCGCTTCTGTTGGACTTAAATATTCTTTTTTCATAGTTTCCTCCTATACTTTACACTTGTAAAGTATACCATGTGCTTTACGTTTGTCAAGTATATTTTTAAATATTTTAAGGGTAGTTTCAAAGAAAGGAGGTGTGAAATGTGGGCTCGATATTAGTTATTTTAAGTGTTGCATTTAGCCAGGAGTTTTATTATAATATAAGGGTAATGTGATAATTTAGCCACCAAAAGTGCTATAATGGTGGCATGAAAATC
>CAZFPS010000069.1:0-9105 GCA_964520705.1 uncultured Planctomycetia bacterium | reverse complement strand
GCTTTATAAACATAAAAACAACAAATTTAGTGGCTAAAATGACACTATACCCAAAATAATTATTTATCTATATTCTAAAATCTGCTTACAGCTTATAACCTATTTTTCTAAGCAGGTCCTTACGCCACTTGATATCTTTTTCTTTTTCAACCCCCTTAGGGCTGGAGCCATCTATAACTCCCAATACTCCTCTTCCCTGTTCGGATTCGACGACTATCACCTCTAGATCATTGGCGGTAGCGCAAAATATAGAACATACTTCACTCAGATTCTTAATAGAATTCAATACATTAATAGGATAAGTATTCTTCAAAAAGAGCACAAATATATGTCCGGCAGCGATATTCAAGGCGTTCTCTATAGCCAGTTTTTTTAATTCTTCATCCGTACCTTCTGCCCGCACCAGACACGACCCCGATGCTTCACAAAAAGCAAAACCGAATTTTATCCCGGGCACGGATCCGCTTAAAACCTCATACATATCCTCAACCGTCTTAATAAAGTGCGTCTGGCCTATAATCACGTTTATCTCTGGGTCTTTTTTTACCTTTACAGCCTTGATGTCCATTACTGCCTCCTTATTGATATATCAGTCGGATTTAAAAAGAATTACGTATTTAATTACGTAATTCTTTTTATCTATTCAGTTCTCCAGAAGAGGGTCCTCTCCTCCTCTTGTTCTACTTCTTCGCTCTGGATTACCCAGGTCCACTGCGCGGGCATAGGATCTTCTTCGTCTTCAGTTATAATAAAATCGTTGTTTAGGTCGTGGGCTGATTTTACAGAAAATATATGGTTGGCTAAATCTAGGCTACTAAAACTTATGGATGTATCTTTTAACCAAACAGACCACTCCTCATCGTCTAACTTATAACTAAATACCACATCTTCAAACGTAGATTGATAGCTAAATTCTGCTTCGGTCTCTGAGGTAGGGCTGTATGGACCTAAGGTAATTATAGTATCTATGGCCGCAGAAATCAATCTTATGTCATCCTGGTATACGGCAGAGATATTATCCGCCTCATCTTTAAACTTACAATATACTATCTTTATACCGATAGTCTGCGTCTCAGCTAAGACCCAATCCGTAATTAGAGGATTATAGTTCTGCCAGGTCTCAGTATCAAACTCGCCATCATTGGAAAGAATCATCTCGGATACCTGTGTGATCTCGTCGGTAGCCTCTAAATTCAGACGTACCCGTGCAAAATTCGTAGTGTCTTCTCCTCCGTTTATCAATATTGAACCTGTAGGCGGGCTGGCATCAATTGTAAATCCCCAAACCGTATCCAAGAGATTATCCACCATGTCTTCTACTACTACGCGCACAATCCTACTGCCATCGTCTAAAGCCTCTTGAGGCGTATACGAAACGAATCCCTGTTCATAGGTAAAGCTCACCAAATCACTATCTATATATAACTTTATAGAATCTATATCAATGCCGCTGTAGGAATCGCTTAAATTCAATGATATCTCGGGTAAATTACTGGTTAGCAGCATGCCCGGAGCCGGCTGCTTGTCTTCGGCTTTGGGCGCGCTAGAATCCACCCAGAACTCAAAACTTGAAACATCCCCCCAGGCCCCGCCTGAAGTAGCCGCCTTTACATAGAATATGTGTCTTCCGTCGGAAATAGGTGTGCCCGCAAAACCATTGTAATATGTAAGCGTGGTATCGATTGTCTCATCCGGCTGCGAATCCAAACCCACGCTATAGCCAAGTATCACCAAAGACGGCGCATAAAGCCGTATTTCCCAGGTAAAGTATATATCGTTATTTTTCTGCCAGGTCTTCTCTAATACTTCCTGTCTAGTTGAAAGACTAAAGGCCTGCAGATCATAAATATCATACTCGTCTATTTTAGATATATCGACTGTACTGGAAATAGGCACAAAACCAAAATGAGATTCATAGACGGCATATAAGTCAGACGAGCCGATTATGCTTTGCCCGACGATACTCTGCGCATCGTAAGAAGTCGATGACATCAGATTACTGCCCGCGTTTATAACTACAATCGCCTCGTAACTATCGCTTCCAGTGACGCAGTAACCTGTACGGACTAATAAAAAAAGACTAGCCACGATAAATATAAATAAGAAATATCTGCGATTTAATCCCTTCATAGTAAAATTAAGTTACGCGCAGAACCTCCTCGATAGTGGTCTGCCCGTGTAAAATCTTATCCAATCCATCCCGACGCAATACTACCATCCCTGCCTCACAGGCCGCCTTCCTTATATCATCTACCGATACCCTGCTTACAGTAAGTTTATTTATTTTGGCATCCATCTGCATCAATTCAAAGATCCCGATCCTACCCTTAAAACCGGTCTGCATACAATGGTTGCAGCCCTTTGGTTTATAAATTGTGATTTCGGAGTCAGCCTGATTACTATAGTCCAATCCCAGGTCTTGATACAGCTCCTTCTGTTTAATCTTAACCGGCTGTTTGCACTCTTTACACAGACTCCGCACCAATCGCTGAGCCAGCACCGCCTTGATACAGGATGCCACCAGAAACGGTTCGATATTCATATCCAAAAGCCGAGCAACCGCCGAAGGTGCATCATTAGTATGCAACGTAGAGAACACAAGATGGCCGGTCAAAGACGCCTGTATGGCGATCTCGGCCGTATCGTAATCACGGATTTCTCCGACCATGATTATATCCGGGTCGTGCCTGAGTATCGAACGCAACCCCTTGGCAAATGTCAACTCCACTTTGGGATTTATCTGAATTTGTTTTGCAAAATCTAGGTGATACTCCACCGGGTCTTCAATGGTTATAATATTCTTCTCTTCGGATTGGACTACATTCAAAGACGCATACAGAGTCGTGGTCTTACCTGAACCGGTTGGTCCGGTAACCAAGATGATCCCGAATGAAGAAGAAATTAACTTCTTAAAGATTTGCAAATTACCTTTTTCAAATCCTATTTCCTCCAAACTCAAAGGCGTAGAACTCCTATCCAGCAACCTCATCACCATATTCTCTCCGTGAATAGAAGGTATGATGGAGACCCTGACATCAATGGCATGGTCTCCGGCGGTGATTATTAATCCTCCATCTTGAGGAATGCGCCTCTCGGCAATATCTAAATTTGAAAGAATCTTTATGCGCGAGATAATCGCCTCGTGTAAATTTCTAGACGGGGCGCTTCTTGTATGCAGCACGCCGTCTATTCTAAAACGCATAGATAGAGTCTTTGGCTTTGGCTCTAGGTGGATATCTGAGGCGCGCTCTTTTATGGCCTGCAGGATAATAAGGTTTACCATAGTGATAATCGAAGGCTTATTAAACTCTTCTATATTTGCTACAGCTACCCCATCCTCTCCTTTTAAAGGATAGTAGCTATTCAAAGCCTTATCCAAATCTTTCTCCTTAACCAACAAAGGCTTCAGAGGAGAGTTGATCTTAAAACGCAGTTCATCCAAGGCTGAAATATTCAGAGGATCGTCCACAGCCACAGCCAGGGCATCCCCTATCTTACCTAGAGGCAGGATACGTTTTCTGCGGGCAAAATTAGCATCAATCAGCTTGATTACTTCGGGCTCAACCAGATATCCTTCTAAATTCTTCCTCTCGATACCCAGCTCCTGCGATAGCAAATCAAGCATTGCGTCTTCGGGCACCGCTTTACTCCTAATCATTACTTTATACAGCGGTACACCCGTGCGTTTTGACTCTGCCTCTGCGCTCTCCAAAATATCCTTATCGATTAGACCAGCAGAAATTAATTTTTCCCCCAAGGTTTTGTCTTTAGAAATCATAACTTCTCCTTCTTTCTATTTAGTAATTAGATTAAGATAAATCATTTTTGAAAAAATAAGAAACAAAGTATAAACAAATAGCTATGATAATAAGACTTCTTATCCCAGTTATAAAAGAGGCACTTCCCAATAAGCCTCCTACCCAATAAGCCTCCTAATATGGCCCCCGTCATATTGGAGCCAAAGACCTGACTTGGATGTGTAGTGAGTTTAAACGAATTAGCAAAAATAATACCTGCAAAAATAAACGGCAGAGAAAAGATACCATTAATAACTACTGAATCTAGGAGACTATTCGGATGCATATTCTTGTCGCTAAAAGAGAAAAACCAGAGCAGTCCGAGGCTTACAATAAGACAAAGATAAAAGAAATTTATGTTAATTTTTTTGACTTTATAAACAAAAAAATTCGCTAAAAGTAATAACAAAAATATACTCGAGATAACAAGTGCGTTGACTATCCAAGTGGTGCCAAAGGCCAGGGCAAGTTTGGATACGTTGTGAACTTCCAGTAATAAAAATCCGGCACCCAGAAAGAAGAAGTGCCAGTTTAATTTCACAGATCCCTTTGTGTAATATCTGATTAATCCTAGGGATATTAACATAATTAATACAGAGATAATAATAATTAAAGAAGGGATTTGTTTCCTGGCAATATAAAGAAAAGGCCAATCATCTGTAGAGACAGGGACAAGATTGGCCTGGGAGTCAATAATAGTCTTGGTATAACTTGACCAATCGGGAATTTGTTTCTCTAAGATCTTATTGCTTTCTTGATTCGAAGCAATAAGGAAATGAACAATATCTATCTCTTGACCTTTGATGGCAGTGGTATTTTTTGCTATTAAAAGAAACGGCTGATATCCAAATGCTTGCTGTAAGTTATTATATAAACGCTTTGTTAACCAATCTTTTTCACTCCAAAAGGATAGATATAGCAGGCCATCCTCGGTTAAAAGTTCTTTTGCGCGCTTTAAACTCTCTACTGTATAAATGTAATTATCTAAGCGCACATTAGTATATCCTGAGAGCAGAGTATGGGCGTCCAGATGACTAAAAACTATTAAATCAAATTTTTCTTTTGTCTTTTGAAGATAATTCCTAGCATCGTCAATAACAACTAAAACATTTTTATTATCGTAGGGCTTATCTTTATTGAACCTTTTGCTAATTTTATAAATAGCTGGATCTATCTCAACGGCTACAACCTTAGAGATTCCTATATCATTAGCTACACCTACATCATTTCCCGCTCCAGAACCGACTATTAATACCTCCTCTGGAAAATCACGTTGTAAGGCATAAGGTAATACAAACCTGGTTGGTATGATAGGCCCTCTGTCATCAAGATCAGCAAGAATCCTCAACCACTGAAAGGTTGTATTATTAACTAAAATGTAGCTGGCCTCTCTGGACTTAATTTCCTTATTATTCAGTCTGATAACGGAGTCTTTCTTTTTTACTTCGAGCTTCTGATAAACGGACCAGATAGTCGTATGCTTTTTATTATATAAATAGAAACAAGTCAAAATCAGAAAGATTGAAATGATGGCTGAAATTTTTCTCTTTTTACTTTTTAAGAATAATGAGCTTGCAGCTACAACAACAAAGAACCATACCCAAGGCTGTATCTGCCATAAAGATAGCAATGTAAAAGACAATATGCCTAAAAGGCTACCTAAGATATTAATACTATATGCTTTTATATTATTTTGATACTCGCTCATAAATTTTCCAATCAAGCGGCCAAATGGAATGGTGATAAAAATGATGGAGAAAAAAACCGCAACTGTCCAGCCAATACCAAATAGTAAATGTCTTATTAAATCAAAAACCCCTACATAATCATAATAACGAAATGCCTGAAAATCAGAAAAAATATTTAAGTTCTTTGTAATGCCTAATGGGCCTATATCTTTTAAAAAATCAAAAGGCGCTACAATAAAAATAATAAGGCAGGTAAGTAATATCAGAGAAAGATCAAGTTGCGTCTTTCTTTTATATGTATACAGACCAATACCTAATCCTAAGAAACAAGAAATTAAAACTAAATTTTTAAAATATGCAAATATCCTCACCTCGCAAGATATCCAGCGTATTAAAACAATTTCTAAAAATAGGGCTAGAAAACTTATAAAAAATAATTTCAAATCTCTAGAGTTATAATTAATCTTATCCAACATGACTATAATTAATTTTTCACAAACATATGTTACTATCCCGCAGGCTTATAAACATTTATAATTTTTCGAAACTCTGCTATTGATTTCAAAAATTTGATAAAATTAAATGTCGAAGGCCTTCTGTCCTGCCAGGATACAGGCACTTCTTTAACCTTATATCCTAACCTTCTAGCCAAGAGCAAAACTTCTATATCAAAAGCAAAGCCATAAGTAATAACCCGGGGAAATATGTCGTGTGCCACCTCTCTTTTAAAAATCTTAAAACCATATTGGGTATCCTTATATCCGTGTTTTACAATGTTATTTATAAATTTTTTATATTTTTACTTAAAAAATCTCTTAAGAATGGCTGTTTCTTCAATATATTAGAATCCTCCAAGACTCTTGAACCAATAGCTATATCACATCCTTCAACAGTAATTGGCTTTATAAGTCTCTCCAAATTTTCTATCGGAGTAGACATATCTACGTCCATAAAAAGAACTAAATTTTTCTTGGATGATAAGATGCTCTTTTTTACAGCTGCGCCTTTGCCTAAATTAACAATGTTAAACAAAATTTTTGTTCTAGAATCCTTAAAGTTATTAGCTGATTTTTCTGTCTTATCAAAACCGCCGTCGAAGACAATAATTATTTCGTAATCAAAATTTTTCTTAATTAAATATTTTTCGCCTCCTCTATACAATCCTGTGGGTATTTTTCTCCACCATAAACAGGTATAACAATGCTTATGCCGATATCGTCCATCTTGTCTCCTTTTTTATATTATGAACCACCTGCGCATAAACATTCTTCAGCTGTCGCATCTGCTGGCCCCACCATCAATCCGGTCCCTCCAGAATCAATGCCAAAGACTGCAGCCGAAGTACAGGTCATAGTACAGGCAGTATTAACTCCTGTCTGTACTGACCAATCGAAACTTCCTGTATCGGTAGAAGTGAGGCCGCCTGCAATCTCCACATCTCCCGCACCTGCTCCCAATATTTTAAATGCTTGATAAACCACTCCACCACCTTTATTTTCTATGTTACCTGTTGATGCCCCTGTTCTGTGAAAAAACATACCAGTGGTTAATTGGTCTACCATATTAAATGCTGGATTGGTAACACCTGACGCTGGTAAAGGAATAGTCATGCCTTTAGCAGAAGGGAAGAAATCATCACTGACTGTCAGGTCAGTAGCTGTAAGGTCGCCTGTGCCTAAGTTCACATCACCACCGTCTGCAAGGGCAACATCGTCAATCCAGCCAGCTAGTTCGTTATAATCGGAAGCAGTAAGGTGGTAGTATTCATTAGTAGTTCCACCCTGTAACCCTGATATATAATTGTGTCCTTTCCAAGCCGCACTAAACGGGATTGAAGCAGCATTTGATGTCAAAACATCCCCTATTGCTGCTGGTGCTGTTGCTGGCATGGTAATCATACCAGCATTTGTTATGGTCACAGGTGCTTTCCAGCCCGTATATTCTCCGTCTGCGGCATCTTGTAATCTTAATTCACCCTGTACTTCGAGGTCTAAATTTCCCGTTATGGTCTGTCCTGTGGTAAAACTATTATCTATACTATCCAAGCACATATTACCTGTAGCATCAGGGATGGTAACGGTCTTGTCCGTGGTTAAAGGGGTCCAGTCTATCTTGCCTCTAACTCCAGCACCAGGATTCCAATAGACAGAAGAACCCACTTCAACAGAACCAGAAGTATCTATATTGTCGCTAAATTCGAAATCTGTGCCGTCGTGAGTTATAGTTTCACTATTAAGGGTGATGTTTTCATCTTGACCCATAGTCAGACCATCTGCTGTAACAGTCCCAATTACTTCTAAAGTTGTTGAAGGATCCGTCGTGCCGATACCCACGTTGCCACCATCTTCTATTTCAAATACTTCTGTAGCACCATCATAGACCTGAAGAATATCTGCTGCTGAATCCTGCTGAACGCGTAAGGCCAGAGCACCTGCAGCAGCGGTATTATTCTGAATTATGTCTACGATATTCCTTGCGGTAATATCAGCAGAGTCAGAGTCAATATATAGAGCTGAACCACTGGTTAAGGCATCTGCGGTAATATCTATTACCTTGCCAGAAGTAACAGCGTCTGCTGCAATATCAATTACATCTGCCGTTATCTGGTCTGCATTTATATCTAAGGCTATCTGGTCAGTATCTTGGGCGTTTAATTCAATACCAACTCCTCCTGCCGCACCGGTTACGATATCTAACTTGGCAGAAGGATCTATTGTACCGATGCCCACACGTGAATTATCCGTATCTAAATTCAATAATCCTGATTCTATATTCAATGCTGTTGCAGATGAATCAGCCAAATCCAGTGTGGCTGCGTTCCCTAAAGATATAGTTGCGGCATTAATTGTAAAACTATCAGAACTGGCATCGCCCAAAGTTGTGTCTCCATTTATAATTAAATAACCGTCTATTGTATTATCAGTGTCGTTACGCACAATTTGCAATGAATCGATATCATCGATTTCATCGGCATTGAGCGCATAAGGAGAACAGGTAAGACGAATCCTAGGAGACATCTCGCCGTCAGAATTCACGTCAATAGAGAGCCAGTAGTCTGTATTGAATGTCATGGCAGATGGAAATGCCGTAGTCGTGCCTATCACAGCATCAAGTATTCCTTCTGAAATCGCTATGGTCTGTGTCTCTGACCATAGTGCTGTCCCGCCAGTTACAGCGCTGTATACTCTAAAAGTAACTGCATAACTCTCGTCTAACAAGACACCTTCGCTATCTGTTACTTTGGCCTGCACAGAAAGGTAGCGGGGTATAGCGGCAAAGCTAATATTACATACCAGCAACGATAGTAGAACCAAAAAGACCGCTATGGAATATTTCTTTACATTTCTTGATTTTTTAAACATCCTGCACCTCCGTAAAATTTGTTTTTTGATTGTTATTATTCTTGGGGAAATATTTTTATAGGAAAAAAGACGGATTGCTTTAGACAGGGAATTAAATAATTCGAAGACAAAATTATTACTCATAAGATAGACCAACTTAACTAAATGGTAAACTCTAATCATTATAACTCTAAATTAGAACAAGTACAAAATATTCCTACTGTGAGTAATGCAAGGATTATTTCGCACTTTCGTATTGAAGCATTCCCTTAGATTGTT
>CAZFPS010000068.1:0-9149 GCA_964520705.1 uncultured Planctomycetia bacterium | reverse complement strand
ACAATCTAAGGGAATGCTTCAATACGAAAGTGCGAAATAATCCTTGCATTACTGTCTAATGCCTGATCTTGAAAACTACATCTTTTTATGCTATACTATACATGGTTAGAAGTATAAACAATATTTACATGATAAGGGCAAACTATTCGAAAGAATAGGACAGGTTAGAGTACCTCTGCTGAGTAAGTTTAGCGGGCAAAGCTACGAACCTAAAGCCTTGAAGCGATTCAAGGATATGGTAGTCGGGTTACCAGGTAGGTAAGGAATATGTAACCCTAAAGGTTTAAGCTTTAGGGTTTTTATTTATCAACTCCGTGGATTAGCTCATAAAATGGTACTTTTAGGAGGCGATAAAATTGAAAAATATCTTTTTTCATAACAAGGCAAAAATACTCATTATTGATGACGAAAGAGATACCTGCGATTTCTTAGAGCGTATTCTTGAGCGGACGGGTAAGTATGAAGTTTGGGCAACCACGAGTCCTATTGAGAGCATTAGTTTAGCTAAAAAGAATCATCCCGATTTGATACTTCTTGATATAATTATGCCTGAAATGGATGGAACAACAGTGGCAGAGCGTTTAGCTAAAGATTCCCGAACCAGAGATATACTTATAGCATTTGTAAGTGTTTTAGCAGGACAAAAAGAGATTGATAAGGGGGAAGGGATTATCGGAGGTCATCCTTTTATCCCAAAACCTTTTAGTAAGGATCAAATTTTGGAGCGTGTAGAGTCCTTACTTCAGAAGAGTCATTATCACCATTAGGAGTATTTATTAAGTGCTAAAAAAAACAGGGACGGTTTGAAGGACGAGATGTCCTTAAGTTCGCTAGTGAGCATTCAGTTTATGCCTATTGCGAGCAGTCCCGAGGAGCCCTACTTTTTTGCATTAAGCGACGAGGAAAGTACCAAAACCTGCCCAAAATTTTCTTGACAAATTCGGAAAAAGGAGTATAGGCAAAGAGATAAACGCTGCGGTTACCGCATCAAAGGGTGAACTGCACTTGAGGTATCTTTGGGAGAAGGAATTGGCTAGTGAGCTCGCAATAAATTATTACCATTTTCCTTTGGATTCAAGAGTTAAACAAAGATAGAAAAATGGCGGTAGTATTATAGAGCCGAAGATGGCTATTCCTACTATTGGATGGTATGTAACTTGTGCAGAGCCAGGTGGACTGATGTTTGGTATAATACAGGTTGATTCAAACGCAAAGTGATTCAGCGTTAATTGGTAGTCTGTGTATTTTTCAGCCCCTTCTGAGAACAAAAGAGTTCTAAACTCGTCCCCGCCTGACGGCGGGCAGGTACGAAGGGGAGTAAATTCAGCCGATCTTAAAAGGATGGGCTTTTTTATCGAGTTGAATTTATCATGCGTTTGGCGGAATCTCTTCTTGTAATTTGATTGACAAACAGAGGGAATTAAAATATACTATATCAGTAGTAAATAAGGGAGTTGATGTCTTAGGCCGCAAGGTAAAAGAAAATTCGCCTTACGGTTTTTTGGTTTCCGTCATTATTTACTAAAATTTAATAAGAAGGAGGTACCCAAGTAATGGCAAAAGGAAAAGTTAAGTGGTTCAATGACCAAAAAGGTTATGGATTCATAACGCCAGATGATGGAAGTAAAGATTGTTTTGTTCACCACAATGCAATTCAGGGCGAAGGTTTCAAGTCTCTAGCCGAAGGGCAAGAAGTGGAATTTGAAATGGAAGAAGGACCCAAAGGCCCTCAGGCAACAAACGTAGTAAAGATATAGTTTAGATAAAAATGGGCTTGGTTAGAATGCCGGGCCCTATTTTTTTGCTATAAGGAGCCAGTCAATAATTTCCAGCGTACCATCGCTAGAATGGTTACTTGTGTTAGAATTTGAAGATGTGAATTAGAGGAAGATTATTATGCGCGTATTCTTAATTAACATTCGTGACCCCCATTTTTTCTCAATTCCCAAAGATGCACGTTCTAAAAATGGGAATATTCAAGTTTTTGGTTCGCCTCCGATCGGAATTATGACACTCTCTGCAGTGCTTAAGCGAGCTGGCCACGAGTGTATTATGTTTGACCAAGCCAACCCAGAAACACCAAACAAAGTAATTATTGAGAGAATACAAGAGCAAAAACCGGACCTTATCGGCCTGAGTTTCTTGAGCGCGACCAGCTACCCATATGCAAAGATCCTTATACGCGAGATTCGAGCTGCTAATGTAAAGACGAAGTTAGCCCTCGGAGGTGCCTTTGCGACTATCAATGTTGATTTAATTAAGCTTCAGTGTCCAGAAGTTGATTTTGTTTGTCGGGGCGATGGTGAGCAGCTTATTCTAGATCTTCTAGAGCATCTAGATAATCCTTCAAAAGTTGATGGGGTTACCTGGGCAAAAGACGGTCGAGTAGTGCACAATCCCGACCGTGACATAGATACTGATCTTGATCAATGGCCATTTCCGGATCGCGAAAGCTTGCCTTTGGAATTTATCGACGCTTTGCCGATTGATGTACCCGCAGTTCTATCGAGAAAACGTTTTACAACTATGCAGACTTCTCGTGGATGCCCGCAGTCTTGCGCGTTTTGCAATATCCCAACTATAAGCAAGAAAAGATGGCGGGCTCGCAGTCCGCAACACGTGATTAATGAATTGAGGCATCTGCAGGGGCTTGGCTACGGCGCAGTTTATTTTGTTGACGATAACTTTCTCCTGCAAACTAAACGGATCGAAGAGATTTGCAAAGGCATAAATGACAACAATATTGCTATTCAATGGGGTTGCGAAGGGCGAGTCGACTCAGCAGTACAGCATCTTTTTCCAATTATGGCTAAAGCCCACTGCAAAATTCTAATGTTTGGTGTTGAGAGCGGTAGCCAGAAGATCCTTAACAGGCTGAATAAGAGACAAACTTTGGATGAAATCGAGAAGGCCATAAGCGATGCCAAGCGGGCAGGAATTCAACATGTGCATGGTTTCTTTGTCGTCGGTTGCCCTGACGAAACCGTTGAAGATATGAAAGCTACTTTTGATTTTGCATCAAAACTCCGGTTGGACACTTTTAACTTTAACCGGCTATGCGCCTACCGTAATACGCCGCTCTGGCAAGAGTACATAAAACGAGGTTTAATAAACGACGAAACTGATTGGTATAAGTTTTTCAAATGTTCGGAGATTGATCCTACCTGTCTCTCCAGCGAAGTAATTAACCAGGAGCGCATGGCTGGTTTTCGCCGGCTCTTTTTTTACAAGTTTACACATTACCCATTTCAAACATTACGATTGCTATGTCGTTTCGTCCGCAACATGCCACCTCGTGTCATTATACATCTCATCATCAAACCTTTCTTGGGAAATAAACATGATTCTACAAAGGTAAATTTAGTGTCCCAAAAAGTTTAAATATAAAAGATTAAATTATTGGCGAAACTTCAGTAAGCGGTGGAGTCTCATTCAGATTTTAGTTGATACTGCGCCGAATAACAGATAAATTGCAAAGATTAGCACTTCGTTTAATTAAATTTACCATTCAGCGCAAGGTGTAAATCATTCATTAGCTCACTGAATTCTTTAACCCTCTGTAAGTAAAACACTTGTAGAGGGTATTTTTTTAATTGACTTAGTTCGCGAAAAGAGTAGTATATATTAGAAAGGCGATGGAGTTCGCCTACAAACACCTCGATAATGAGGTTTATAACTCCTACTTAGTGTAGGAGTTATTACTTTATAGGAGTTAAGTAATGTTTGATCAATTCAGTAGTTTTTTTACAAAGATATCAGCTTCCCACTTGAATATCTTATTTCTTCTCGGCCTTGCTTTATTTGGTGGAACTATAGGTGGGCGTTTGTTTCAAAAATTAAAAATCCCGCAAGTCGTAGGTTACATAGCTATAGGTATTGTAATCGGTGAGACCGGATTAAAAATAGTCAGCCAAGATACAATTCAAACCCTGCAGCCTTTTAATTATTTTGCTCTGGGCTTAATAGGTTTTATGGTAGGCGGAGAGCTAAGAAAGAGCGTACTTCTAAAATACGGCAGGCAATTTATGACGATTTTGTTATGTGAGGGTATAACACCGTTTTTATTAGTTACAGTTTTAGTCGGTTTCTTTGGGGGTTTTATATTCGGTTGGAAGCTTTCTTGGGCGCTCGGGCTTTTATTAGGTGCCATAGCTTCTGCAACAGATCCCGCAACTACGACAGAGGTTTTTAGAGAGTATAGAACTAAAGGCCCACTTACTACAATAGCTATGGGTATTGTGGCTTTGGATGATGGTCTGGCTCTTTTTCTTTTTGCCATAGCATCGAGTATCGCCGGAAGCCTTAGTGGCAATGTCCACGAAAGCATTTTTAAAACATTTATGCATCCTGTTTATGATATTGGGGGTTCAATTATATTAGGGGCAGTTTTAGGATTCATATTACATGTAGTTATAAGGAAGTATTCAGAGAAGGAGAGGCTCTTAGCTTTTGCGGTAGGAATTGTGCTGCTTATTACCGGGCTTTCTCTTGCTTTGAATGTAGAAATGTTGTTAGTGGCTATGACCGCAGGTATCATCGTGGTTAATCTCACTCCCCAAAAAAGTAAAGAGATATTCAAAATATTAGGTGGGTTTACTCCGCCAATTTACGTGTTGTTCTTTGTTTTAATCGGAGCGAAGTTAAATTTTATGCACATGACCAGGGCTTCGTTTTTATTGGTAGCAATTTATCTTTTTGGGACGATAGTAGGCAAGGCACTGGGATCGAATATCGGAGCTCGTATTTCAGGAGCGCCAAAAACCGTAAAGAAATATTTACCGCTAAGTCTTTTTGCCCAGGCAGGTATCGCCATAGGCCTATCAATTTTGGCTGCTCAATATTTTCCAGGAGAAATCGCTGATACCATAGTGATAGTTATCACAGCCACCACGTTTATTTTACAGTTGATAGGTCCGCCCTGTACAAAGATTGCTGTTACAAAGGCGGGGGAGGTGGGTTTAAATATTACAGAAGAAGACATCATACAGCAGAGTAAGGCGCAGGATTTTATGGATAAAAACCCTCCTTTGATATATGAAAATATGCAACTAGCTGATATTTTAAGAATTTTTAGTGAAAACGATAACTTAAACTATCCGGTCATCAATAAAAATAAAGGATTAAAAGGCATTATAACCGTTGAGGGTATAAAACAGACAATTTTGGATATGGATGTGGGTAGTATTATTCTGGCACATGATTTAATGGAGCCGGTCGTCACTAAAATAACTTCTACAACCACAACTGCTGAAACAAAAGAAATATTAGATAGGTATAACATTGAATATTTGCCAGTAGTTGATGGGGAAGACAAAGTGGCAGGATTTATTGAAAGAAGAAATCTTAATAAATTCATATCTACGAAGATTATAGAGCTGCAGAAGAAAGCTGATTCCCTAGAGTAACAAATCTTTGTAATTAAAACTAAAAAAGTACGAAAATCGTCCCTGCCTGCTCGCCTCGGCTGAAGCCTTTAGCGAATCTGGGCCGGCAAGCAGGTACGAAGGGGAGTTAAATTTGCTAACCCTCTGTAACGAAATATGTTGCAGAGGGTTTTTGTTTGGAATATAATGCATTGAAAGAGGAGGTGTTAAATGACAATTGAGACGATGCGTGCAGTGTTAGGTTGGTGTTCGATAATCAATATGGGATTGCTTCTCTGGTGGTTTTTGATTGTGACATTCGCACATGATTGGGTCTATCGGTTTCATAGCAAATGGTTCAAGCTGTCGGTAGAAAGTTTTGATGCAATTCATTATGCCGGCATAGCATTCTTTAAGGTAGCAATATTTGTATTCAACATAGTACCCTATTTCGCCTTAGGTATTGTTTTAGGAAAATAGTTACAATAGCATTTCTAGGTACAAAATTATTTTTCAGATAGACTTCTTATGAATAAGAAAATCATAAAGCCTGAACTTGTTTCTCCTGCCGGAGATTGGCCTTCTCTTATCGCTGCCGTTGAGAGTGGGGCAGACAGCGTTTATTTTGGCGTAAAGATACTCAATATGAGGAATCTGGCTACTAATTTTGACATAATGGAACTGCCCAAGATCATGAGATTTCTCAAAGAGAATAATAAAAAGGGCTATTTGGCGCTTAATGTAATAGTTATGGATGAGGAGCTTGTTAAGGTTGAAAAGATTCTTGCTGCTGCAAAGAAAGCAGGCGTGGATGCGGTAGTCCTATGGGATATGGCTGCTTTTTCTATCGCCAAAAAGCTCGGGCTTAGAATCCACCTTTCCACGCAGGCTAGCGTATCCAATATAGAGGCTGTTTTATTTTTTGCTAAGCTTGGGGTAAAAAGGATTGTGCTGGCGCGAGAGTGCTCTTTAAAAGATATAAAGGCAATCACAGATTATATTTCAAAGAAACATCTTCGTTGCGAAGTAGAGATTTTTATTCATGGAGCGATGTGTATGAGCATATCCGGGAGATGTTTTTTGTCTGAACATTCATTTGGTAAATCAGCAAATAGGGGCCAGTGCCTTCAGCCATGCCGCAGAGAGTATCTTATTTATGATACGGATAAAGAAGTTTCTTACCTTTTAGGAAAAGACTATGTATTGAGTGCGAGAGACTTATGTACCATTAGTTTTCTGGACAGGCTGATTGCTTTAGGCATCCATGCTTTTAAGATTGAAGGGAGAATGAAGTCTGCAGAGTATGTGAGAGTAGCAACATCTGTTTACCGGCGGGGAATAGATGCTGCATTAAAAGGTAGTTTATCGGCAACTTTAAAGAGGAGCCTGGGAAAAGAGCTAGATTCGGTTTATAACCGGGGTTTCTCCGATGGATTTTTGTTTGGAGTTCCTTCGGGAAAGATAAGCAGGGGCACAGAACATACTAAGGAGAAGATTTTTGTAGGAGAAGTAACAAAGTTTTTCAAGAAGATAAGCGTTGCCCAAATAAAGATTTTAGATCATCCGCTGAGAGTCGGTGACACTCTGATGTTTATAGGTAAAAATACTCCAGCCCGCCAAGCCAAAGTAACTCAGATTCAACATAAGCATCAGCCCAGAAAAGTATCTTTTAGGGGTGAGGAGATTGGAGTTAAGCTTCCTTTTCTTGTAAAGCTGAACGATAAAGTATTTATATGGCGAAAAAGAAAAACTTAAATATGATAACTGTACAAGATGATTTAAGATTAATATGCGAGCAGGCCATGGCAGAAGGCCGCAAGATAGATCTTACTAGTTGTAATTATGGTGAAACAACTGGTTGTTGTCGGTTCATAAATAGGCCTGCCAAGTATTACTATTTTCTGGCGGGGCTTGTCTTCTCGCAAAGAATGATTCAGATACTGGAAATCGGAACTAATTTTGGCGGCTCGATCATGTCTATGAGCAGGGGCGTTATTGAAGCAGACGTTCTAGTGAGTAAGCTAGTCACCGTAGATATACAGTATAAGAATCAGGATGGTTTCAAAGAGTATCCTCGTATAAAACGCATCACCGGAGACTCACTGGATGAAAACGTTATAGAAAAAGCATGTAGATGTTTTGATAGGCCCATAGATCTTTTGTATATAGATTCACTTCACGAGTATGATCATACCAAAAGGAATATAGAAGCTTATGCAAAGAAGCTTAATCCAGGCTATATTGTGCTTGATGATATAAGACAGTGCGATCAGATGGTAAAGCTATGGAGTGAGATTGTCGAGAGATTTGGCATAGATGCCTTCGATGCTTCAGCAGTCAGTATTAGAGAAGGCGCGGGGTTTGGTATTATCAGATGGAGAAAAGATCTAAGATCTGCATGATTTGTAAAAATGTAATAGTAATAGGTGGTGGGCCGGCTGGAATGATGGCTGCGATTAGAGCAGGCCAGCTAAAACAAAAGGTAACTTTATTAGAAAAGACCTCTGGTCTGGGTAATAAACTTTTATTGACTGGTAAAGGGCGCTGTAATCTTACCAACTTGTGTGAGTTAGATTATTTTATCAAGCGGTTTTCAAATAACGGACAATTTTTGAGAGACGCCTTTAAAGTTTTTTTTAACCAGGAGCTTGTGGATTTCTTTCAAAAGCGCGGCTTGAGAATGAAGGTAGAAAGACAGCTCAGGGTTTTTCCTGATAGCGATCGTTCAGATAACATTCTTGGGGTATTAAAGAAAGAATTATTAAGCAATAAAGTAAAAGTAATTTACAACAGCCAGGTCGAAGAGATCGTTCTTAAGGATAATGCCATAGATAAATTGAAACTCAAAGATAAAACTACTATTTCCTGCGATGCAGCTGTTTTGGCTACAGGTGGGGTGTCATATGCGTCTACGGGTTCAACTGGTGATGGCTTGAAAATCGCAGAAAAGTTGGGACATCGTTTGGTTAAACTCAGGCCGGGGCTTATTGCCTTAGTGACTAAGGAGAAGTATCCAAAATTATTAGAAGGATTGACGCTGAGAAATATTCGTTTAATATTTAGTGATGGCAAGAAAAAAATAACCTCGGAAATAGGGGAGTTATTATTTACTGATTTTGGGATTTCCGGTCCATTAGTATTGACCTTGAGCGGAAAGATTGTGGATTGGCTTGAAGCTGGTAAGGAAGTATACGTAGATATAGATTTAAAACCAGCCCTTTCGAGTGAGAAGGTCGAAGCGCGGATTCTTAGAGAGATCAAGGCTAAGCCCAAGAAGACTATAAAGAATATGTTAAAAGATCTTCTACCTGTGCGCTTGGTCGATGTATTTTTGGAGATGTCAGGTATCCAGCCAGATAAAATAGTCAGTTATATAACCCAAGAAGAACGTATGAGATCAGTTTCTTTATTGAAGGCTTTGCGTTTTAATATTTCCAAATCTAGGCCCATGAATATGGCTATGATTACGCGCGGCGGCGTATCTTTGAAGGATATCCACCCGCGCACAATGGAGTCGCGCATTGTAAAAAACCTGTATTTTGCCGGTGAAATCATGGATATTGATGCGGATACTGGTGGCTTCAACTTACAAGCAGCATTTTCTACAGGATATTTGGCTGGTCAGAGCGCATCTAAATAGCAAAAATCTACCTAATGGCTAAATTCATAAAGGATTTGATGTGGTTGATAATTATGATACACTATGGTTGGTTTGATAGGATTTCTTAAAAAGGATGGTTCAATCGCAAAATGAATGGCAGGTTATAGAGAGCCCAATCGGTAAGG
>CAZFPS010000067.1:0-9518 GCA_964520705.1 uncultured Planctomycetia bacterium | reverse complement strand
GAGGCGTTGAGTTTCTTGGCCTGAGAAAATTTCTCTTCATCTGCATAAGCAGTAACCATAATAACGGAAAGATCTTTGTCAAGCTTCCTGATTATCTTCAATGTCTCCAATCCATCCATCCCCGGCATATTAATATCTAGAAAAACAACCTGCGGTTTCTTCTCTTTTTTAATCATATTTATGGCTTTTTCACCACCAGATGCAACTGCAACCTCATATCCTTTTGAATTAAGCCAAAAAGCTATGGGGACCAAAAAATCTGGCTCATCATCGACTAAGAGAATTTTGGTTTTTTCTTCCATCTTTTCCTACCCTCCAATATTAGTTTGTTTAGTTGCCCATTGACGACTTCTGTGGGATTCCTGCCTGAGTCAAGAAGATCATGCACTTCTGCAGAAACATTTAGTCTTAAAGCCTTGCCTCTTACGCTCCTGCTCGCGCCTTTCTTCTTTGCCGGACTACAATCATTCCTACAATCTTACCTCTTCAGAAAACTATTCTTACTATGATATAACAGTAATTATAGCATAAATACTTAAATTTATAATTATTTTATTACTAAACATTGCGATCAAAATTATGCCAAGTTTATAAATTACTCTATACTAAGTTATAGTAACTACGGTTAGCTATAGCAGAATTATCTATAGGGGCTTTTCTCTGTTTGTGTTTCTTTTTGCTCATTAAATTCTATTTGAACTGATCAAACTTTACAAAAGTATATCTATGCAATAAATATTTGAATAGTGTCTTAAGTATACCCAGGCCATAACGGATGCCAGAAGACAGAGTGATTACCGAAGCCTCTTGGAAATAACGGGTACGTATAGGAACTTCGCTAATACGAAAATAATTGACTAAGATCTGGACTATAATTTCCGTGTCGAATACAAAAGAATCAGAGTTATCCATAAAATTTATGGAGCGCAGTAACTCAGCGCTATACGCCCTAAAACCTGAATGGTATTCGGTAAGATATGTCCTTAAAATTACATTGGAGAACGCGGTTATGATTATATTGGCATTGTGCTTCCATAAAGGCATGCCGCCTTCCAGCGCCCCACCTTTTAACATGCGCGAGCCAAAAACAGCATCCGCCTCTCCTTTCTGAATAGGCTCAACCATTTGCGGTATGGCCGTGGGATCATATTGATAATCGGGATGCACCATGACTACAATATCAGCCCCTCTCTCCAGCGCCTTGGTATAACATGTCTTTTGATTAGCCCCATAGCCCTTGTTTTCTTCATGGCGAAAGACAACAAGACCTAATTTGTTTGCTACTTCTACGGTATTATCGGAACTCGCATCGTCTACTAAAATAATCTCTCCTACTATATCTTTAGGAATGTCTTTTACCGTCCGCTGTAAAGTATTAGCAGCGTTATAAGCAGGTAAAACAACAGTCACTTTCAAATCTTCTCTCTTTTCTTTTCTTGCCTCTCTTTCTATCTCAGACAAATAAGCCATCTTGCGTTGCCGTTTCGCGATTACCTCAATCTGATCTCCGATATTTATACTAATTAATCTATTTCCCCCGAATATTTTTTTGAGTAGATAATTTGCTGAGTTGAATATTTTCTTGTCATAACCCCTGATTTTCTTCAGCCAATAAGATAAAGTAAATGTCCTGGAATAACTGCTCTTCCAAACGATTGTATCAAACCCTGCTGCCTCTAACATCTGCGATAAAGTGTTTTTAGTAAAGTAATACAAATGAAGCTGATTTAACCCCCACCACTTTGCTCTTAATACTCTACTTGCTAAGCTATCGATATTGGGAGTATTTATATATAAGACACCTTGCGGGCTAAGCAAGGATCTTATTTTAACCAGAACCTCTTTGGGGAAATTTATATGTTCTATAGTATCGCTTAAGATAATTACGTCGAAATGCCCCTGAGGAAGACCTACTTCCTTTAAATTGCCCAGAAGCACATTCAAGCCAAACTTTTCCTTGGCATAATCAACCGCCCATTGAGAAACCTCAACTCCCTGAACCTGCCAACCATCTTTTTGGGCTTCATCCAGCAAAAATCCAACCGCGCAACCAATCTCCAATAACGAACCTTTGCCTTTAGTATATTTCTGAATCCTTCGCAAAATGCGCCTTGCGGTCTTCCTGCGGCCGACTTCTTCCTTAACGTAATCTTCATCAATCATATTCTTATATTTTCCACTCACAAAGGACTCGGTCATCCGAGGATTTGCATATATCAAGCCGCATTTTAAGCACTTCACTATTCGCTCTGGAACGATTACATTCTCCTGTGTTATTAAATTTAATTGCTGGGAGTGGTCGCTTCTGCCTGCTTGCCTTTTGGGCGCCTTATATACAACTTTATAGTGATTAGCTCCGCATAAATTACAACTTACACTCTCAAACATTATCGCTCCTCTAATTCGAACCTGTATCAATCTGCACTTTGCCTAAATTAATTTATCCGGAAGAATCAAATAAGTTATAAGCGTTAGTCTTTGCAACCACGCCTTTAGCCGTGCCGCCCCTTAGGCCAGCTGTCCCGCGATCTTGGACTTCATGCTTTAAATCTCAATTTCTTTGCCAATTAACTTTGGCCAAGATAGCCACGCACACATTCCTCTAGTACATCCTTTACGTTTCTTACTTTAAAACCTGCTTTCTCTAACTTTTTGGTAGAAAGAATTAAATTAGTCCTAGTCAAATTTAGTTTTTTATAATCTATAACTCTGTACTCAAAATCAGGGTGAAACTTTCTGTAAATATCTAAAAGTTGAGGATATTTTAAGCCTCCTTTATTTACAACATTATATATTCCTTTAGCGTTGATTCTTAGCAAGTGCTTTAAAGCCCTTATAAAATCAGGGATATAGGTAACAGAATTAGGAATATCAATTACTTTCTTATATTTGATTAGCTTGGTAAGAGTATTTTTAGGATGGGGTCGATTATCTAAAGGTATCCTTATGCGGGGGATTAAAATATCGAATTTACGAGATAAAGCCTCCAAGGCTCTTTCAGAATAAATCTTACTCCTGCTGTAGAATAAATCGAAATAGAGAGGTATTTTTTCTTCTTTTATCGGCCTATCTTTAGAATAATCAAAGGGATAGATACAACCACTGCTGACATGAACGAATTTAATATTATTTCTTAAGGCTACCTCTGCCAACGCTATAGGCATAAACGTATTAGAAGACAAGGTAAAATCTTTATCTAACTCACAATCATCAACATTTCTTTTTCCGGTATAACCAATACAATTAATCAAAATCTTGGGATTGTATTTTTTAACTTCTTTTTCTACATCCCTAAAAGAATAGAGCATTCGCCCGGAAATATTACAACCAAGTTCTTTTTGTAGCCTTTGTCCAATAAAACCTTTGCCTATTATAAGAATTTTACTCTTCAACTTCGCACACTTTCTTTAAATATTCTCCATAACTTGTATTCATCGAATCAGCTAGTATTTTTAGTTGAACAACGTCAATATACCCCTTTCTATAAGCAACTTCTTCAATGCTGCCAATCTTTTGCCCTTGTCTTTCCTCAATTGTCTTAACAAATGTAGAGGCCTCTATCAAAGAATCAAACGTGCCCATATCCAGCCAAGCATATCCCCTTTTTAAATTAATAATTTTTAATTTCTTCAATCTTAAATAGGTATTATTTATATCTGTTATTTCTAATTCATTTCTTCCAGAAGGCTTAAGTTTTTTTGCGATATTGACTACTTTGTTATCGTAAAAATACAAACCCGTAACTACCCAGTTTGACTTTGGGTTCTTTGGTTTCTCTTCAATTGAAATTACATTATAATCTTTGTCAAACTCTATAACGCCATATCTCTGAGGATCTTTAACTGAATAGCCCAGAATAATAGCGCCATCTTTTAAAGTAAAGGCTCCAACCAAAATTTCGGTTAAATTATGGCCGTAAAATATATTATCGCCCAAAAGCAAAGCTACACTATCCTTTCCAATAAACTCCTCTCCAATAATGAAAGCCTCCGCAATGCCTCCTGGTTCTTCTTGTTTGGCATAGTTTAATTTAATCCCTAAGTTTTTCCCATCACCTAATAAAATTTTAAATTGTGGGATAGCTTTTGATGTAGAAATTATCAGAATATCTCTAATCCCTGCTAACATCAAAACTGACAAAGCGTAATAAATCATCGGCTTATCGTATACGGGAAGGAGCTGCTTGCAGGTCCCTTTTGTAACTGGATAAAGTCTAGTTCCTTTACCTCCTGCTAAAATAATACCCTTCATAAATTTAGCCTCCTTATTAGCTATTAGCTCTTTTAATTCTATTTATAGAATAAATAGATAAATATTAATACAATTATAAGATAATATTAGGGCAAAAAGCAAGAAAAACCTTATTTTCTTTCTAAGGCTTTCAAAATCAAACTATTACGATGAATAACTACAGCGAGGATTAGGGATTGGTTTCTGGGGATAGCCCCTCTGGAGGCTTTGCGTATTTTTTAATGTCGGCTTGTTTCTCTAGATCGTCAAGCCATTTATAAAATCCTTCATATTTTTTTCTATTGTTTTATATATGCTTTTAGGATTTTTTGATCTTGGATAGGTTTATCGCTCGGACCTATTGTGGTATTTTCTATCTTCTGGACCACATCATAACCGACAACAACTTCACCAAAAATCGTATGCTTCATATTTAGCCAAGGAGTAGGAGCTGTGGTTATAAAAAACTGACTCCCATTGGTATTCGGCCCTGAGTTTGCCATAGCTAACAAGCCAGGCTTGTCAAATTTAACAGAAGCGGATACCTCGTCTTCGAACGGCTTACCCCAAATCGAATTTCCACCCATACCTGTACCCGTAGGGTCACCGCCTTGAACCATAAAACTCTTTATCACTCGATGGAATATTATGCCGTCGTAATAACCCTTTTCAATCAAACCCATAAAATTATCGCAAGTCTTAGGAGCCATGTCCGTCATTAATTTAATTTCTATCGCTCCTTGATTAGTTTCTAAAACTACGGTCTTTTCTTCCAAGGCAGAACCCTCCTTAAGACAACCAACAAAGAATATTACAAAAATTAATATCAGTATTTTTTTCATAATTTTATTATTATACCTATGTAATAAAAAATTTCAAGTTAAAAAATTAATTTAACAATAAAACAGTGGTAATAACTCCTTGCGTGCTTCGACTGAAATGATAGCAGTAAATAACAAAAAACATAGAGAAGGCAATGATTATCTTCGCTCCGATAGAAAGGATCCTTCCTACTACTCCCCCTATAGCTGCTTTAGCAGATTTTACAAGATCTTTCTGTAGAATAAGCTCGACAAGAAATGCACCTAAAAATACTCCTAGCAGAGTGGATAAAAACAAACCAATAGTAAGAAATAACGTACCTACTACTGCTCCCACAATGCCACCAATCAAAGCTCCTAACACCGCTAAATTAGATGCCCCAAGTTTCTTAGCCCCTGCGATGATAAAAACATACTCTAATATTTCTCCAAATAAATACAGAACCAAGAGAATGATAAGGGCTTGAACATTCAAGATGGAAAAATCAGTCATCAGGGCATATAGGCATGAACCTATAAGAATAATCAAGGTACCGAACGTCGTAAAGAAAATAGCCCCAAAACCTATGACGCTACAAGCTATTAAAATTATCAGCGCTAAAGATTCCATAGTGATTTATTTAATATCGGAGAGTAAATAGTTTTTCGCTACCAGTTCAACCTTCTTATCTCTTTTTTATTATACCTTGCTAATCTTTCCGGGTCAAATTTTAGATTACTTAAGGTAAATATCGTTGTTTAAGAAAATAGCCATATAGAGATACCGAGACAATAATTACAAGAAAGAGTACTCCTATTACTATTTTTACTAATTTTACATTCAATTTCGGTGGTTCTTCTTCGCTCTTAACCTTAACCAGGCTAGTTACAAATAAACAGACGGTAATGACTTCTAGCAAAACCAAATCTACCTTATCTAGCCGCACAGGAAAAAAAGGATTAAACAAAATAGCCAGAGCCATCATTATCCAAGCCCAACCATTTTTCTTTAATCTTCTAGCCTTAAGAATCAAGAAAATTGCCGTAGTAAAAACGACGATGCGCACAGCTAAAACGTAGCTACCTGAAAAAATAGAAGGCATAGCCAATAAAAGCATCACTACGGAGATAACTACCAATAACCTACTTATCTTGTTTGCCATATAATAATAGAAAAAAATCAATTTCCAGCCGCTTATTACCTTTAGCAAATTGAAAAGAATTTTTTGGCTATTTATTTCTCAAAAACGCCAAACATCTCTAGCCGCTCATGCATTTCTTCGATTTTTTCGTTCTTTTCTTTCAGCTGGAGATCTTTCTCCTTTAATAAATTTTGCAGTTGCTGCAGGCTCTGTTCTTTGTTTATTAAAGATTCTTGTAACTGTGTTACTTGCCCTTCTAGTTCTTTAGTTCTAGAAGTAGTAACGCAACCAACCAGCACCAAACATAAAAGAACCACTAAATACTTTCTCATTTTTCCTTCTCCTTAAAATTAATATATTACAATTGCGATATATTTTCAAAAAGAATACTGCAGTGCTGTGGTAAAGCGCGTATCCGTCTTCTTGGTATCTGTCGGCGGATCAGAATCGTAGTCAACGGTTAAGCTTAATTTTAACGACAATACATCGCTAATGGGATTCACAAAAGAAATCTCGGAGCGCAAACGGTACTCTCCGGTTTCACTCAAAGAAGGATAAATATAGGCATCTTCAATAATCCGAGATTCCCCAAAAATCTTCTTTTCCAAATAACCTCTACCTATAAATATGGCTTCGTCGCTATCTTTAGTACTATCCCTAAAATCCGTATGCTCTAAACCTATGGCGCCTTCTGTCATCGCCTTCCAATCATCGGTGTCGGAAAACCAATAACCTAATCCGGTCGAAGGTATCAGCCGATAATTGATATTCGCGAACCTGTCGTGATCAGCTTCCAATTTATAAAAGTGGTACCACTTCTTCTCCCAAAAGCTATAAGCATACCTGGTCATAGCATTCCACTTCTGAGAATCCATCTTCTTATCTGTAGATGAGTAAGAACTCTCACCTTCTATGGTAAATTCGTTATCATCAGTCTTGCGGATGAATTTTGCGCTTAACGCTGACTGGGCCTTCTCGGTATTGCCGGTGGTACGGCTATAACTTACAGCCACTTCTTTACTCCAAAGCTTAGGTTTTTCTTCTGCGACGACTGCAGGCTCCTTGGCTGCTACTTCCTGTCCAGGAACTTTAATCGCTTCTACGAACTCTTTTTGCACGCTTATCCTACCCATGGCCTCTGTATCTATAACCATAGACTCCTGACCATCATCTATTATCACACCAGTTATCCTGTCTTGATTCTTCAAAATAATCTCATCGGCATAAACAGAACCTACAAATAAAGCGGAAGCCAAACAGAAAAACATAACTAATTTTGTAATTTTATTCACCATTTTATTTTTGTCTTTTTGTATTTATAAGTTTTCTGCTAAGACTTCATAATATGCCCGTGGATGATTACAGGCTGGACACTCTTTGGGCGCTTCCGGACCCTCAAAAACATAACCACAATTGATACAGTGCCACTTTACCGACTGCTTTTTCTTGAACACTTCTTTATTAGAGATGTTTTCGATTAACTTTCTATATCTGCCTTCATGGAATTTCTCTACCTTAGCGATCTGCTCAAAAGACTTGGCTACTTCCGGAAAACCTTCATGCTTAGCGGTCTTGGCGAAATCAGAGTAAAGCGCCGTCCACTCCATTTGTTCACCGGCGGCTGCTGCCTCTAAATTACTCTTTGCGTCTTTGATCGTCCCGGCCGGATAGGCGGCGGTTATCTCCACATCTCCACCCTCTAGATGCTTAAAGAATACCTTGGCATGCTCTTTTTCATTCTCTGCTGTCTCAACGAAAATATTTGCTATCTGTTCGTACCCTTCTTTTCTGGCTGCGCTGGCAAAATAGGTATATCTATTTCTTGCTTGTGATTCTCCTGCAAAAGACGCAAGGAGATTCTTTTCTGTTTTTGTTCCCTTAATTGGCTTACCCATTTTTTACCTCTCTTTCTATAGGACTATATATCCTTTAATAGTTTATTCTTGGGTGATTTCTCTACAGAATCTGAAAAAGATTTTAGCGACTCTGATATCTCTGCTAATTCTTCATCTTGTAAAACTGGAGCGTCTTCTGTCCCCCTGTGTTCCATAGCATTGATGATATACTTTATGCTCAGAATATCTATGCCCCTGGCCGGCTGGAATCCTAACACCCTGGGGTCTTTTGTCTTCGTCTCAATTAATATGCCGCTCTCCGTTAATTCAAAAATAATGTCTCTGACCAAACGTATAGGTATCTCTAAGGTATGTGATATCTCAGTGGCCGTGCCCGGTTGCTGACCTTTCGCGAATTTCTTCACCAAATAATGAGTTATCCTTAAAGCCAGCAGCCTCCTAAAAGCACGACTGGCTAATAGACAGTCTGGTTCAAATTCATAGGTATCCACGTTTTGGTGGGCAAAAGATATCTCCGCGCCAAAAAAGACTACTAACCAGCTCAACTGCAGCCAGACCAAGAATAATGGTAACGCCGCGAAGCTACCATAAATGGCATTGTACTTACTCGCTCCGATTTGAAAATTAATATAGGCCCACTGCAAGAATTGATAGATACTTCCAGAGATGATACCGGCGACGATTCCTGAAGAAAAGTTTACTTTGCTATTGGGCATAAAGATATAGATAAAGGAAAACAACAACCAGATTACGCAATAAGGCAGAATTTTTAATACGAAGAATATCAAAGGGCTGATGGCTCCTAAAAGTGTGACCTTCTCGGTAATAAGAATAATCTGCGTACTGATAAAGACCGTGATGCCGCTTGAAGCGATGACCAGGATCGGACAAATTAACATAATAGAAAGGTAGTCGCTAAATTTACGAGAAATCGCCCGAGCTTGTTTTATACCCCAGATATCATTAAAGGATGTCTCGATATTGCCCAAGACTTTTATGACTGTCCAAAACAATATAGCCACACCGATACCGGCGACAACTCCACCTTTTGTGTTTTCAAGCATCGATTGAGCAAAGCCGATCACTTGTGCGAATATCTCTTCCTGGCCAGGAAATTTCTGCAAAAGTTGGTTCTTCAGCATCTTATCAAAGCCAAAACCTTTAGCTATGCCAAAGGCCATTGCCACCACGGGCACAATTGAAAGCAGAGAGTAATAAGTCAAAGCCGATGCCCTCAATTGGCACTTGTTTTCGTCAAATCCGCGAACCGACAAAAGAACAATCCTCAGCAATTTAATAAAGAACGATTTTGCGGGATGCACATTCTTTAGCCTGATTCTCCAGATATCGATTTTGATAAAATTAATAATCTTGGAAATCATAAAATTCCTCCTTTAATGAACGCGTGACTTATGGAACGCAGTGAACATAAGTCACTGCGTGAATTAATCCCGCACCTTTTACATATTCCCATGGCTAAAGAGCTATCT
>CAZFPS010000066.1:0-10019 GCA_964520705.1 uncultured Planctomycetia bacterium | reverse complement strand
TGTATGAGCCTTATTCTACCTTAAAAACCTTAATCTGTTAATAGGGAGCAGTATAAAACACTACATCACCGTAAAAGGAACATTCCTTGCAACCTATTAATAAAGAGTCTGTTGCCGAACTAATTTAATCGCGGTTTCTTCTTAAAATATTCTCTGAAAAAATATCAGATATTAGGATTGTAATACAAAGTGTTGCAGGAAGTTAAAAGAAAACATCTTGGGAAAATATGATTCTTGTTGCTCGATTCGCGATGTTCGATAATGAGTAAAAAACTATTGCATAATTTGATTTAATTTGATAAAATTGTAGCAGATTGTTAATAATATTGTTAGGGAAAAAGTGCATTAGGTGAAAATATGAAAAAATTATTAAAGATTAGTGTTATTATTCTTTCTGTCTTATATCTAGCTACTCATAATCTATTTGCCTTAAACTTTCAGATAGATAAAGGTAGGCTTCGGACCAAGATGCCTGGGGGTTGGAGTGATGGGGGTGTTATAAATGTAGTAAATAGAGATGCCGAGCCTTTGAAAGTGCGAGTCTATGTTTCAGACTGGGTATACAGCAATTCAGATGGTTCAAAGAACTTTCTGCCAGCTGGCACGTACCCGAACTCCTGTGCCGATTGGATTAAGTATTACCCGGCTGATTTTGTTGTTCCTGGCAACGGAACACAGGTAGTTAATTATGTTGTGGAGATTCCAAAGGATGCTAAAGGTGGCTACTACGCAATTTTATTTTTCGAGGTAGAAGTTGGAAAATCAACTGACGCCAAAGGTTCCAAGGTAAGGGTTTACAATAGGTTAGGTTCTTTATTTACCGTAGAAGTAGAAGGGACCGTAAAAAGAGAAGCCATTGTTAGTGATTTTAGCATTAAAGATACAGGAGGCGGAGCTTTAGGGGCAGAGGCCACATTTGAAAATATTGGCAATGTTGATATTACAGCCAAGGGCACATTGGACATAATTGATCAGGAAGGTTTTGTCTTAGGCAGGGCAAAATTTAATGACGTATACACCATGCCTTTAGATAAGGCTAGATTAAGAGCAGAAGATATCAAGGCGAATCTGTCGAAGGGTAAGCTTGACATAATTCTTACATTTGACATGAACGGAGATATCTTGGTTAAAGAGTATCAAGCAGATGTCTCTGCTAAGGACAATAATATAGTAGAACTCAAGGAAATTGATTAGTTTGTATTATGTTTATGAATAGATTGAATAGAAAAATCAGACAAGTCAAATTCTTGGTGTATTTTCCTTTGGTTGCTTTCTTATCCATTACTATCTTGCCATTTACAGATGGTTTGTCTAAATTAGAGGCTTCGGAGTTTGGCATGTTGGCTGAGATATTGCTACAGTCAGGAGTCACTTTTTATGACCAGGGTAGATTTTTAGATGCCATGAGTGAGTTTAAAAAGGCATTAATCGTTGATCCCCATTCCACTATAGCAAAGGCGTTTTTAAGAAGAATACAGCAGGAGTTGCCAAAAGAGATTCAAGAAACACGCGGAGATCCTAGGTTTCAAGCTATGCAAGAGACATTGGATAAAGTTGAGATGAAGCGTAGAGTTTTAGAAAATGTTTCAGGACAGCAACAGGGAAGTCAGCCAAAGAAAGAATTAACCTATGATTCTTTGCGGGGAGGATCCGATGGGCCCCAAACCACTCCTATCAGCCCTGAGAAGACTATTGTTCTTGATGATCAGATAAAAACCACACAGCCAAACACTGTTCTGGAATTGAATAGAGACATTTCTGTTATAATCAAAGGTGATAATATCAAGAGATTCCTTTCCAATACTCCGGAAAAGATTGAAATCACTAGATTTGATAAAGATTCAGTATTGGTTACTGCTACAGAATTCGGCAGAAGTATTTTGCATATCTGGGACAATAATGGAAGGTGGTCTTTTAATATCAAAGGGACTCAAAAGTTATTTACTAAGGCATTTAGGGAAGAGTTAGAAAGAATGGATTCTCCTATTGGCTTGTCCGAACCTTTTAAATTGACCTATTCTTTTGATTGGAGTTCATTCCATTCTGGTAGGAGAATTGATACAACCGAGAGGCAGTCCTTATCACTTAATCAAAGTGTTTCATTAAGAGGAGATACTCCCTATGGAAAATTTGATTCCGCACTCAATATCTACAGGCTAAATAAAGAATATGAAGTGGATAATCTTAGGATGGGTTTAACAGATGGGCACTTCTGGGGGATGAAGGATTTAGATATAAGGCTGTTCGATTTTACACCTGGTTTTTCCGCGTATAAATTTTCCAAGATTGAATTAAGGGGTGTTGGCATAAACGCACCAATGTCTAATAATAAGTTTAGTTATAGCGCGTTTTGGGGCGGCATACCAGAGGGCACATATACAAATCTTTCTCCTGGCTTAGGCAATACCTATGACGCGTACTTAGAAGGAATCGGCTTACAGTATCTGCAGAGCAAAAACGCAAGATATAAAGCCTTCTTTGTGCATTCTTATGGTCCGGATATAAATGAACCGATATTGACTAATAGACATTATGGTTTAGGCGCATTTTATAATATTGGTAAATTGAACTTCAACTCAGAAGTTGCGCATGATGGTATTGACCATATCTCATATATTACCAGTGCCAGATTAACTCTACCCAAGACCATAGTATCATTTGGATTTACGGAAGAGGATAGAGACTTTGCTCCTATTCTGGGAGGGAATCCTGCCGGAGGTTCGACTTCTGCCAGATTTGGAATAAATTTTTCTCCTACAAAAGATTTTTCTATATCAAATAATTTTACGGCAACAAGAGATAGGGATTTATTTAATCCTGCTGATGCAAAGAGGCCTAATTATACTTTCGATACAGACGCAAACTGGAGACTAGACCCTTTTACTACTGTTAACGTAGGCTACAGCAGGGATGATAGAAAGGGATCTATATCGCCAGGGATAAGTGAAACGAGAAAGTTTGGATTGAGAAAACAAGTTTTCTTTATTAAAAAGTTAAGTACTTTTCTAAATTACTCTAATTTTAAAAATAAGTACTATTCTACTTCAGCTTCAAATTATAATAAAGATACGTTAAGCGTAGGATTGGGGTTTAATTTGGTTGGCAATTTGTATTGGAATATTAGTGAGAGTTTTAATTTTACCAAGAATACACTTTCTGGAGAAACAACTAACTCTAGAGTTATGGAGACAGCTCTTAGTTACTACTCGCGAATTTTTGATTCTCCTTTCTACGGGCGTTTTAGATTATCTTATCGCGATGAGGAAGATGCAGGGTCAATTTTAAGCTATCTTTCTGGAGAAGACAGACTTGAACTACAAGCAGAGTTAAGCTATAGACCTAATCCTTACTTCGATGCATATTTAAGCGGACGTGTGGCAAATGTCTGGGCAGAAACAGAGGGTACAACAAAACACTTGGATGCTGAAGTGAGGTATGGTGTACGTATTGCCTGGGATACTGGTTTGCGCTGGAATACAAAAGGTGGCGTACAAGGATTTGTATTTTATGATTTAGACGGAGATAGTTTCAAGGATATTGGCGAGGGTGGAGTCAAAGGCGTATTGATAAATGCGACTGCTAAAAAAGGAGATATCACAAATAATAATGGTTTCTATCTTATTCAAGATATTATCGGTAAAGAAGCAAGGGTCAGTGTTGATTTGAATAGTATCCCTCGGGGCTTCACTCTTACGACTCCATCTTTTTATGATTTCGGCATAAAACACAATGAGATCGAAAGGTTTAATTTTGGAATTACTGCCCGAGCTGAAATTGTGGGAGTGGTGTTTGTTGATTTAAACGGCAATAATAAATTTGACAGAGGGGAAGACAGCTTAGGTGGAGTAGTGGTTGTCCTTGATGATACTAATAAGGTTACGACTGATGATGGTGGTCAGTATTTATTTAGACAAGTTTTACCCGGAGAGCACTTATTAAAGATAGATTTGAAGACCATACCAGCCAAGTACATTCCAAAAGTTTCTTTAAGGAAGAAGATAGAACTTGAAGAAGGAACTTCGTATTTCTACAACATTCCTTTAGGTATATCCAACTAATTCCTCATTTAGATAAAAATAATCCCCACACCAAAATCTTTGGTGTGGGGATATATGAACCTACCGTGGCAGGCAGGGGATTATTTTGCGCAGACAGTTGTAATTAATGCTACCTCTTTGTTTTCTTCTGATACTATTTTTTCCTGTTGCTCTATTAAGTTACTGTTATTTTCAGTTATAAAGTAGTTTTCTTCTTTTTCAGGTTCTGTTTGACTTGTTTCTAAATTCTCCCCCAAGGTATCCAATACCTTGTTTCCATTTTCTAAGGTAATAAGCAGAGGCATGCGGCAGGACACATGATATGAGGCGGAGGTTTCCCCGAATAACGGCGCTATCAAAATAGAGAATATCGATAATGCCAGAATTAATACTAATGTTTTTCTTTTTGCCTTTTTCATTTCTACCTCAAAGGTCCATAAAAACAAAAAAACCCATTCGAAAGAATGGGCTTTAAAATCGTACGTAATCCCAAGATTTTTTTGACTTTAGGGGATTACGGCAGCCCGACTGCCATATCTTCTTTTACTGCAAAGAGTTAGGCTCGCGGCTTTGTGCCCTAATCTTTCGAATCCTGAAACTTCCAGGATCCCTTGCTTTTAGCAAGGATTAGTTTACTATTCAAATGTTTCAAAAAGAGCGCTTTCCTACTAAAACCATAACATATTTTAGAGAGAATTTCAAGGGTAGTAAGCGATTTTTTTTAGCATAGATTATGCGATTTTTGGTCAATTTCTCTAAGCTGTATATGTTAGAGTTTTATTGTTGACTAGATTATCTAGATAATGTATAATTTCAGTCTAACTATCTACTCTATAATTATTATATTCAAGAATATAACTTAGGTTCCCGATGAATGGTGAAATTTAATCCATGACTTTTTAAGGAGGTAGAAATGTCAGGTCAAAAAGAGACTAAGCAGAAGGAAGATATTTCCAATCGCAAGAAGACCCTGGAACTAGCTTTATCTCAGATTGAGAAGCAGTTTGGCAAGGGGGCAATAATGAGGCTTGGTGGCGATACTAAGCTTAATGTGGAATCAATCTCTACTGGAGCAATAGCATTAGATATAGCTTTGGGGATAGGCGGGGTACCACGAGGCAGGGTGGTTGAGATCTTCGGGCCAGAGGCTTCTGGTAAGACAACGCTCACCCTAAGCATAATTAAGCAAGTTCAGGCAAAGGGTGGAGTAGCTGCATTTATAGATGCAGAACATGCTTTTGATTCTGTATATGCGCAGAAGATGAAATTGGATCTGCAAGAGTTGCTTATTTCTCAACCTGATACTGGGGAACAGGCTTTAGAGATAGCTGAGACTTTGGTGCGATCCAATGCAGTAGATTTGATCGTAATTGATTCAGTTGCAGCGCTTACTCCTAGAGCAGAAATCGAAGGCGATATGGGAGATAGCCACATGGGTCTACAAGCAAGATTGATGTCGCAGGCGATGAGAAAGCTTACGGGTGCGATAAGCAAGTCTAGGACTTGCGTGATTTTTATTAATCAAATTCGAATGAAGATTGGAGTAATGTTTGGAAATCCTGAAACCACAACTGGTGGTAGAGCTTTAAAATTTTATGCCTCAGTCAGGATTGATTTACGCAGAATAGCTACTATAAAATCAGGAGATGAAGTAATCGGCAGTAGAATTAGGGCTAAGGTTGTAAAAAATAAAGTTGCGCCCCCGTTTAAGAATGCTGAATTTGAGATTTTGCATGATGAGGGGCTTTCCAGAATTGGCAGCGTCCTGGATACGGCGGTGGATAAAGGCCTTATTCAAAAGAGCGGGACGTGGCTTTCTTATGAAAATGAAAAACTAGGACAGGGTAGAGAGGCAGCTAGGAATTTTTTGAGAGAGAATCCTAAACTTATCATAACTCTTGAAAAGAAGATTCTGGAGACACTTGCTCCAGCACAAAAGAAGTCATAGATTTAAATTAACATTGAGAGACCATTAGGAGGTTAATTTACAATGAAGAGAGGAAAGTTTTTTGTTTTATTTTTGTTACTCGGTATTTTTGTAGGGCTTTTGATTGCGGCTCAGTTTGATTGGACCTCGCGTACAACAGCACAAGAATCGGACGCCAGCGTTTTAGATGCAAGGATATCAAAAGATGTCAATCCCTATAAAAGTATTTATGATATAGAAAAATCTACAATAAAAGTTGCTGAGGATGTGGGTAAGGCTGTTGTCTCGATTAGTACGGAAAAGACGGAAAAGATTAGCGCCCCGCGAGTAAGAAGACGCCAATTCGGGTTTCCGTTTGGTCAAGAGAGTCCTTTTGAGGACGATTTCTTTGATAGGTTTTTTGAAGACTACTTCGGTGGGTTCGAAAGAGAATACAAACAGCGGGGACTTGGTTCAGGAGTCATTATAGATAAGGAAGGGTACATACTTACAAATGAACACGTTGTTGGTGACGCTGATAAGTTGACTGTGACGCTGTCAGATGGCAGAGAATTTAATGCCCAGATAAAAGGCACAGACATTCGTTCTGATTTGGCAATTATTAAGATTGACGCAAAGGAAGACTTGCCCATAGCTGATTTAGGAGATTCAGAAAAACTAAAGATTGGTCAATGGGTCTTAGCAGTAGGAAATCCATTTGCTTTTGCTTTAGATAATCCTGAGCCAACTGTGACTATGGGCGTTATTAGTGCGTTGCACCGTTCTTTAGGCCGAGGACTAGGCAGAGATAGAGACTATTCTGATTTGATTCAGACTGATGCGGCGATTAATCCCGGTAATTCCGGCGGACCTTTAGTTGATCTTTCAGGGCAAGTCGTAGGAATAAATGTGGCTATATTTTCTACAAGCGGAGGTTATCAAGGAGTCGGCTTTGCTATCCCGATTAATTCTGCCAAGCGGATTGTCTCCAGTCTCATAGCCGGAAAAAAGATTTTATACGGCTGGTTGGGGGTGAACATACAGAATTTAGACGATGGTTTAATGAGCTATTTTAAATTAAAGGGCAAAGATGGTGTTTTAGTGGCTAAAGTTTTATCAGATGGCCCAGCGGAAAAAGCAGGAGTTAAAGAAGGAGATGTGATAACGAAATTCAATGAGCAAATTATAAAAGATGCTAGTGATTTAGTTAAAGTAGTTGCTGGAACAGAAGTCGGTAAAGTGGTTAAGGTGGTTGTATTCCGAGAAGGAAAATCTTTGGTGCTGCAAGTGAAGGCTGGGCAGAGGCCTGATAGTATTGATGAAGAGAATTTGACATATGAGTCAGAGGAGACCACATGGCGCGGTATTGAGGTTCAGCCATTAGACAGCAATATCACCAGAAGATTTAGGATTAACGAGAAAACAGGAGTGATCGTTGTAAAAGTTGAACCAAATTCACAAGCTGACCAAGGCGGGTTAATCTCTGGCGACGTGATTTTAGAAATCAACAGAGAGCCAGTAAAGAATATGAGTGATTATAACGAGATTACCGGAGAGTTGAAAGGCGATGCGCTGATAAAGACATCTCGCGGGTATTTCGTAGTTAAAGACAAAATTAGTGAATAGGAAAGATTTAAGCCAAGCGAAAAGAGCTTGTTTTAATTTATTAAAGATAAGGCCCCGCAGTGAATACGAACTGCGCAATCGCCTAAAAATAAAAGGATTCGCTAAAGATATTATTGATTTGGTAATCAAAGAGCTTTATGGGATTGGGCTTCTTGATGATTTAGCTTTTGCGCGACTATGGGTGGAGTCAAGAATAAAGAAACCGCTCGGCCTAAATCGCTTAAGTTACGAATTAAAGATTAAAGGCATAGATAAGGAAATCGTAAAACAGGTAATCAGCGACTTTGATTCTCCTGAAGAAGAAGAGGCCGTTGTTAGAGAGCTATTCCAGAAGAAATTAAAGAAGTTAACAAATTTAGATAAACAGAAGATTAAAAGCAGGCTTTGGAGTTTCTTTTTGAGAAAAGGTTTTTCTAAAGATATTGTTTTTGACGTTTTAAGAGAATTATAATGAGCACAAATGAAATAAGAAAGAGATTCTTGAGTTTTTTTGAGTCCAAGGGGCACAAGATTATTTCCAGTGATACCTTGGCGCCAAAAAACGACCCTTCGGTCTTGTTTACGTCTGCAGGGATGAATCAATTCAAAGAGCAGTTTATGGGCAAAGTTACAGATTTTCGCACAGCTGTAACTTCTCAGAAATGTTTAAGAACCGGAGATCTTGAAAAAGTGGGGCACACTCCTTCGCACCACACTTTTTTTGAGATGTTAGGTAATTTTTCTTTTGGCGACTACTTTAAAAAAGAAGCCATTTCTTGGGCTTGGGAATTTCTGACTAAGGATTTAAAGATTAGCCCTGAGAAGTTATGGGTATCAGTTTATGAAGAGGACGATGAGGCCTATGAGGTTTGGCTAGATGAAATAAAAGTCCCAGCGGATAAAATCTGTAAATTCGGACAAAAAGATAACTTTTGGCCTTCAAACGCGATTAAGGATGGGCCGAATGGACCGTGCGGACCTTGTTCAGAGATATTTTTTGATTGGGGTAAGGACGTAGGTTGTGGAAAGTCAGATTGTTCTCCTGAATGTGATTGCGGCAGGTTCGTGGAAATCTGGAATTTAGTATTCACACAGTTCAACCGCAAAGAGGGCGGCAAACTAGAACCACTGCCCAGTAATAATATCGATACCGGAATGGGTTTGGAGAGAATGGCTTCTTGCATGCAGGGAGTTAAGACTAACTTTGAGATAGATATTTTTAAACCAATAGCAAATGAGATAAGAAAGGCCTTAAATATCACGCAGACTGATTTTACAGAGAAAGTTAATTGCATCGCTGATCACGTTAGGGCTGTAGTTTTTGCGATTGGCGATGGAATATTACCTTCTAATGAAGGCAGAGGTTATGTGGTAAGGAAGCTTATTCGCAAGGCAAGCTGGTTTACTCAAGAATTAGGACAGAATAAACCCTTCTTGTATAAGTTGGTTTCCAAGGTCTGCGATTTGATGAAGGAACCGTATCCAGAATTGATGGATAGGAGAGAGAATATTTCAGGAATTATTTTATCCGAAGAGGAACGGTTTATAAACAGCTTGAAAGATGGTGGAAATTTTCTTCAAGGAGAGATAGCTAATCTTAAAAAACAAAATATCAAGAAAATTTCGGGAAAGACTATATTTAAGCTTTATGATACTTATGGTTTCCCTGTTGAGTCGACAGCGGTCAATGCAGAGGCAAACGGCTTTAGCCTAGATTTAGCTGGATTTAATGAGGAGATGGAGAAGCAGAAACAAAAAGCAAGAAAGGGTAGCGCTATGTCTTCTGATATATTCTCAAAAGACATTTTAGAGATTTTGCCGTCACAATTTGTTGGCTATGAGACTACTAAACAAGAATGTCAAGTTGTTCAGATTATAAGGACAAAACAAAATACCAAAAGCATTAAAGCCGGCGATGAGGCTTGGGTGGTTTTGGATAAGACGCCATTTTATGGTGAATCGGGTGGACAAGTTGGTGATACAGGAGAAATCGTCTCGTCCAATAAAAAATCTTCTCTAGATGTATTAGATACCAAGCAAATTGATGGTTCTATTGTGCATATTGTTAAGGTGAAAAGCGGAGAACTTAAAGTTAAGGATATAATTATAGCCGAAGTGGACTCTGAAAGGAGGCAGGCTATTAGAAGAAGCCATACCAGCACACATCTGCTACAAGCATCTTTAAGGCGGGTTTTAGGTCAACACGTACAGCAGTCAGGTTCGTTAGTTGAGCCGGACCATTTTCGTTTTGACTTTACTCACTTTAAAGATTTAAAAGAAGATGAATTAAAAAGAATTCAAGATTTAATCAATGAGTATATTAGATCCGATGAGAAAGTAAAAGTCGAAATTAGTGATAAAGACAAGGCCTTAAAGAGCGGGGCGATTGCTCTATTCGGTGAGAAGTATGCAGAAAAAGTCCGCGTAATTTCTATCGGAGATTATTCTAAAGAATTTTGTGGCGGCACACA
>CAZFPS010000065.1:412-10157 GCA_964520705.1 uncultured Planctomycetia bacterium | reverse complement strand
GGATTAATAGATTGATAAATCTATTGCCGATAAATAAGGAATAAACTCCTTATGCAGTTGCCTATATTGAGGATGAACATATTCTTGAAAATCCACCTTAATTCCCTCATTTTCAAAATCTGTTGGGCCAATATAATTTTTTCCAGCTGCGCCTTCGTAAAACTTATTCGCCCCTACTTTCTTGCATATTTTTATCAATCTATTAATCCTATCGCCTTGCACATTCAAATCTGAAGAAAACATTATGTTTCTTTTAATATCCAACTCTTCGGCAAGCCAATATGTAAGTTCCATATCCAAATCAATTAAATATTCCCATTTCTTGCCAATAATTGCTTCAAAAGCGCCAAAATATCTATCAAAGAATAAGCTTGAGCTATAATTTTGTTTTACCGTCTTGATATGTTTCTTCGGCCAAATTTGATTATTATCAATTTTTACATCCCTGATAATCGTTTCTCTGAAATCTACACGTATCGGTACAGTCAACCACTGAGCTCCTTGAGGAGTCTTTATTCTATTTCTATTTCTCCAACCATGTTTATCGTAGTAAACATCGTCGTAAATGACAAACACATCACTTTTGGCCAATTGTTCAAAAAAACCTAACCAAGGCAAGTAGCCCGGTTGTAAAATAACCACTCGTTTATCCATAAGGCAAAACTAGGTAATATATTCGCTCACCTTTTTTTTATCGCTTAGCTCTAAGTAGTTCTTAAAACCCTTTAAATCTTTCTGGTAAGAAAGAAACATGGGTATGCCTTTTCTCACCATATAGCTTTGTTGGCACCGATGACAAAAGAACTCGTCATCTCTATTTTCTACTTCAGATTTACAGTTAGGACAGACATATTTTGCGTCATTGACTAATCGTTGCTTATTTCTATCTTGCCTTTTTCTTAAAACGACAAACAGATATGCCCCTTCACCTTCTTTCGTCAAACTTTTATCAGCTATGATTAGATACTTTATAATGCCTTCAAATACATTATTAATGTACCTTTTGGCAAAAGGCAGTAATCGCAATAATAATCTCATCGATTTTCTAGTAGGTTGGCCTTGCAAGAAATTAAGGTACTCAAAAATACTGGAGATAGTCGTGGCTTTTTTGCTTAAAAACTCCCTATTAACAACAACTTCCATTTCGGAATCTTTGACGCACAAATTCCAATAATCCTCGGATAATAGTAATTTTTGAGCAAAAAGATGCAATTTGAATTTTTCTAAGCTCTTAGCTGCCCAGTTCAATCGAAAAAACCTCAACAGTCGAGAATCAAATGTATGTTTAATCCACCCATAGAGATTATCTGTAAAAACAAAAGTTCCGCCCGGCCTTAAAATTCTTTGCACCTCATTAAATACCTTCTCTCTAGATGGTAAGTGGTGCATTAAATTATTCATAATTACAGTTTCAAGGCAATTGTCAGGCAGGGGCACTTGTTCAACATCAAGAACTGCCAATTTTTCAAAATGTGCGTATTTTTTTGCACTAAGAATAGTTTCATATATCAGATCACTTCCTATAGTTAACTTCTCTTTATTTCCATTGAAAAGCAAAGAACTAAAGTATCCATCGCCGATTCCGATTTCTAAACTAGGGTGTTTTAAATCTAGTGTTTTGAATAAACCCAATTCTAAAGATTTAATTAGCGGACTATATACTCTTGCCGGATAGATATCCATAAACTTTTTGTAGGCCGTTATGGCATAACTTACTCCATCATCTTGTTGACTAATTGAATACTTTCTTTTTAGCGGCAATAAAATAAAAACGGCAATGATGAATAGCGGCAATAAAAGTATGGAAAATACAATAAGACCGATTGCCCCTTTAGCAAGTTTAAGCAGAGGTTCCATAATTTTTACTCGGTTTAAGAGATAAGAATAAATTAACCTCTGCTTACCTATTTTTATTTCCCAATATCTGTTCTTTTCTTTGCTTGATAAATCTCCCAATTCCAACTTAGGGTTCTTATTGAGTTTCAGCATTAGGCCTTGACCTTCCACTCTTCAGGCTTTAAGCGAGTAATCTTTCCGTAACCTTGGAAATTCCTTCTTTTTAAAATGCGCCACTTAAACCATAACCCAAAAATGTCAATTACTGAGGCTTTAATAGTTTTAAGACTCGTCCCCTTAGCCTTTCCTAACCTCCGAGGAATAAAAGAAATAGGCACTTCTACTATCGATTTTTTTTGCCAGTAGGCCTTAATCAATGCTTCCGGGCTGACGAAGGAACTAGTCGCTTCATTCTCAATAGATTTGATAAACTCTGTCGGATAAAAAGTTATGTTTTGATAGTCTGAAAGAGGTACACCAAAGAGAATGCGAATCAAAATATAATTTATAACCGAAATTATAGCTTTGGAAATAGTATCAGAACGTTTTGTTAAGTACTTTATCCCGAATAATCTCAATAGAAAAACTATGGGTTTTAGTTGTTTACTTACTCCAATTATGGGCTTGCGCCTCACCCCCTGGACAATGTCATATGATTTTAAAAATTCAAAACAAATTCTTAAATAGCTAATATCATAAGACCAATCAATAGTCTGCCAAAAAAGGTATTCTTTTGTTGCGTTTTGCACTGCCTTGCGACAAGAAAAACCAACGCCCAGATTTACCGAATTGCGACTTAACTTAATCTGCGGAATCTTTGTTTGTAAAGAACGGATGATTTCATTAGTACGGTCAGTGCTACAATCATTGACAACAACAATCTCATAGTCCTGCACGGTTTTTTGCAAAAGATTGTTTGCCTTTATTAAAAAGCCATAAATCAATTCCTCCTCATTGAAAGCCCAGCATAATAATGAAACACTCCTATCAAACTTGGGCAAGGAATTGCAATATTCGATGGTATATTTAGGTCTGTCCATTGATTGACTATTTGTTAAATATACAAAGGCGCAATATATCTCTATATCTACCTTCAATATATTTATCCTTTTTAAAACGTCCCTCTTTTTTAAAGCCTAAACTTTTGTAAAACCGTACCGCTGAAATATTATCTTGGTCAACGTGAAGATATATCTTATTTAGATTTAAACAATTAAAGGCATAGTTAAACAAGATTGTTAGGCATTGCCGGCCAAAACCCCGATGCCTATATTTAGGCTCTCCAATAACAATCCAAAGTTCGGCTTTCTTATGCACATAATCAATATCATATAACCCTACATTACCTATATGCTTAGAATCTTTTTCTACGGCGAAAACCATTCTTGCTCTGTCCTTTTGAATTGTCCGGTACCATTGAAGTTCCTCTTTTTTAGAGACAGGCAAATATCTCATCAATTTCTCAGCAATTTGTCGGTCATTTACCCACTGAAGGCTCTTTGTCAAATGCCTTCTCTCGATCGGAACTAACTTAATATTTTTATTAGCTAATAAATACATCGCCTGCCTCCTTTAAGGCATCCTTTCATAAATCCTAATTTTCGGTCCAGGAGCAATCTTTGGCCTATCCCTAAAAACATCTATCTTCCTTAAGGCTCGATAGTCAACTGTAGAGAAAAGCGGGTAAAAAAACCTAAACTTAGGAAAAGGCTCAATTTCCTTTATGAGTAGAAACTTGTTTTCAATTGCAGTCAAAACTCTCCTACGCCCCTGGTAATCTTGGCAATATTTCTTATCGCGATAGCCCTCAAGATGTCCAAGGCTTAAATCAAAAAACCCACAGGTAATTAAATAGTCGGCATTGGTATCTAAAATATCTTCTTCTTCAAAATATTGCGAAACCTTATATAACCGATAGGTCTTTCTACTATCATCATAATTTTTTATTAAAAGTTTTTGAAATCTTCCGCTACCTCCATGAGCTATAGTCCATTTGAGTGAATCCTTTAAAGACTCTAAATTCTCATCCAATTTTGGTACCAATACAAGATCATTACCTAAAGCTCCCTCCAGAATAATGCTTTTTCCACCTTCAATATTTTCTTCAACCCATTCTTTGGCTTTTATCCGAGTATCTTTACTGGTGATAACCAAATAATAACGCAAACTATCTAAAGCTGGATTAAGAATGCAAATAAAAGTAAAAGTGTAAAGAAAGACAACTCTGCATCTCTTAAGCTTTAAAGTAATTTCATATAAAAATGCACTAATAACTAAACAGATAAAAGGTAAGCTTGGTAATAAATAATAAGGAAAGCCTGTTCCTATTAAGAAAGGTAAAAAATGTGCCAAAGGAAAAACCAAAGTTAACATTGCATTCTTTGCCCTTTTATGCAAAAAGTAGAAAACACTGGCGAAGAAAACTAAAGCTGAAATACCTCCCAAGGCATTTGGTATCCATTCAAAAAAATAGGCAAAAGCAGGAGCTGTAGATTTGCTAATGTCGACATAGTGTGCTTTTATAGAAACTAAAGAATTGAGAAACTTTCCTGGATTAATAAATGGATAAGGCTCGGCAACAAAAAAACCTAAAATTACAAAAAATAGACCTATGAAAAGATTTCTATTCAAAATTTTAAAGAGTCTTTTTTCTTTGTAAAAATATACGAACAAATAAAGAATTATACCTGGTGCGGTCAACATTTTGGCAGCAATAGCTAAACCAAGAACAAATCCAGAAAAACAAAAGTATTTTAAGCTGGCATTTGCCTCGTTTGAAAAATAATATTTCAATACTAGATAAGAAGACAAAAGCAAGAGAAACGCAGCCGGCATATCCGCCAACCCAGTGGTAGACATCATATAATGAACTGTAGAGAAGCTTAGAAATAAACTGGCCAGTACACCTACCTTTCTATTAAAAAGTTCTTTTCCCATTAAGTAAGTCAGATAAAGCGTACCAACGGCAAAAATGTTAACAACTAACCTGGCTGATATGGCAAAAACAGAAGGATCTCTTAAATAAGCAAGCATAAACGCATCTAAAGACGTAAATATGCCTACGGCTTTGCCCACCAAAAAATATAATGCATACACAAAAAAGAGAATATCTGGGAATAATGTACCATGACCAAAATGCTCAGGCTCAAATTTGCCGATACCGATACGTAAGGCCATTTCAATATAGTTTGTTTCATCATCATTGTATCTTATGGGTAAACCCCAACTAAGAGCCAAGAATCTGAAAGCCACAGCTACCAATATAATTAAAGATAATACTATGCTAATCTTCAATGAACTTTTCATATGATGGTCATGGTATCAACTCTTTATTTACTCTTTTAGAGAAGTAAAGGTATTTTTCCCAATCACCAAAATCCATAGGCCCGCCCTTAACTATTACCCCATAATGATGGAGTTTTTTAAAAGTCTCTTGAAAAGTCAAATACAAATCGACTTCACCACTTACGGGATTTATATAATCCTTATTAAAATATCTGAAAATTTCTGTCGGAAAGAGCGTTCTGCCAAAACCACGAATGATGTTACGATCCATCGTAATATCATTAACTGAGAAATCTTCTATTTTATACACATTTCGTGAAATTGATTCTTCTAGTTTAAAAGGCTTCATTCCCGAGAAATACCTTTTTTCTCCAGGACGAATATCTATCAGTGTGCTCACTACAACTCGTTTTGCATTTTTCAGTTGCGACCGAAATACCCGCACCAATTCTCTACCGGGTAACGCCTGATAAAGAAATTGATCTGGAATTAGCATAAGAAAAAAATCTCTTTGGATCAAATGTCTCGCTTGTAAGAGAGCGTCTCCTATACCACGCCTTTTAGCCTGATAAACAAAAACAATCTTGTATTTTTTATTGGAAAATACTTTTGAAATATAACTCTTTATCATCTCCTTTTTTTCATTAATAACAATAATGGTATGTTTGAACCCTGAACGGACGGCTTCTTTAACTGCCCAATAAATTAGCGGTTTATTCCATACAGGTAACATTTCTTTAGGAATAAACTCAGTATACATACCGAATCTAGTCCCTTCTCCTGCCGCAGGAATAACCACAGAAACATCGGACATCCTCATAGTAAACTCACGCTGTTTTGTTCTTTATTCCTGAGAAATTTTAGACTTTCGCTTCTTCTCCGCATCGTTTACAATCTTCCAATAATTATAATTCCAAGACCTGTATTGCCAATCCGGACACTTACCACAAATGGAAATTTTGTCTCCTTGCCTGTTTAAATGCTGCTCTCTAAAATATTCCATTTTAGGATGTTTCCATAACTCTTTAATGCTATTTTGCATCATGTTGCCGAATTTCTCCTTAAACGCAATATCTTCCCCACACACTGTAACATCACCTCTTGAGTCAATATTGAATCTCTCAAAAAGCCAAGGACAAGGAATTCTATCTTCCGGAGGAAGATAGGGGCTGGGATCTTGAGAAAGATCCTCATTATATCCCCAGGTTAAATATTTCCTTATCTGAACCTTATCAACTCTATCTTCCCAATGCTTCTTTGCCTTCTCTATATCCACTCCCTTCTGGTTTACTATACTGGCAATTATTTTGGTATTATTCTTTAGCTCATTTCTTATTCTTATTGCTTTCTCTACCGCGCTGTTTAACTTTCCCCATCTAAGCCCTGGCCTTACCTTACTATATGTTTCTTCATCAGGAGCATCCACACTGAATTCTATAAGATCAACCTGACTATTTATAAGTATACGTAAATCCTTTTCCGTAAAATTGGAACCATTGGTAATCAAGCCTATTTTACATCCTTTGTTCTTTGCATATGCCATAAGGGGCGTTGCTTGAGGATGGAGCATAGGTTCTCCCCCGCCAGAAAGACGCAAATAGCATTGATGCTCTGCACATTCATCAGCTATTCTTTTAAAGATATCTTCCGGCATAATTAAAGCATTTTTGTATGTAGCTCGTATGTCTGAATTATTATATGGGCAGTTTGGACAGCCGGCATTACAAATATAAACAAAAGAAAGAACACACATTAATGGGAAATCTTCAGCTCCTGGTTTATAATCAAACTCTTTAGGTATATGTATCTCGTTCATCGTTCACCTCTAAGCAAAATCCATATTAAGAAAAATACCTCCTGTACCAGAGAACCAGCATAATTATGTTCCAGATTTCAGCATGAGATTTAATTTTTCCTTCATAATGCGCATTTACCATATCCTCTATATATGGAGCATTGAAAATTTTTAATCCTTTTAACGAAGCTGGAGATATAATTTCCTTAGCCCAGTTCTTCAGGCTGGAATCCAACCATCGATATACTGGCATAACAAACCCTTCTTTGGGACGAGCAATAATGTCCCGCGGCAAAATTCTTTTAGACTGGATAAACTTTTTTAGTATAAATTTTACGGTCCCGTCTTTTATCTTCAGCTTTTCATCTATCTGTGCTACAAGTTCCACAAAGCGATAGTCAATAAAAGGACTTCTAATCTCTACGGAGTGAGACATAGACAAAAAATCCATAAAAGCAAGAACCTGATCCGGAAAAAAGGTTTTTAATTCTGCTTCTAAAAGCTTGTTTAATAAGTCGGGAGAAGAAATATCAAATGATTCCCTCAAGAATCCTTCCATAGATTCGGAGCCTGTAGCATCTTGAGTTTCTTTAGAAAAAACTTTTTTACTATCTATATCAGAAAATGGCAATATTCTAGCTCTCCATTTATAAACTTTTTCAGCTCCTTGAAAAATAGTCTTTATAAATTCTAAGTTACCCTTAAACAAAACCAAATTCCCTTTAGCCTCACCAAATTTTTTATACTCTACATAGTCTCCATAACAGGAGGCTAGTCTATGAGAAAGATAGCTACCAAACTGTTCGTCTGCGCCATCTCCTGAAAGTGCTACTTTGACATGTCGAGATATCAACTTGGTAAGAAAATACGTGGATATTACTCCTCCGAAAGGCTGGTCAAAAGAAGATATAATATTGTGAACTTCTTTCTTCAGTTCCTCGGCATCAGTATAATATTCATAATGTTCTGTCCCATAAAGCTGGGACATTGCCCGTGCTGACTTAATATCTTCTTCTTTGTTAGCAAAAGCATCCTTATATCCTAACGAAAAAGTTTTTAGTTTCACGCCACACATTTGTGAAGCAAGGCTAACAATGCAGCTGGAATCCACTCCTCCGCTGAGATACAACCCGAAGGGTACATCGGTCCTTAAGCGCACCCTGACCGCATCTTTCAAGATACTAAACATCTGTTCTATAACTTCTTCTTCATTAGTAAAAGTTGATTTGAATTTTATGTCCCAATATTTTTTAAAAGTTAGCTGACTATCTTTAAAAATCAAGTAATGAGCAGGCCTTAAGGAATGTATTCCCTCAAAGGCCGTATAAGGAGAAGGGATGTGTTTTAGTGATAAATAATAATGCAAAGATCTAAAATTTGGAGTTCTTTTCACATCAGGATGGTTCAAAATAGACTTTATTTCTGAAGAAAAAATTAATTTGCCATTGAGCGAGGTATAAAATAGAGGTTTAACCCCTAATCTATCTCTTAGCAAGATTAACGCCTTTTTCCTTAAATCCCAGATAGCTATAGCAAACATTCCATTTATTTTTTTTACAAACTCTAAGCCATAATCTTCATAGAGATGGACTATCACTTCCGTATCGGAATGATGGGTACTAAATCTGTGCCCCTTCTGAAGAAGATCTTCCCTTAACTCTATGAAGTTATATACTTCTCCATTAAAGATTATCCAAATCGTTTTATCCTCATTTGTTTGGGGTTGGGGGCCTCCTTCCACGTCCACTATCGCCAATCGTCTCATCCCCAAATTTATCCCATCGTAAGTATAATATCCTTCGTCATCTGGACCGCGATGCACCAAAAGACGCGTCATTTTCTTTAACAATTCTAAATTACCAGGCCCTGTAAAACCACAAATTCCGCACATAGTTTTCTTCTATTTAAGCAAATCTCTCCAGTAAGCGGGCTTACGGGTTGCATTATCATAGGTGGTTGCCCCAATTGCCTGCCAATCTAAACAATTCTTACAGATTTCAGGAAGAAGAGCAAATTTATGATTTAAGTGCAACTTTTGAAATTCTCTGTGTGTTGTATTCCATATCTCTTTTATTGACTTATCATTAACGTCACCCGAAACGAATCCCCTATCATAATCTACGGCACAGGAACACATTCCTCCATCCCAATATATAGCACAGGTTCGCAAGGCCCAGGGACAGGCGATCCTGTTTTGATATGGATTTAGATTACCAGCCTGCACCGTACCTGCCCAGCTCAACTTTTCCCTAATTTTTACATGAGCTCCTTTTTCAAACCAAAAATTCTTAAAATCTTCTAATTCCCTTTCATTCTCATCCATTACAGAATACTGAACCTCTAAAATAGGCCTCTTTATATTTCTTTTCTTTAACAGCTCTAACATATAAAGAACATTGGCATATACTTGCTCTCTGTTGCCGCCAACCCTTATTTTTTCATAAGTCTCTTTCGTAAACCCATCTATGCTTATAATGAACCTATCTAAGCCGCTATCTATTAAGAGATTTACCATTTCTTTATCTAAAAGCATTGCATTGGAGTTTAAGACTACGTAGTTCAACCCCTTTCTCTTTGTGTACTCTATCATATAATACAATCTGTACCGTAATATGAGGGCCTCACCATAAAAAGTCATCCATAGTTCGGTATTTTTATCTTCGTAAGCAATTTCATCAATTATTTTTTTAAATAGGCACATATCCATATTACCTTTTTTTCTTTTCATAACTCTATGTCCGCAATGGCTGCATCTTTGATTGCAATAAGCCGTAGTCTCAATTATAATTTGGGAAGGGCAGTCTGTTAAAGATAATTTATTTTCTATCT
>CAZFPS010000065.1:0-402 GCA_964520705.1 uncultured Planctomycetia bacterium | reverse complement strand
TTTTTTGACATCTTCAAACCATACAGTATTCTGATATCCTTTATTAGGTAAAACTCTTATAAACTTTGAGTTTATTCTTGATAAAATTAACTCCAGCTACAGCAAACATAAAATAAAAGAGAATTAAGGGTATTTCATCGCTTAGCTTTAGAATTAAAAGACTTCTCCGACAGGCTCAATTGCCTCAAATAGTTAAGCAATGTAACGATTAAAATATATATTTCTCGAGGTGTCTTCTTCCATTTTTCAAGTCTTATCCTAAAGCAGAATCCATACCAACAGAAAAAGATAAATTTATAAAATCCATCCAAGGGTAATCTAATGAAAAATTTTGCGAATTTAAAAAGGAAAGGAAACTCTGTAATTATCCCAAAAATCTTATGCAATCTTTCTAATTTTTTC
>CAZFPS010000064.1:0-10166 GCA_964520705.1 uncultured Planctomycetia bacterium | reverse complement strand
TGGCTGAAAAATCTCTGTAATCAAGTTAGTTCGAACTGACTTGTTCAGTGAGAACTAACTACAATAAAAATAGTCTTGCTTACAGATTTATTATCAATTATTGCTGTTACCGTTAATCTAGAGGTTCTGTTTTTTATTAGTTTTAAGGTAATGCTGTTGTCTTTCTTGTCTTGTAACTCTAGGAATCTTTCATCAAAAATCCATTTAATTTCCTTTATTTCTGCATCGGGTAGTTTTTGTTGCGTCTGCTTATCAAAGCCAAAACCATAAGCTGTAAAAGTTTGGGCCTCACCGAGCTTCATTATATAGTATTGTTTACCTTCTAATACAGGTTGTATTTCAATAGTAGCAGCAAAGGCATTTAAAGAAAACAGAAGCATTGCTATTGAGATTATAGAGATTATTTTTATTTTTCTGTTCATTAATTTCTTGATTACTAAGATTATTTATAGATTACGGAGATTTTTCTTCGTTTAATCTCTGGAATCTCTTTTTTAATCGCTGTAATCATTTTTTGGTTCAATATATATAGGTAAGCTCCCTATAGCTATATGGTCATTAAAGCCTTTTATGTTAACTGTAATTAAATGCTTTCCTTTGTTTATTCCTTCAGAGTTAAAATTCCAAGTATAAGGAGTATATCCTAAAGCTTCCCCCTTTACAAATACATCATCAATAAAGATGTTTATGCTGAAGCGTTCCTGTCTGAACCAGAGTTTATCATTTTTAGGGAGTTTTATGGTAATGGATGTGGTTCCTTTAATTTTAGCAATTCCTTGTTTTGTCTTTTTAATGTCTTTTGGAAGTTCAAATATGACTTTAATATCTTTACAGTGTTGTTTTTTATGATTTTTATGAATTTGGCTAAGATGAACTAATTTGGGAGCTCTACCAATAAAATAATCAGTAACAACTATGCTGCTTTCTAAAGGTACAAAAGTAAACATAGTTGAATCTTCACCTGGCACATAGTAATTTAATGAAAAAGTAAAATTTTTATTATCTAAGATATTAAAGGTTCCAGAGCTATCTTCGCCATCCCACTTTATTCTGTGTTTTCCTTTTCTTTGTTTTTTCCAGTTAACCAGGGTTCTATGAAGAGGGCCTGATTTTGAACCAACTCTTATTCGGACTGTAGCAGGTTTAGTTAACTCATAGGAGATGGTTTTATGTTCTTTATCCACAACAAAATCTTTAACCACTGACTCGTCTGTTTCCTTTGCCAGAGCTGAAGTGGCTAACATTAAAATAAGCGTTAGTATTAGTGGAATTCTGATTTTCATAATGTAGTACACCTACACATCAATCTACTATGGTTTAAATTCGAATATCGAAATCCGAAACAAATCCGAATTCTCTAATGTTCTAATTTTCAAAACTTTTGTTTTTTTTGACATTAAGATTTTTGACATTTGAAAATTGTTTCGAATTTCGTGCTTCGTGCTTCGGATTTAAAATAAGCATCACTCACTAATAGTGATATCCTGCTTATCATATTTATCTTTTGTAATTTGTTTAAGATTGCCACCATCTATATCCATACTCCAAATCTGCATAGTTTTTTTTCTATCGGATAGGAAAAATATGGCCTTGCCGTCTTTGGTTATAGCTGGGGATGAGTCATATGCAGGATGGCCTGTCAGATTCTTGGGATTCTGGCCAAATTTATCCATTATCCAGATATCGTAATTGGCGTCTTTATCACAGGCATAGACTATTTGGCCAGTCGTAGTATTTTTTGCCGTCTCCTGCGGCTGGCCATCCCGAGTCTCAACTTTATTCGTATCAGCTACAAATACAGGATCTGTATCATGATAAGAGTTATCAGTAAGCTGAAGATAATCTCCTGTTTCGAGATTGAGCTTAAAGATTTCATGGCTGGAAATTTCCAGTACATCTACGAAGAGCATTTCTTTGTTATCTTCTGAAACATTAGGCAAGAATTGGAGTGAGGGGCGACGGATAATCTTGTTTAGGCCTGAACCGTCACTATCTACTATCCAGATATCACTATCGTCTAAGAAAAATACTCCTCGATAAGAAGTAAAGATTATTTTTTCATCCTCAAAACACCATTTAGGCTCTCTGGCACTGATATTTAGAGGGATGTGTGTTTTATTATCTCCGCTACTATCCATCGTCATAAGTTTTCCTTCGTTGGTTACATAGGCTATTTTGTTTCCATCGCTGGAAAAGTCAGGAGAACACTTATCAACGCTGGATGAGGTTAACTTCTTTTTGTTTGAACCATCTAAATCCATTATCCAAATTTGCCAGTAGTTGCCATCGTGCTGAGTGAAGACAATCTTTCCTACTGATTCGCTCTGGTTGATTTCTTGTGCAAATGAATTCAATGGAATCATGCAAACTAACAAAATTATTAAAATCAGATAATAAAGTCTCTTCATCTTTTTAGTATGATTACAAAGATTTTAGAAAGATTACGGAGATTGTCCATAAATTAATCACTGTAATCAAGTTCGAGCTGATCTTGTCAGCGAGAACTAATGCACCGTTACATTTGCAAAACTTGTTGTGGTTTTACTATCTCCACCTGTTGCTTCTACTTTAATTGTGAAGTTTCCTTGTTGAGAGACAGGTTCATTATTAGCATCTGTTCCATCCCAGGTTATTTCATAGGTTCCTGCATTCTTAGCAACATTATCTTCTAAGACCTTTACTAATGCGCCTTGAGGATTGTATACGAATACACTGACATTCACAGGTTTTGAAATGGTGTAGGTTATCGTAGTAAACTCACCGTACGAAGGAATAATAGAATAAGGGTCTGTGGCAACCTCTACTACAAGGTCACTTACTACAATAATTGGCTCATCTGGTAGCTTTTGAGCCCAGATGGCTACTGTGCCTGTGCTTAAGTCTACGACATTATTATTGGGGTCTCTGCCATTCCAGTAGTCAATATTAGGACCTGATTGTCTGGGCCTTGAGTTTACAATAGCCCAATTAGGGTCATCGCCACCAGCGCCCCCAGCCTTAATAAGGACTTGGGCATCATCAGCTAAATTGTAAGTGATATTACATAATTCATTGTTATGAGGGTCAAAGCCATAATCTAAACTAAAACCTCCTACACCTACTGTATCAGGAATATAGTCAGGGGTGTATTCACCAAAGCTTGTTCCATCAGTAACATTGAGGCTAAACGTATAGGCACCATCAGCAGTAATATTACCTGTTTGATTAAAGCCATTCCATATCTCTATGTTCGGGCCAGCGAGCCTGAAATTTGGCCCAAGTATCTTTATGATGTTGTAAAACAAGTTCTGGATGACAGTAATTACATTTGCATCCCGGTCAATTGTATAGTTAATATCTACTGTCTCACCAATAGAAGGATTAAAGCTAGTGGGATCAGTATAGACATTAGTAATCTGGATGTTATCTATTACTACAGGCCTATCAAGGGTGGCAGTATTTCCAGCGGTATCATTGACAGTAAACCTGATTACATAATCACCATTATCAAAGTCAATTACATCCCAAGTGGCTAAAGTATCATTGATTATTGGAGTGAAAGTAGTAGGTTGGATAGTTATCCAACCGGAAGGTTCAAGTCCTATGCCATATTCTACTTTGTAAGATTCAAAGTGTAAATCATCTGCTGTACCGACGATCGTTACTAATCCAGAAATAAGTCCGTTGGGTTGGGGTAAACTAATCTCAGTAGTGGGTGAAGTATTATCAATGGAGCTTGTGTCTGTTCCCGAAAGAGCAGTTGTACTTGATGAAGGCTCAGTTATCTGAATTTGATAAGTATAATTATCATCAGCCAACGTCTGTTGAGATTCATCTTTGCCATCCCAGAGTTGAGATAAAGATGAAGAGTTTGTGCCATTAAAGGTTCTTACTGTCTGATGGCCAGAGTCTGTTATGTTAAGTAGCCAATCAGAAAGATGAGAAAATTCAGCACCGATTGTGGTATCGTCTTTGGAACCATCAACATTGGGTGAAAAAGGGTCTATGCTGTCGTATAAATTATAGACTGCGAGGAGATTTATAGTTACTAAATCAGTGGCTAGGTTTTGAGAAGTATCAGTTACAATTAGGCGGATTGTATATACAGAACCATAAAGGCCAGTAGCATCCCAAGTGCCTAAAAGGCCATTCTCTACAAGATTTGTGCTTGTGGTGATTGTATTCCATTGTGTAGGATATTCACCCTCACCATATTCCAAGGTATAAGAGCTAAAATTTGTTCCTGAGGCTGTACCCAGAATCTCAAATTCACTGGAAAGCAAATTATTAGCCAGAAAATCATAGAACTCAGGAGAAGTAATCTTAGCGGTTGGTAAGGTATCATCTAATTCTATTTGGCCGCCAACTAAAGAGGCATTTGTTCCTGGATGAGCGATACTTTCAGCAGAAACAGTATAGGTATATATGCCATTGAGTAAGGGTTGCTGATTTTCATCGTCTCCATACCAGTCTTGTCTAATTTGAGTTCCACTTCCTGAGAGAGTTTTTACAAGCTGAGGTGTATCATCTTCAATAGTAATTGTCCAGTTAGCTGACTCTGAGATATCAATACCAAATGTAGTCCAGCCGCCATTTTGAGAGAATTTTTGGGGTGAGACTGAGATATGGGAAAGATAAAAGTCTAATGAGAAACTCTCACCTAACCAAGGTTCATATTCTACATTATCACTTATCCACTGGCCTTGACCAGGGCCTGCACCTGAGGGGCCTGATGAATCTCCCCACCAATTGTATTGGGCTTGTACTGTTGTGTTTGTAGTGGCGTTAATATGATTTATACCACCCAAAGAATTAAAAATAATATTAGAATTATGAATAACCGGATTACTGTATGTGGTATTAGAATAAATTCCCCAGCCACTGGAATTTAAGATGTTGGATCTGCTTATTTTGGGAGAAGATTCTTCAAAATATAGGGTAGCATTATAGGCAATATTATTTCCTGCATACTCAAAGCTACAAAAGTCAAACATGGTGAGTTTATCATTGGCCTGGTCTCTAAAGTAGATACTATCCCAATCTCCTGGAGAGGGTGAAATTGTGTTATAAGAAGTAAAGGTAATAGGCTCTGATTGTGTTCCTTGAGCGATAATAGCACCTTTGCGATTAGGAGACTTTCCTACAAATATTGATGTATCGGGTCTGACTTGAATTCGGGTTCCTGGATTTATGGTTAGGGTTGCAGTCTCAGTTAGGTTGTAATCACAGATTGTTACATTTGAGCTGAGTTCATAGGGAAAGTCTTGATTTGTCCATACGTTATCTACAGTAACCTCTCCTTGCCTAACTTCAATAGCATCTGGATTATTGCCTGAGCCAGTTGATTGGGTAATGTTTAGAATGCTGTTGGGGTTAGTGCTAATAGGATAGAAGGCATTGTTTAAGTAGGTATTGCTAGTTAAAGTAGGACCTGAATTATCATCTGAATAAATTCCATAACCACCACTGTTTGAAATAATAGAGTTGGTTACAGTGGGTGAGGTGGATTCAAAAAAGAGTGTAGTGTTGTAGAGGCTACTGTTACCTCCATACTCAAAGTTACAGTAATCAAGCATAGTAAGGGTATTATTGGTCTGGGGTCTAAAGTATATCGCATCCCATGCACCTGGAAAGGGGCTGGTTAAGTTAGAAGTAAAGGTAATGGGTTGGGATTGAGTTCCCTGGGCAATAAGAGTACCTAAGTAGTTGGAAGGTTTTCCTACATATATTCCTGTGTTAGGTTCAAATCTTACTTGGACTCCTGGTTGAATGATTAATGTGGCGGTTTGACCACTACCTGCACCACAAATAGTAACATCTGAGATGACAATGTAGGGACTTTCGTTTAAATACCAGGTAGTATTCTCAGTTATCTCTCCGCCTACGTAGAAATCGGCAAAGAGATTATGAACACCAAAGAAGTTGTAGATATTAAATAGTAATAGGGATAATAATACACCGCAACTGAACAGTTCGTTTAGTTTTAATTTCATATAATATAGGGTTACCTTACAGAGGTGTAAAAAAGATACATTGGTTGGATGGAAAGATTCAACTCAATCTAAGTATATTACACAACTCAATTGATTGTCAAGAAGAATGACATTACCGCTTACATTTTTAATAGCGACGAGACTTTTCTCTTTCTTTATATTCTTCTTCGCTTATCTACCTGCCGTGAAGCTTAAGCCATTGGTCGATTTGTTCGGAAGAGTGTCACCTAAAAGAGGAACACCCTTGTGCTTCAGCCAAAGGCTGATCCGCCTCTGGCGGACAATTTGGGGAACGTCCCGAAAGATTTTTTAACCAATAAAATTTACAAATTGTTTCTATATTCTTCCAGTTTATGCTAAAATAGATTTAAGATACTAGTTTCAATTTCTATATATGAAAATAAACACTTTCCATAAAATGGTTCCTACAAACGACAAAATCATACGCATAGCTCTACGTAGTGCTTTAAATAAAGATTTGAAAGAATATTGCTCAGAAAACGAACAACCCGCAGGGATTCTTGAAGAGCTCGGTGTTCGACACGGAACAGCAAGAATAGATATTACTGTTATTAATGGTGTTATGCATGGATATGAAATAAAAAGTGATCGAGACACGCTTAATCGCCTGCCAGAACAAATAAACGAATTCAACAAGGTTTTCGATAAGCTAACTCTGGTTGTCGGGAAACATCATTTATATCATGCAATAAATATTATACCTGACTGGTGGGGTATCACTGTTGCAAAAACTGATGCTAACTGTAAAATATCTTTTCAAAACATTCGAGAAGCCGAAGATAATCCAAATCAAATCAAAGTTTCCATTGCGCAATTGCTATGGAGACAAGAAGCGCTGCAAATTTTAGAAGAACAAAACAAAGCAAAAGGGGTACGCTCTAAACCTCGTGAACTCATATACCAAAGACTAGCTAATGTATTAAACATAAATGATCTAAAAGAACGAGTAAGGCATGCCTTGCTCGTTTCTAGGGAAGATTGGCGATCTGATAAGCTGTTAGTGTTAAATGGTGGTTAATAAATGCTTTAAGCCACATCTCGGTATTGCCTGTGCCTTTTGGTTTCTTACCTTCCTTTTTCTGATCCATATATATTGGAAAATATCTTGCTTTTTCAGCAATAAATTTATCCCCTACGCTAAAATTCTCCCCCAAAAACATCTTATCTTTCACTAATAAAGATGCATTGGCCAGATAATCTTCAAATGTTTTTGCTTTACCTTTGAGGATGACCCAATCATTTTCAAGAGCATATTTGATGCTGGCGGTAGAATAATAAAACTGAAGTGTTTCATTATAAATCGGGTTTCTAATCGTATAATCTGCAAAGGTCGGAGTCCTTTTGAGTCCCGTTTTATTTATACCTAACCAATTCACCCATTCAATCCTGGGAATAAGTTTTGGTTTATCAAGTGCACATTCAGATAAATTCTCCGGAAATACACCACAAGCAAAAATGAAATTTCGCCATTTAACCAAATCTTTGATTCCCTGACTAAAGTTGAAATATTTACGATAATGGGTGCCATTTTCTTTGATCTCTTTTAGGTCAATTAATAGATCAATATTTCCTCTAGCTGTATTGAGATATTGCAGAATACCATCTAACTGCTTATTGAGCTTCCTCGTATTTTCTAACTCACTAGAGACAATCCGAAGGCATATTCCATTGGCTTGCTTATTAAAGATTTGTTGAATTGCCTTTTTAACTTCATCGCTATCACTCAGATTCAATATAGGTATTAATTTTGCACCGCGTTCCGTAGCTTTTTCAATTATTTTCTTTATACTTTCTACCTTTAAAGCAACAGTGTATATTAAACTAAAATCTATATACGCTGGTTTTATGCCCCAAGATTTAGTTATTTCTTCTGGAATTTCAGAAATTCTTTTTGTTCTAAACGTGGCAATTAATTCTTGAAATAATTCATCTCGAGTTTTTCTGATTGTCTCCTCTTTGTCTTTAAATAATGATTTTGGCTTCGGCATAACAAGCTCGATAAGTGGAGATATCCTATCCCTATATTCATCTGCTAATGCCTCAAGAGCGCCTTGCTCAGCACGCTTCCACTTTAATATCGGCACATAATGTTTTGAGTTCAAGATATTATTTTCTCCACTTTTCATTAGGAAAATACTTTTGAATTTTCTCTTCATTCACGATTTTACTTAAATAAATATACTTATTGCCTTTATGTCTGATTTGACCAGCAATAATAGCTACGTGAACACCTAACTCCTGGGCCAAGCTATTTGCTGCCATAGAAGAAGGAATAAGCCTGGCTGGACTAACTTCCCATTTTGCTTTTGGCAAGAGAGCCTCTTCAGCTAAGGCGTCAGCTTCTTGTTCCTTTTCATCAATATTAATTGCTTTTATCCCCTCAAGCTCGTCATAAAAAAGACTAATGTCACTATCATAGTGTTTAGCAATATGCGCTAATTCATGCATTAAGGTAAACCAAAAATTGTCTAACCGATCATATCTAAGAGTTAGACCGATAACTGGATTATTTTTATTAATTAGAATGGCCGAACCATCAAGATAAGTTTTAGAAAAGTGCGGTTCAATTACCAATATAATTCCGTATTTTTTTAGATATTCTTGAACCAATATCGGGCTATTTTCTTTTACACTTAATTTCGCCAGCTCTTGCATAAATTTAAGATTAATAGTACCATGTTGATATTTTTTTGAAATTTTAATTCTCTTGGCTTTTTTGAGCACACAAACGGCCCAAGCCTCTAATGCGTGCTTGTCAGTAAGTGGCGACGATCTATAATTAGATTTTCGTGCCATTCCAACAAGCTGTGCAGGAGAACCAATTATTGAAAAGAAATTTTCAAGGAGCTCAACTTTACTATATTTCTTTGAATCTTTGCCAAAATAACCCCGCGCATCCATTTCCGAGATGAGACGATTATCCCAACTCTGGTATTCCGAGTCTTCCTCGATACATGGCTTCTTTATAAGTACCTCAGCAGGAATTCCAAGTCCATTAGACAATGATCTAACCATATCGAGAGTTAATTGACGTTTACCTGAAAGAATTTCTGATACTCTACTCCTGCTACCAATGTAAGGAATCAAGTCTGCTGGTTTAAGGTCAGCTTGCTCCATTCTGAATTTAATCGCCTCAATGGGATTAGGAAGCGTCCTTGGGAATACTCGTGCTTCGTAATCTTGAATAAGAGTAGTAAGAAGACTGAGCTGTTCTCCCTCAACAGAGTCTGGATCTGGATCGCAACTCATTAACTCTTCGACTAATTTGAGTGCGTCTTGGTAGTCTTGCTCAGTTCTTATAACTTTAATTTTGCTCATTTTTACCCTATTTTATATTCCAATTATCATATTCTTTATGTGTGCCAATTTTTTTCGCCAATATTATCCCATTCTTATAATTAACTTGAACTAGCAACCTATACTTATTTCCACAGATATTGAAAACTACTAACCGTTCTCCTATAAGACTCGCCTTTTGATACCTGCTTTTTAGAACGTGAGGCGTGCTCCATTGTGCTTCCTCGACTTCTGCTTCCCATGAATCAATTTGCGATCGAGCATCGGCATGTTGTTCTTTGAAATCGTACAATAACTTTTTGTTTAATAATTTCATTTGCTCCTACTAAATAGATTGCTTTTGTATTTGTTCCCATAATGGTAATATACATCAAGTAGTCTAAATTGTCAAGGAATTTTTATAATTTTCCGTTTTTTCGCTAGTTTTCCGCTAGTTTTCAGACCGAGTAGGTTCAAACAACTAACGCAACACCTTAATCTGTTATAATAGCAGAAGAAAGGAGTTGCAGATGATTAAGTATAAACGGCTCACATTTATTGAACGCGAAGAAATAAGCCGCCGAATCGCTTCTGGAGAAAGCCTACGGCGCATAGCAACAAATCTTCAACGTGCTCCAAGCTCTATTTCTCGAGAAATTCGCCAATTAAGAGTTATAGACCGAAAATATTACCGAGCCCTTTATGCTCAACAACATTCAAATACAACGCGCTATAAGCCTCGCAAAAACCGTAAGCTCGTTAATAATACACTTTTGCGTGAATTTGTGCTTTCTCATTTAGCGAAAAACTGGTCACCAGAACAAATTGCCAAAAGACTCATTATCGTGTATCCTAATGATATGAGTATGCGCATATCTCATGAGACTATCTATTCCT
>CAZFPS010000063.1:0-10196 GCA_964520705.1 uncultured Planctomycetia bacterium | reverse complement strand
TTGCATGCCTAATCCACGCCGCCAGCGTTCACTCTGAGCCAGGATCAAACTCTCCGAAAACTTGGCTATTAATTCTTTTTTGAAAGAACAGAGAACAAAAAAGCCATCGCCGAGTAAGCCGATGGCTTTAAACACAATTTCTCGTCGAAAACTTATTTGATCTTAATTATCAATCCTGTCAATTTGATCACGATAAATGTATAGCTTCTCCTTATCGGAGTTACATTTATAACATTAAAACAAAAACTTGTCAAGAAAAATTTTTACAAAAGCAAAACTCTTTAAGAAACAACGAGTTACGTGTTTCTTCAACTCTTTTTCAATATAATCCTAGCAAAACGAATGGGGCCAACCTGTATTTTATACTCCCGGCCATCCACAATAATCGGATAATTTATATCATTAATTTTGATACCATTAACCTTAACTGCCCCTTGAACAACCAATCTCCTGAAATCATTCTTGCCTTTTAAATCTAGGAGAATTTTAAGACGTACCTCTTCATTATCCACTAAATCAATAAGGGGTATGGAGTTTACTTCAGTGCCTGTTACATTATAAACAGACATATCTACCTTTGCCTCTTTTACTTCCACATCCTTAAATTCTCCTGCCTGGTAAATCTTTTCAAACTCAATTCTTGCTTTATTAGCTTTATTCTGACCCCAATATTTACACACAAGCAGTTCTGCCAATTTTTTCTTTGCTGACATCGGGTGTATCGACTTGACATCTTCCAAGTTCTCGTCAGTAAGTAATTTATAATACTTCAACATTAACTCATCGGATATCGACATAACCTTGCCAAACATATTACTCGCTCTTTCTTCTACGCCAATATAGTTGCCCAACGATTTTGACATTTTCTTTACGCCATCCAAACCTACCAAAAGAGGCATCATGATCACAACCTGAGACGGCTGGTTAAAATCCTTCTGGAATTCCCTTCCTAAAAGAAGATTAAATTTTTGATCCGTTCCTCCAAGCTCAACATCTGCCTGAAGCTTTACAGAATCATATGCCTGCAGCAGTGGATACATAAATTCTAAAATACTTACGTCTTCGTTCTGACCTAAACGCTTTTTAAAATCGGCCCGCGCTATCATCTGAGCAACCGTTGTATGTTGACACAATTTAATTAAATCTGAAGTGGACATTTTATCAAACCATTCGCTATTAAAAACCACTTTAGTTTTACGTTTATCTAATATCTTAAAGACTTGTCTTTGATAAGTTGCTGCGTTAGCTTTAATTTCTTTTGGGGATAAGGCGGGCCTCAATCCATCCTGTCCTGACGGATCTCCAATCCGAGCAGTAAAATCACCAATGATAAGATAAACTATATGCCCTATATCCTGAAATTGCCGAAGCTTTGTTAAAAGCACGGTATGGCCTAAATGAATATCAGGTGAGGTCGGATCAAAACCTGCTTTAATATGCAAGGGACGCCTGTTGTTCTGGGCGTCCCTTAATTTATTTAATAACCCTTGTTCGGAGATAATCTCAACGCTTCCGCGCCTGATTAAATCCAACTGTTTGTCGATACTAACATCCGACATTTAACACCTAGTACTTAAACCTATCTTAGTCTGATCCTGATCAATTTTGGTGATTTGACACTTTATCTTATCTCCGGCCTTCATCCTCTCCATAACTTCTCTATCAATCTCACTGGAGAATATCAAACCTTCCAGATCGTCCTCAATTCGCACAAATACACCGAAACTTGTCACTCCAGTTACCTCTGCAGAATCAATGATTGTACCCACAGGAAACTTCTCATTAATATCTGGCCAAGGATTCTCCTGAAGTTGTTTTAAACCTAAGGATATTTTTCGGTTTTGCGGATCAACAGATAAAACTTGAACCTCAATCTTTTGACCCTTTTTTAATACTTCTTGCGGATTGTTAATGCGCTTAATCCAATCGAGGTCTGAAATATGAATCATCCCCTCAAGACTATTGTTTAATTCCACAAAAGCACCATAGTCAGTAAAACCAGAGACCTTACCGCTTACTTTAGAGCCAACTGGAAATTTACCTTCAGCATCTAGCCAAGGATTAGCTTCTAATTGCTTAATACTTAAAGATATCCTTCTTGTGTTCCGGTCAATATTGAGAATCTGGACTTCAGTTGTCTCGCCAATAGTAAACATATCCTGAAGATTAATATTGCGCTTCTGCCAAGATATCTCAGAGACATGGATTAAACCCTCTATGCCTTTGTCCAACTCCACAAAAACACCATAAGGCAGAATGTTAACAATTTTACCCTTTATATTAGAACCTAGAGGGAATTTGTTTTCTATATCTTGCCATGGATCAGCTGTACGTTGCTTTAGCCCTAAAGACACTTTCTTTGCATCCTTATCAATTGTCAAAATCATAATCTCAATCTTGTCCCCCACCGCAACAATCTCTGAAGGGTGAGAAATCCTAGACCAACTCATATCAGTTATATGCAGAAGACCATCAACTCCGCCTAAATCAATAAACGCTCCGAAGTCAGTGATATTTTTCACGGTGCCTGTATGGATTTCTCCGATTTTTAAACTTGCCCAGATTTTTCCCCTGTTCTCATCCTTCTCCTGCTGAAGGGCCTCTTTTCGGGAAACAATAAGGCTGCGCCTAAAATTATTCATCTTAACAATCTTAAACTTAAATGGCTTATTAAGTATTTCCCTATCGCTTACTCCTTTAAAAGCCGATAAAGACGAAGGCAAAAAAGCCTCTATCCCAAGAATATCAACAATATAACCACCTTTTACTTTTCGTCTAACAAAACCTTCAACTAGATCACCTTCCTTTGAAGATGTAGCTACAGTAGTCCAGCCATGAAGCCTTCTAGCTTTTTCTCTGGAAAGAATCATCATCCCGTCGTCGTTTTCTTTTGATTCAACAAAGACTTCAATCTCTTTGTCTATCTCTAATCCATCTTTAGACAGAAATTCACTGATGGGAATAATGCCTTCAGACTTATAGCCGATGTCCACGAGCACATCCTTTTCTCTAATCTTGACGATTTTACCTTTTAGAATTTGACCATCTTCAATATCTCTTAAGCTAGCATCATACAAAGCTGCAATATCCATTTTACCTTCCACAAAAATCACTCTCCTTTTCTTATTTATCTAAATACCGCATAAAGCGGTTAAAGATAGCAATAGATTATCTTCTAATTCCAACTATTTGTCAACCTTTAATTCTTTGTGTTTATCTTAGGAAAGAATCAAAAACTGTCTTTTAATTCCTTTATAGCCGACATAATCTTTTCCGTAGCCTCTGCATAAGCCTGAGGCCCTTTGTTGTGAAAATATAGCGGCTTTCCAAATTTCACGGCTATCCTATGAGGCTTAAATCTTTTGTTTTTTACACTCAATACCTCTTCAGCCCCATCTATATAAGCCGGGATAATCGGTATTTTTGTCTTAGTCGCCAATAATGCTACGCCGGGAAATGCCTGTTGTATGCTCCCATCTGGACTACGCTCACCCTCTGGAAAAACAACCAAAGGCTTACCCTCTCTGATTCTTCTAATAGATTCTCTAATCGCTCCTATATCACCGAAGCTTCTTTTTATAGGGAAGGCTCCGAGCTTGCCAATATACCAGCCAAATAGCTTGCTGCGAAAGAGTTCATCCTTCGCTAAAAAATTTAATCTGCGCCCCCTAGCGTAATCATAACAACTTGACGCTAAAATCGGCGGATCTAAATAGCTGGAGTGATTACTCGCTAGTAAAAAGGCGCCTTTGAAGGGTATATTTTCTGTACCTATCATCCTGAAGCGGAAAAATAGTTTTAAAAGAACAAAAAGTATTCCTACGGTAATCGTGTAAATCATTGATTATTTCAATACCAGCGTCTTACCTAACTCTAACAACTTCGCAGATTGCTCAAGAGATCTTGCTTCAGAATAAATACGCATTAAAGGTTCAGTGCCTGACGGCCTTAACATCAACCAACTTTCATCCTCGCAGAATAATTTGATGCCATCGATATCAGTTATCTTTGCTACTTTTGAATTCAGCAATTTATTAGGACGAATCGTCTTAACGTCTTTCAGCTTCTGTCCGGACTTGAGCCTTAAATCCGCTCTTAAATAATAATATTTACCAAATTTAGCTTCCATTTCTTGGACTATCTTCCCCATTGATTTATTCCGATAAGCCATCATCTCAGCCAAGAGCAATCCTGCTAGAGTCCCGTCTCTTTCTGGAATATAATTCTTAAAACCCATTCCTCCGGCTTCTTCTCCGCCAACCAAAATCTCCTCTTTCTCCATTAGCTTTGAGATATATTTGAATCCAACCGGTGTCTCATATAATTTAATTCCTAAATAATCGGCTATATGATCCATCATAGTTGTGCCGGCAATAGTCTTTACCATCCCGCCAGAAAAACCTCTATCTTCTTTTAAATGTAGTGCTAACAAGCCTAATATCTTTTGAGGATGTATAAATTCTCCGCCCGGAGCAATAGCGGCTATCCTATCGGCATCTCCGTCAAGAACCAAACCCAAATCAAAATTCTCATTCTTCATTCTATCTATAATCTTAGATAAATTCTTCTGGACTGGCTCGGGACCTCTGCCTTCGAAATAGGTGTTGCGCTCATTACGCATAATCTCCAGATCTATACCAGTGCCATCTACTACCTCCTTCATATAACCATTACCACTACCATACATGCAATCAAGTAATACCTTAAATTTACAGTTTCTAAGCTTAGAAAGATCTAGATACGAACGTAAAAATCGTATATACTCACTTATGACATTCTCTTTTATAATCAGTTTTTTCTTTACGCCCTCATTTAAAGAAATACTCCTTGGTTCTTTCTTAGAAAGTAATCTTTCAACCGCCTTGGTTATGCTGACATCTGCGGAACCGCCCGTTGAACTCTTTATTTTAAATCCATAAAACTCAGGAGGATTATGGCTGGCCGTAATCATTATACCTAAATCGAGTTTTTTCTTCTTCACACAAAAGCTTATAGTGGGCGTCGGCGTGGCTCTATCAGACAAGATAACCTTTATACCGTTTGCAGCAAATACACAAGCGGAAACTTCAGCAAACTTCTCCGATTGAAACCTAGTATCATAACCGACAACTATTTTTATCTTCGCCCCTTTGGGCTTTAGTCTAAACAAATAATCAGCTGTGGCCTGAGAGACACGCTTTACGTTCTTAAATGTAAACGTATCGCCGATCACTGCACGCCAACCGTCAGTTCCGAATTTAATTTCTCGATTACTCTTAGTTGCTTTTTTAGACATTCTTCAGGCTCCTTATCGCTTGCGCCATGTTTTTTGCTTTGAATACAAATGTTCCTGCGGCCAGAATATTCGCACCGGCGTTTACTACTAATTTTGCATTTTCATTATTTATCCCACCATCAATTTCAATATCCTTTTTATAAATCTTTCTTAGCTGTCTAATCTTAGGTAAAACTTCTGGCATAAATTTTTGACCACCAAAACCAGGATTTACGGTCATAATCAAAACCCAATCTACATATTTAAGCAAGGGAATGATTTTCTTTAGCGGAGTAGACGGATTAATAGCTAACGCTGGCCTTTTGCCAAAACGATTAATTAATTTAATAATTTTTTTGGACTGCTGAATATTACGCTTAACTGCTTCTATGTGAAAACTAATAATATCTGAGCCAGCGTCAGAAAAAGACTTAATAAAATCTTGGGGATTTGAAATCATAAGATGCGCATGGATAGGTAATTTAGATACTTCATTAACTCTGGAGATGAAGTCAGGGCCAATAGTTATATTGGGCACAAAGTGACCATCCATAACATCAACGTGCAAAAAATCTGCACCAGATTTTTCTACACAACGTATGTCCCGAGCTAAATTTCCGTAGTCTGCAGCTAAAACTGAAGGTCCAACTTGAATCATCTGTATAGTCTCTTTTCTTTTATGTATTTATAAACTCTCATGGGCATTAAATAGCGTATCGATTGACCGGTTTTAATCTTTCTCCTAATCATCGAAGAAGAAATATCCAATTCCGTAATGGAAATCACCGAAATATTTTTATTGTGCCTCTTCAGGCAGTATCCTGGCCTTTTTGCTAAAGCAAATTTAGAAAGTGCCAGTATTTCATCTATCGACTTCCATTTAGAGACCTGATCAGATACATCCGAACCGCTAATAAAAAAGAGTTCTGCTTTAGGGTATATTCTGTTTAGCTCTCTTATGGTGTCGACGGAATACGAACGGCCTTTTCTGTTTACTTCAATATCAGAAATCTCGAAACGCGGATTTCTCTGTATGGCCAATCTCACCATATTGTATCTATGGTTAGCTGAAACTATTGTTGAATTTTCTTTATGCGGAGGATAGTAACTTGGAATAAATATTACTTTATCCAAACCAAGCTTCTCATAAGCCTGCTCAGCTAAAACTAAATGGCCGAAGTGTATTGGATTAAATGTTCCGCCGAAAATCCCGATTTTCATAACACACTACTAAAACAGCTATTCTCTTATCTGGCCGTTGCCTTCAACAATATATTTATAAATACTCAATTCCTCCAAAGCCATGGGGCCGCGAGCGTGCAATTTATCAGTAGAAATTCCTATTTCTGCTCCCATGCCGAATTGATATCCATCTGAAAATCTTGTAGATGTATTTATAAAAACACAAGCAGAATCTACTTCCTTGAGAAACTTCTGGGCGTTATCTCTATCTTCGGTAACAATGCTATCAGAGTGACGAGAACCATAATTATTGATATGAGAAATCGCCTCATCTAAAGAATTGACTACCCTTATTGACAAAATAAGATCCAAATACTCTGTCGCCCAATCTTTTTCAGTAGCACTGCCGATTCCTTTTAGGTTTCTGGCTATTCTTCGGGTTATCGAACAGCCACGTATCTTACAACCAGCATCCTGCAGATGTTTAATCATCGCTGGTAGAAACCTTATGGCCACATCTTTATGGACCAAGAGCGTCTCCATGGCATTACATACCCCTGGACGCTGCACTTTAGCATTAAAGGCAATCTTATGAGCCATATTTAAATCTGCTTCTGAATCTACGTACACATGGCATATGCCTTTGTAGTGTTTGTTCACAGGGATCTGAGATTTATTTCTTACTTCTCGAATTAATCCCTCTCCGCCCCTAGGAATTACTAAATCAATCATATTATCTAGCTTTAAAAGTATATCTACAGCCTTTCTATCCGAAGAATCTATCAAGCTAATGCTTCCTTCAGGAATATTGTTTTTTAAAGCAACTTTATTCAATATATTGAATATCGCCTTATTTGAATTTAAGGCCTCAGAACCACCTCTTAGTATCACACAATTTGATGATTTAAGACATAGGCCGATACAATCAGCGGTAACATTAGGACGTGATTCATAAATTATCAGTATAACCCCTATCGGCACCCTCATTTTGGATATCTTCATACCATTGGGCCTAAACCATGATTTAATAATGCTACCGATGGGATCATCTAGTTTTGACACCTGGAGCAGTGAATCGCCCATCTGTTTAATTCTCTCATCGCTAAGTCTCAACCTATCCACAAAAGCCTTAGATAGTTTTTTTCTTTTGGCGGCGGCTAAATCTTTTTTATTAGCAGCAATTATCTTCTTTTTGTTTTTGACTAAAGCTTTTGCCATCTGCCTTAATACAGAATTCTTAGCATCCGTATCAATCAAGCCCAGTTTGAAAGAAGCCTGTTTAGCTATAGCCGCTACTTTATTAATTTTGTTTTTTAGCTGTTTTTTACTCATTCTATTTAAGAAGGACTAATTCGTTGCGATGCACAACTTCTTTCTCAGCCTTCTTTCCTTTTATTTTATCTAATTGCTGACTAGAATAATTCGTAATACCCGTAGCTAAAATGGCTCCGTTCGTATCAGTTATAGAAACTACGTCTTTAACTGCGAAATCACCCTGAGCTGATGTTATGCCCGGCGAAAGCAGGCTTGCGCCTTTATTTAAGATAGCCTTTGCTGCTCCGTCGTCAATAACAATGCTCCCTTTTACTTTTGCCCCAAAAGCTATCCAATGTTTTTTTGAAACTAATGACTTAGAAGCTGCCTCAAAGTACGTACCCATGCTTGTATCAGGATTATCAAAGTCTATCCTTAAGCCATCGCTCAATCCGTTTGCCAGCACAACAGGGATTCCTACATTGGTTGCTACTTTTATAGCTTCAATCTTACTCTCCATGCCTCCGATACACACATTGCTATTTGTATCACTGGCGAAAATTTCTATATCGGGTGTGATTTGTTTCACCTTCTTTATCAAATTACTGTATGACTTTCTATCCTTATCATAAGTTCTGCACAGGCCTTCAATATCAGATAAGATTTCAAGTCCATCCGCCTCAATGAGCATGGCCACTAAAGCAGACAACATATCATTATCTCCAAATTTTATCTCATCAATAGAAACGGTGTCATTTTCGTTAACAATAGGAACTACTCTCAAATTGAACAAACTCGAAATTGTATTTTTGATATTCAAATATCTCTTTCTCTCGTGAAAATCATCCCTGGTCAACAGTATCTGGGCACACTTAATCTTACGTTTATTAAATTCTTGCGTATAGGCCTGCATCAGTTTATTCTGCCCAATAGCTGCTGCTGCCTGTAATTCAGCTAAAGCTGTCGGACGCCTATTAATACCTATACAAGACAAACCATAAGCGATGGCTCCCGAACTCACTAAAACGACTTCTTTTTTTTGAGCATACAATTCGGCGATATGCTTTACAATCCGCCTTAAATTAACATCGGAAATTTTCGTCTTTCCTTCGGTTAAAACGCTTGAGCCAACTTTAACGACTACCCTATTTAAAGTTTTTTTGGATTTCATCAATCAACCTATCGCAATTTATATCTTGTTTAGCTGAAATTTCAATAATCTTCTTTTTAAATTTAGCCTTAAACCTTTCTAGGTTTCTCTGAGCTTGTTCTAAATCAATTTTATTAGCGACGAGTATTTGCGGTTTCTTTGCTACTTCTTTGGAGTAGAATCTTAATTCGTTATTTAGGGCTTCATAGTCTTCTAAAGGGTCTCGTCCATCTATGCCGGCCATATCGATAAGATGAATCAAAATTTTAGTTCGCTCAACGTGTCGTAAGAATTTATCTCCTAATCCCCTTCCGCTATGCGCCCCTTCAATAAGGCCAGGGATATCCACTAAAGTGAAACTAGAATCTTTAATATCGACTACGCCGAGTACAGGATCTTTTGTTGTAAATGGGTAGGAAGCAATCTTTGGTCTTGCGCTGGAGATACGAGAGATCAGGGTTGACTTACCCGCATTTGGAAAACCTATTATCCCTATATCTGCAATAAGCTTTAAATCTAATACTAGATTTCTTGTTTCACCTGGCTGGCCTGGTAAGGCTTCCTTCTTAACATGATTGCCACTACCTCCTCGGCCACCTTTTGCTACTATAACTTGCTGCTCGTCAAATCTGAAATCCTCCAACAAACAGTTAGATAGTTCATCCAGTACTTGGGTTCCTAAGGGTACCAAAACAATAATATCTTCTCCGTTCTTACCCCTCCTTGTATTGCCCGAACCATGTTTACCATTGCAAGCTACGAATTCATGGCGATACTTAAAATCAAGCAGGGTAAAGACATTTCTGGAAGCCTTAAAGATAACACTACCACCGTTGCCTCCATCCCCACCGTCAGGCCTTCTGTATCGGGCCATCTTATCGCTATAGAAACTAACGCAACCGTTACCGCCCGTACCACCTTTCACCGCAATTTTAACTCTATCAATGAACATCAAAAACTACTGCTTTTGCAGGGCTATCTCTTTTATACACAAGCGAATAAGATTCTGCCTGTGCCCTATAGTTCTATGATAGCTCTTTCTACGCTTATATTTATAAGTTACTATCTTTTTAGACCTCAGATCTCCCAAGACTTCGGCTTTTACCTTTGCGCCTTTAATAGTAGGTTGGCCAATAGTTACATCTTTCTTATCTACAGCCAAAAGTACCTCTCCTAGCGCGACTTCCTTTTTTGTCTTAGGAACGGGGATCTTTTCTATTTCAATGATATCCCCTTCTTTAACCTTATATTGCTTTCCGCCAGTTTGGATTACAGCATACATCTTTCTACTCCTTGTTTATTATCGTTCTTTCGCAAAAAAGAACTTGATTTTTATCAGCTCCTCTCGGTATAAGG
>CAZFPS010000062.1:0-10272 GCA_964520705.1 uncultured Planctomycetia bacterium | reverse complement strand
GCTTTATAAACATAAAAACAACAAATTTAGTGGCTAAAATGACACTATACCCAAATATAAAGTTATTAAAATGCCTTAATATTGGGAAAGACCTTCTTAAAAGATAAAGCAAAATTTATGACGTTTTCAATTAGCTAAGCTTCTAAAACAAAAAACCGAAAATATATCTTATATTAAACTCCTGAGGGAGGAGTGCTTTGTGCAGAATTCTTCTCTGCTTCGAATGCCTCTAAAACCTTCTTTTGAAGATAATCTCTAAAAGTCTGCGTGATCGGATGTGCTATATCACGATGTTCGGCTTGAGCATCTCTACCTTGGTGATCGGAAGGAGAAGAAACAACTGGTAATTGAGCTGCGCACTGGTTGCAATACTTGCTTCTCATTTCATTCCTGAAACCACATTTCGGACAAGATGTTTTTAGTCTTCGCGAAGGCATGGCGATAAACAAGCCACTGCCGCCTTCTATAACCTTGATGTTGCGCACGACAAATGCATTGTCAAAAGTCACAGTCGCATATGCCTTGAGTTTCTTATCGGGACTTTCTTTTAGGAAAATTCTAACTTCAGTAATCTCCATTTGCTAGTACCTCCTTTAAAGCACTCTATTTAAGTAGAATATGGTAATTAACAAGTATGAACAACGAATGCGCTACAACTCTTTACTGCTTTCTTTATCTTTATTACTAGATTCTCAGCCTCCTTTCTATTTGAGAATGTCATAAATAATGTCGAGCCGCTGCCAGACAGGTGCACAAAATCTCTATTTATATTCTCAAGTTCCCTGTTAAGCCTTGTTAATCTAGTAAATCTTCTTAATATTAAACTCTTAAAACTATTGTAACTATAATAGTTTAAAAGAGAAACATCTCTGCTTAATAAAGAGCGAATTATAATATTAACACTATAAGCCGGGATTGTCAATCTCAATTTTCCAGGCAAAAAACCGCTTCCAGAAGCTTTTTTTCTACTAAGAAAGTGCCTATCAAACAGTAAGTAGGCATAGGATGTTGATATTTTTATGTTAGGAACTACCAAAATATGCCATAATTTGAGACTTTTAGTACGAGGAACTCTGGTCAGTACCTCTCCTCTGCCTCTTCCTAATAGAAAACTACCTTCGGACATAAATAAAGGCACATCGCTACCTATATTTTTTGAAAGATTTACTAAAACTCTTCTGGATAATCTTAGCCCCCAAAGTTTATTCAGGCCTTTTAAAGCGGCGACAGCGTCACTAGATCCTCCCCCTAGCCCTGCTCCAATAGGGATATTCTTTTCTAGATAGACAGCTACGCCCCTTTTTATCCTTAATTTCCTCCTAATTGATTCAATAGCCTTATAAATTGTATTATTCTTGGCCCTAAAACACAAATCACTACTATTAGATTTAATGACTATCTCATCTTTAGGGTTATCTCTTAAAATCAGCCTATCAAACAGAGATATTTTCTCAAATACGGTCTCAATATCATGATAACCGTCCCTGCGCTTATTTAAGATCTTAAGAAAAAGATTAATCTTTGCCGGGGCGAGAATTTGAACTTGTCTCATTATATTAAGATATGGCTTTCTTTGCTGCAGCGACAATATCTGAATCAACTAAATGATACTCTTTTAGTAAATCGGCGGGACTACCTGATTGCCCAAATCTATTTCTTATGCCTACGGGTATTACCTTGATAGGAATATTTTCGCATACAACCTGATTAATTACAGAGGTTAAGCCCCCTACGATACTATGTTCTTCGCAGGTTACCAATCCCTTGGTCTCTTTAGCGCATTTTATAATCATCTCTTCGTCTATCGGCCTTATGGAGTGCATATTTATAACCCTAGCTGAGATACCCTCTTGTTTCAATAATTCCTGCGCCCTTAATGCTTCAGAGACCATTAGTCCGCAAGCAAATATAGACACATCTTTTCCATCTCTTAAAATATACGACTTGCCTAATTTAAATGGTTTTTTATCGCTAATCGAAGGAACCTTAGCCCTACCCAGTCTTATGTAAAATGGGCCCGGTGTTTGGAAAGCTGTCACAACAGCATCTTTTGTCTCAGGGCCGTCACAAGGAACAATTATCTTCAAATTGGGTATACTGTGCATTAAAGAAATATCTTCTATAGCCTGATGACTGGCTCCATCTTCTCCAACGGTAACACCAGCGTGAGAGGCTACGATTTTAACATCAAAATTATTATAACAGACTGTGTTTCTCACCTGATCCCAAGCTCTCCCGGTAGCAAACATGGCAAAAGTTGAAGCGAATACCACTTTACCGCAACTAGCCAAACCCGCAGCTGTAGCCATCATGTTCTGTTCAGCTACTCCAAAATTAAAAAATCTATCTGGGTATGCCTGTCCAAATAGTTTTGTCTTAGTTGAACCGGACAAATCAGCATCTAAGACAACTATGTTCTTATGAGTTTTTCCCAATTCGACCAGCGTCTTGCCGTAAACTTCCCTCTGATAAAACAACTCTGACAATTTGCCTTCCTCTCAATATCCTATTTTAATTCCCCTAATGCCTGTTTTGTCTGAGGTCCATCAGGCGTCCGGCCATGAAAATCAACCACGTTCTCCATAAAAGATACGCCTTTGCCTTTTATGGTCTTTGCGATAATGATGCTGGGCTTAGATTTTACCTTTTCAGCTTCCTGAAATGCCTTTATAATCTCATCGAGATTATGGCCATCTATCTGGATCACATGCCAACCAAACCCTTCCCATTTGCCCTTAAGCGGTTCTAGAGACATTATATCAGAAACTTTGCCGTCGATCTGAAAACCATTGTAGTCTAATATCGCACAGAGATTATCACAATTAAAATGCGCAGCAGCCATGGCTGCTTCCCAGATGTTACCTTCTTGGATTTCTCCATCTCCCATTAAGCAAAAAACCCTGTAGTCCTTTTTATCAATCTTAGCTGCCAGACTCATTCCTAAAGAAACCGATAAGCCTTGACCTAATGACCCGCTAGCTGAAGCTATACCAGGAGTCCTCCTATCAGGATGCCCTTGCAATAAAGAACCTAACTGGCGTAATGTGGAGAGTTCTTTTTTATCAAAATATCCTGTTTCTGCAAGTGCAGCATATAGAGCTGGACAGCTGTGGCCTTTGGAAAGGTGAAATCTATCTCGATCCGGCCAATCTGGATTATCCGGCTTATGTCTTAATACATGGAAGAATAAAGCTGCTATTATTTCTGCACTAGACAGGGATCCGCCAGGATGTCCTGAACCGGCTTTAGACAACATCTCGATAATTGAAACTCTCAGGCGGCGAACTTGTTCTTCTAGTTTTTTAATATCTGCTTTGGGCGTCACTTATCTTTCTTGACCTCTATAATTTTATCTCTGATATGCTTTCTCTTGGGATCGACCTCTAAAGATTTTTTCCAATTCTTCAATGCCTGTTGAGAGTCGCCTACTTTAAAATAAGCATCCCCTAGATGCTCGAGTATCTCCGCATCCTCGATTATCACAGAGGCATTCTCTAGATACCTTATTGCCTTTTCTAAATCACCCTTTTTAAAATAAATCCAACCTAATGTATCCAGATAAGCGCCGTTAGAAGGCTCTTGTTCTAAGGCTTTTTGTACCAAGATTAGAGCCTTATCTAGATTCTCTCCTAATTCTGCATAAAGATAACTCAGTGCATTTAATGCCAGTGGATTGGTAGGATTGAGTTCGAGGGCGCGATTAAATTCTTTAATTGCACTGTCTGTCTTAGAAGCCTCGCTATAAATATAGCCTAAGTAAAAATGCGCGTATGAATCCTTAGGGTTGTCCTCTAAAATTTCTTTATACTCGCCTTCGGCCCTATCGAACTCTTCCTGCATAAAGTACAGCTGGGCCAAAGAGTAACGTATGTCGGCCTCATTTAGTTCTAATAAGGGCCTCTCTAGGAGCTTATGGTATTCATTTACTGCAGCTTTGTATTTTGAACTATAAGAATAGACGAGAGCCAGCAAGAAGCGAATCTTCTCGGCATAAGGCTTTGTCTTTAATAAAACCTTAAATTCTTTCTCTGCACCCTTGAAATCCCGCAGCCTCAAATAATCCAGTGCTAGGTTATAGTGGATATCCCAGGATTCGGAATCGAATTTGATGGCCTTCTGATATGCAGCTTTTGCTTTTTCGTATTCACCTGAATCGTCAAAAAGAAGCCCCTTTAAATAATTATTGTAGGCAATTGACTCTTGAGAGATATTTGAGGCCTCAACACAAGCAGGCGAAAAAAACAATAAATTGCAGACAAAAAAACAAAGTAAAGTAAAACCAAGATTGCGCATTTATGTTTTTTTAGATCAACCCCAGTCGCGTTTCTTCAAATGCCTCTTCTTGCGACGCATCTTCTTTCTCTTATGCGTGCTGATCTTCCTTCTCTTTCTCTTTCTACCGCAAGGCATCTTCTATCCTTTCCTTAATGACGACACAAGTTATGGAGCACAACTGGCGACATAACTTGTAGGTCGGATTAAATCCTTGACATCTCTGATGTCAAGGATAAATTCGGACTTATGGCTTATGTCGACCTTCGGCCTCCCTAAGCCATGTCCTCATTTAATAGATTAATTTATTTAGGGGGTACTCTATAATCCCTTGTGCTCCAGCAAGTTTAAGCTTAGGCATAATATCTCGAACCTGCTTCTCGTCTATAATCGTCTCCAATGCTACCCAGTCTTTCTGAGTTAAATTAGATATAGTAGGATTCTTTAGAGAGGGCAACAGTTTAATTATCATATTCAAATTCTTCTTGGCCAAATTCATCTTAAGTCCAACCTTGCCTTCTGCGTCAATAGCGCCCTTCAGCAGCAGGCAGATCTCATTCATCTTTTTCTTTTTCCAGGCATCCTTAATTGAATTTTTATTGGTGATAAATTGAGTAGTAGAAAAACAAACTACTCCAATTTCTTTTAGCTTATGCGCCCTAAGGCTTCTTCCGGTCTCGGTAAGTTCAACTATGGCATCCACTAAACCCGTACTTACCTTTACTTCTGTCGCCCCCCAGCTAAACTCCACTTTAGCCTTTATCTTATTCTTTTTCAAGAAGTTTTTGGTGGCGTTCACTAATTCCGTAGCTATGCGCTTGCCTTTTAAATCTTTAATTTTCTTTATGTTAGAACCTTCCGGGACAGCGACGACCCAACGCACAGGAGCCATACTCTGCTTGGCATATTGCAGATCTAATATCTTTTGCACTCTAGATTCGTTCTCCAAGATCCAATCATTGCCTGTAATACCGCAATCAATGGCCCCTTGTTCTACATAGCGTGACATCTCCTGAGCACGTAAAAGAACAACTTCTATCTCAGAGTCGTCAATTGACGGCAGATATGAGCGCTGCGAAACAAAAATATTGAATCCCGCCTTCTGGAAAACACGGATTGTCGCTTCCTGCAGACTTCCTTTAGGAAGACCTAATTTTAGTCTTTTCATGCGATTACCCTTTTTTGCTTGACTTTCAAAACTTGCGGCGTTATTATACCTTCTAATTAAATCCTTGTAAAGAAAAAAACATTAATATTAGGTAAATCTAAGATTTAGAGAAAGAGACCAAAGTGCTAAAACTTTTACGTAAACGGAAATTTGCAAAAAAGATATTCTATTTTCTGGTCATAGTAATTGTGCCTTCTTTCGTATTATGGGGTTCAGCCAGCGTAATTAAGGACAGGCGCACCGGAGGCCAATCAAGTCATGCAGGAAAAATATTTGACAGAAGAGTATCCTTTGATGAATATATGGGAGCACTACAGGCCTGGCGTAATCAGATCAGGATAAAATTTGGTAGCCAAGCTTCGCAGGTTGAGAACCTGCTTGACGCCAATCAGGCTGTATGGGATAAGCTAATCTTGCTCTCTGAGGCAAAAAGGATGAAGATAAAAATCAGTAATAGCGAATTGACCGAATACATAGCGTCTCTACCTTTCTTGCAGCGAGACGGAGTATTTAATTCAGCGCTATATGAATTATTCCTAAAATACTCTATAGGCACACCGGCAAGGATTTTTGAAGAACAGATTAGAGAATCATTAAAAGTCCAGAAGATATTTGACTATGCAACCGAAGATGTAAAAATAAGTAACGCAGAAACAAAAGATAGATATAAACAAGAACGCGAACAAGTAAAGATAAAATATATCTCCATTTTATCCAAAGATTTAGAGGGTGAAATAAAATTAAACAATCAAGAAACAAAAAATTACTATGAAGAGAACAAAGAGAGCCTCAAGGTCCCCATTCAAATAAACTTAAACTATATAGGTATAGACTACTCCGATGAGATAACCGATGAACAGAAAAAAGAAATCGATGGAAAAATAACACGAGTTCACCAAGTCTTAAGCGAAAGTAACGACTTATCAACGACGCAGGAAAAATTTGATCTGCAAGTCCAAACAACAGGGTTTTTCACCTTAGGGGATATTATGCCCGGAATAGAACTTGCTCCACAAGACGCTATCGGATTATTTAATTTAAAAAAAGACCAGATTTCAAATATTATTCAAACAGCACGCGGACCATATATTTTTCAGCTTAAAGAAAAACGAGTCGATTATCTGCCTAGTCTCGAAGAGGTAAGAGAAAAGGTTGAAAGGAGACTCACTGCGAATAAATCAAAAGAACTAGCTAAAAATAAAATGGATGACTACTCCTCTAAGATTGGATCTGAAAAAGAATCTAACCCTAGCTTAAATCTTGAGCAGTTAGCACAAAAGTTAGGCTTATCAGTTGAACAGACCGATTTCTTTACCAGAAGTTCTTTCCCTAAAGAGTTTGGACCATCCAAGGAGATTAACGAAGCGGCCTTTGATTTAGGCGAAGAAGAAATTAGTCAGGCGATTGAATTCAACCAAGGCTATTGCATCATTGAAAGATCGGTATTACAACCTATTGATGAAGAAAAATTTCAGGAGGAAAAAGAGGATTTTGAATTAGCGTTACTCGAAGAAAAGAAGAATCAAGTTTTTGAAAAATATTTTACAAAGCTAAAAGCTAAAGCGAATCTAGAAGACTACATCTCTCTCCAGCAGGCACAAAGAACCACGATCAAACCTAACTAGACATTACCTAAATAAACAAACTTCAACTTTTTCTTAGCAATCTCCTCTGCCTTTTTTAAGGTAGGAATTGGGGTAGGCGGGAAATCTAATTTATAACAGGGGGAATACCGAGAAAAGTGCAAAGGCACAGAATCCCCCAAATTTTCATAAATCCAATCGACCAGCTTCACAAAATTCTCCTGTTTATCATTTAAGCTAGTTACCACTAAATTGGTAAGTTCTATATGGCAGTGTTTACTGCTTTCCTTTATTACCTCTAAAACAGGATTTAATCTGCCGCCACAATTATTAATATAAAAATCATCCTCTATTGATTTAATATCTATGTTCATCGCCCCGATAAAAGGCAGAATCTTTCTTAACGGATCAAAATTAACAAACCCATTAGTAACTAACACATTCTCTAAGCCTTTTTGTTTTGCTAGCTTCGCTGTATCCAGAACAAATTCATACCAGATAAACGGCTCATTATAGGTATAGGCGAGGCCGAAAGATTTTAGTTGTTTAGCGCGATCGACAATAAACTCGGAAGTTAGACTCTGAGTAGAAACATTCAAATCCTTGGATATGTTCCAATTTTGACAGAATGTACAGGATAAGTTACAACCTTTGGTGCCCAGAGAAAGAATTGATTCACCGCTGTGGAAGCGATAGAGGGGTTTTTTCTCGATGGGATCTAGGGCTATAGAAGTTACTTCGCCGTAGATTAAAGAATAGAGTTTACCTTTTTGGTTCTGGCGAACGCCACACAGGCCTACTCTGCCTTCTGGCAACAAGCAATTATGCGGACACAAAAGGCACTGAACCTTTAAACCATCCTTGGCCTCGTAAAATAAGGCTTCTTTCATTTAAAAATCATCGCACAGATTAATCAAGTACCAATCTGTGTAATTGATAAAATACTACTCTACTTTTATGGAGCTAACCGGACACTGTTCTACCATCTCTTGCAAATCGCAAGCCGGATCAGTAAAATTCTTCACGTGGGCAATACCATCGTTTTGGATTTCAAATACATTAGGACAATTTTGTTCACACAAACCGCATCCTACGCAAGTAGATTCATCGACTGTTACTTTTGGCATTTTCCAACCTCCCTATTGATTATTTCAGTTTGTTCTTCGCTGCAATCCAACTGTGAAAGCTGCTTGTATAATTTAAACCTGGAACTCACATCTTCCTGAGCTAGCTTTATAAGCTTCTTGGCAGCTTCAGGCTTTGTCTTCGTTAAAACCCTATACCTATTTTCTCCGTAAGCATACTCCTCAAACGAAATTGTAGGATCTTTACTATCCAGACTGAATGGATTCTTACCTTGTGGCTTTAGATCAGGATTAAATCTGAATAACGGCCAATGACCGCTGACGACTGCTTTCTTCTGATCATTAATCAACGCGCAACCCATATCGATTCCGTGAGCGATACAGTGCGCATAGGCAATAATTATCGACGGCCCATCATGAGCCTCTGCCTCTACAAATGCGCGCACGAGCTGATTGGGATCAGCCCCTACCGCAACCTTAGCTACATAGATATAACCGTAACTCATCATCATCAGCGCCAGATCTTTTTTGGCTGTGGGTTTTCCACTAGCGGCGAACTGCGCGACTGCCGCACGTGGAGTAGACTTGGAAGCCTGACCACCGGTATTAGAATATACTTCTGTATCCAACACCAGAATATTTACGTTTCTGCCTGATGCCATAACATGATCTAATCCACCATAGCCAATATCATATGCCCAACCATCACCACCCAATCCCCAAACAGATTTTTTCACCAAATAATCTGCTAGAGAAATCAATTCTTTTGCCTTCGCTGACTTTATAGATTGAAGCAGAACTTTTAATTTAGCAACACGACCGCGCTGTAACTCAATATTCTCTTGTGATGACTGATCGGCTGCTTTTATTTCATTTAATAGATTCTTTAATTCTTGAGAGTCACTGTCACTTATAATACTATCCACTAATTCTTGCGCGAATTGACCAAACTTATCCACTGCTAATCTCATACCATAAGCGAGTTCTGCAGCATCCTCAAACAAAGAGTTATTCCATGTTGGACCTCTGCCATCGGCGCGCTTTGCATATGGTGTCGTAGGCAAATTACCGCCGTAGATCGAAGAACAACCTGTAGCATTAGCGATCATTAACCTGTCGCCAAACAGCTGAGACAAAAGTTTAACATATGCCGTTTCTCCACAACCCGCACATGCTCCGGAGTATTCAAATAGTGGCTTAATAAATTGCGAGCCCTTAAGAGTATTCCTGTCATAAAGTTTTACATCGGTCTCAGGTAGGCTTAAAAAGAACTTGTAGCTTTCTGCTTCACTATCGCGTATGGGCGCCTGCAGTGTCATCTTAATAGCTTCTTTTGCCTTCACAGGACAATTCTCCACACAAGTCCCGCAACCTGTGCAATCCTCAGGGGCTACTTGCAGAGTAAATTTCATTCCCTCTTTTGCACCTTTACCTTTAGGGTCGACTGATCTAAAGTCTTTTGGCGCTTTATCCAAGCATTTACTTTCATACATCTTCATACGGATGGCCGCATGAGGACAGACTAAAGAACAACGTCCGCACTGAATACAGGTATCCTGATTCCACACAGGAATATTTACCGCGATATTTCTCTTTTCATACTGAGTAGTAGCTGTGGGCCAGGTGCCGTCTGCGGGCATCTCTGAAACCTTAACATTAGCCCCTTCTCTTTTAATAATTTTACAAGTTACGCTCTTTACAAAATCCGGAGCATCACTCTCTTCGATAGAAACACACTTAATGCCCACTACGGGATTAGAGGGCTTTGCCGGAACTTTTACTTCCTGAATACTCTCCAATGCCTTATCTACTCCATCCATATTCATCTTTACAACTTGTTCACCTTTATTACCATAAGTCTTCTTTATCGCTTCCTTGATCGCAGCTATGGCAACTTTCTCATCAATAATCTTAGATATTTTAAAGAACGCTGTCTGCATTATGGTATTGATACGCGCACCTAAACCTAACTCTTCTGCAATCTTGATAGCATCAATAACATAGAATTTTAGTTTCTTATCGATTATCTGCTTCTGCATATTGCCAGGTAGCTTCTGCCAAACTTCATCCTTATCGTACATAGAGGTTAACAAGAATGTCCCACCCTGCTTAATATTCTTGAGCATATCGAATTTTTCCAGGAAAGAGAAATTATGGCAGGCTA
>CAZFPS010000061.1:1379-10612 GCA_964520705.1 uncultured Planctomycetia bacterium | reverse complement strand
TTTATAGCTGATTGTTCTTCGCCAATCTGATATAAAATATTTGCCAGTTCGTATTCTGCCTTCATGACTAAATCTTTATCCTGCTGTGATTCTCTTATAATCTTTTCAAAATAGTAAATTGCATCGTTAAACATCCCTTGGCTATAAAAAGAGATAGCAAGCAGGTAAGCTGCCTTATGTATATATATTGAGTCCGGGAATATCGTCAAGAATTTATCAAGTAGGTGAGTAGCCATTTCAAAATCATCATTTCTAAAATATGCGTAGCCCAAGTAGTAATTTATGTCATCCAAGAATTCTGACTCTGTAAACTGTCTATTAAATTTCTTAAATGATGAAATAGCAAAATTAATCTGACCGTACTTCAACTGCACAAGACCTAACTGAAATAAAACATAATCACTATAGGAACTATCCGGATAATCATGCATAATTGTATCGTATGCTTCAATCGCTCTATCAAGCTCCTGGGCATTTTGGTATGAATCAGCCAAATGGTATAAAGCACTGAGCCTTATCTCTTCATTATTTGATAATGCCGCTTTTTTAAACTCAGGAATGGCAGATTTGAAATCTTCAATTTGAAAATAAACCAAGCCTAAATTATAATGAGCCTGGGTCAATAAACTCTTGGCTTCATCGCTGTCCTTATCGCTGCCTCTTTCGATTGCCTCTCTATACACTCCTATCGCCTCATCGAAACGAGAAAGACCGTTTAAACATTCGGCTTCTCCAAATAACGCCTGCACTACCATATCGCTCTCTGGATAAATATTAAGCAATTTTTCATAGTAAGCATAAGCTTCCTCGAGTCTATGGGAACGATAATATAAAGTTGCTTTTCCTAAAAAAAGGCTCTCTCTATTAAAATCTTCACTTGTTACTTCATCAACTTTAGAAAATGCTTTCTCAACTTCTGCTAAATCATTTTTATTAAGATAAGACCAACCGATTCCCTGCAAAGACTCTGCCTTAACCAAATCATCGCTACTTTTTTCTGCTGCCTGAGTGTAGTATTTAATCGCCTTATCTAAATCCTCTAAATAATAATTAGATTCTGCCATATAAAAATATACATTTGCCAGCTGATCGGAATCGGGAAACTGCTTCTCAAAAGTTTTGAATGTCTCTAAAGCGCTGTTATAATCCTTTGCCTGAAATTGCAGCTCCCCTTTGTTATACAGGGCCTCTTCCTGGATAGCTACATCTTCAGATTCAGCTAATGTATCAAATAGGACCTCTGCTTCTTCAAGCCTGCCTTCCTGAAGATAGATCCAGCCTAGCTGCATCTTGGTGCTATATAATAAATTCGAATCTGGATGTAATTTTATCAATTTCCTAAAGTATCCATCAGCCTGCTCAAAATCTTTTACTTTTAAATATACCTGTCCCAGCCAAAACAAAAGCCTATCTTCAATGCCGTAAGAAACAAAATCCCTTTCTAGCTTTATTAAAATATCGCGAGCTTGGCTAAACCTGCTTTCTTGAAATAAGCACTGGCCCATATAAAGCTTGGCCTCAGGCAAGGCTTTGCTTTGAGAAAAGCTGCCAACAAATCTCTCAAATAAATTCAGAGAAACACCATAAGAGCCTCTATCATATGCCTCTTTTGCAGCTATAAAAGCGTCTCTTTCGCTAAGCTCTTGAGCAAATGCTAAAAAAGGAATCAATAGTATTAAAATAAATAGGATTGATTTTCTAAACATAATATTATTATATAATCTTACGCAAAAACTGACCTGTAAATGATTTTTTTACTTTAATGACTTCCTTCGGGCTTCCACAAGCAACTACCTCGCCTCCGCCATCTCCGCCTTCAGGACCTAAATCTATGATATAATCTGCGCATTTAATTACGTCCGGATTGTGTTCAATAACCAAAACTGTATTACCTTTATCCACTAATCTCTGCAAAACTGCCAATAATTTATCCACATCAGCAAAGTGCAGACCAGTAGTAGGCTCATCCAAAATATAAAGAGTCTTTCCTGTAGAGCGCTTGCTCAGTTCTTTTGATAATTTTATTCTCTGCGCTTCTCCCCCTGAAAGAGTGGTGGCCGACTGCCCTAACTGAACATAACCTAACCCGACATCATAAAGCGTCCTTAAGATATTTCTAACTTGAGGAATGTTTTCAAATAATCCCAATGCCTCTTCAATTGATAAATTCAAAACATCAGATATAGACTTGCCCTTATATCTCACCTCTAGGGTCTGCTCATTAAACCTATGCCCATTACACACTTCGCACTTAACATAAACATCCGGCAGAAAATGCATCTCGATCTTTTTTATGCCATCGCCCTGACAAGCCTCGCACCTTCCGCCTTTGACATTGAAACTAAACCTGCCTGGCTTGTAGCCACGCATCTTTGACTCCGGCAATTTCGTGAATAAATCTCTAATATGTGTAAAGGCATTGGTGTAGGTGATTGGATTTGAGCGGGGAGTCCGGCCTATCGGAGATTGATCAACCTCAATAACTTTATCTATATTCTCCAGTCCTTTTATTTTATCAAATTTGCCTGGTTTTTGCTTTGATCTATACAATTTCCTGGCTATCGCCCGGTAAAAGACCTCATCGATTAAAGTGGACTTTCCTGAACCTGAGACTCCGGTAACACAAACAAACGAACCCAATGGAACCTTTACATCTATATTTTTTAAATTGTGCTCTTTTGCCCCTATAATCTGGATAAACTTATTCTTTTTATAATCTCTAGTGGCTGATGGAGGCTTAATCTTTAAATCATTCCTTAGATACCTTGCTGTCAAAGACTTCTTGCTTTTAAGTAATTCTTTAAAACTGCCGCAAAAAACTACATCTCCCCCAAGCCTGCCTGCGCCAGGGCCCAAATCCACAATATAATCGGCAGACCTGATAGTCTCCTCATCATGTTCTACCACAATTAATGTATTACCTATATTACGCAAGGCTTTGAGCGTAGTCAACAATCTTTGGTTATCGCGACGATGCAATCCTATAGTAGGTTCATCTAAAATGTAAATTACTCCCACTAAACCTGAACCTACCTGTGTTGCCAGGCGTATTCTCTGCGCCTCTCCACCTGAAAGAGTCTGAGCCTTCCTATCTAAAGTTAGATAATCCAGGCCCACATCGCTACAAAACTTTAGCCTCCGCCTTATCTCTTTTAAAATCTCTAAAGCAATTATAGTTTCTTCTTTATTTAATTGCAAACTTGTGAAAAATAGAAACGCCTCTTTTATAGACATCTTTACCAAATCCCAAATAGATCTATTCTTTACCGTAACCGCTAAGCTCTCTTTCCTGAGACGCGATCCTTTACACGCAGGGCAAGGATGCTGAGAAATATATTTAGATATCTCGTGTTTTAAATATTCGCTGTCAGTTTTTTTAAAGAACCTCTCCAGATTTGGAATTACTCCTTCAAACTTCTTATCCCAGATTTCAACTTCTGATCCATAGAGAACGGTTTTTTGTATCTGTTTAGGCAGTTTGTTAAAAGGAACATCCAGGCTAAAACTCAGCTCGTTTGCTAATTCTTTCAATAATGCCCGGTAGTAGAGTATGTATCCCTTACCGCCTCGCCTCCAAGGTTCGATCGCGCCTGCGCTTATGGATTTATCCCTATCAGGAATAACCAGGTCTTCATCGAACTCCATCTTAGTCCCCATTCCGCCGCAAGCCGAACACGCTCCATACGGAGAATTGAATGAAAAAATCCTCGGCTCTATCTCTTCCAAATTAATTTCACAATTTGGACAGCTATATTGTTCGCTGAATAGAAATTCCTTGGCCCTGCTCCCTCTACTTTTAGATTTGTGACTAACAATAACTATTCCTTTGCCGATCTTAAGCCCAGTTTCAACCGCTTCAACAATTCGCGACTTAAACTCTAAATTATTAATTAGGCGGTCAACAAGAACTTCTATGTTATGAATTTTGTATCTGTCTAACTTAATGCCATCCGTTAACTCATGCAGCTTCCCATTAATTCGAACACTCAAAAAACCTTCCTTTTTCAGTTCCTGCAGCAAATTCCTATACTCCCCTTTTCTGCCTCTGACTACAGGCGCAAGAACATCTATTTTAGAGTCTTTGGGAAGCTCCAAGATCTTATTAATAATTTCTTGAGAGCTCTGGCGGATTATCGGCTTTCCACATTTATGGCAATGGGGCTTGCCTATCCTGGCAAAAAGCAACCTCAAGTAATCATAGATTTCAGTCTGGGTAGCTACAGTAGAGCGCGGATTTCCTCCCGCGGTTCTCTGCTCAATAGAAATGGCAGGAGACAAACCTTCGATATGCTCAACATTGGGTTTCTGGAGTTGCTCTAAGAATTGACGAGCGTAACTAGACAGACTCTCTACATATCTTCTTTGGCCTTCGGCATAGATCGTATCAAAAGCCAAAGAAGACTTTCCTGAACCCGATAATCCGGTAATTACGATGAGCTTATTGCACGGTAGCGCTAAATCAATGTTCTTTAGATTATGCTCCTTAGCACCTTTAATTAATATTTCTTTTCTATCCATTGTAAATTTTAATAAAGATGGGCTTTAAAAATAGCAATATATATTCAAATAAGACTATTAAAAACTTTAATCATCAAAATTTATTCGGTCTACAATATCAGAAAATCTTAATTTTGACTTAGGCGGGAAAACTCCCAAGACTTCCCATGAATCGCCCAACCAACTAAATCCTTCTACAATATACATTGTTATTGGGGCAACATAATGGCTCTTTTTTTCATTCCAAGCAAAAGCGCCATAATATCGCTTACGATTCTTCTCTATTTTGTTATCAAAAATCGATACTCCTGGTAGGTCTATATCCATCTTTAATTCTGATGTAATGGTAAAAGGAATATCAGTCAACGAAACAGGTGAATCTGAAATGCTTAATTTTTCTCTAGAATTGAACTTCTTGACTAGAATCAAAGGAATGCCTCTAGCTTTGCGCTTTTGAAAACCATTCCATGCAACATTTGGATTTAAAAAATTCTTATTCTCATCGTACTTTGGCTCTATATACAAATCTTTGGTTCGGCCGCTTCCATGATCTCCAATAATAAATATTAATGAGTTATCGAACAATTTATTCTGTTTAAGCTTATTAAAAAAGAAATTGCACAAATTCAAATAATACTTTGCAACTCCAATATAATTAGCTCTATTGAACTCAAAATACAGAATTCTTGATAGGTCGCTTCTTCTTATCAACAGAGGAATATGCAATCCCTTGAGATGATAAAGCTTAAATGTCGCTCTATCTGACTGCGGCCTAAGGGTAGATATTGCCTGTGCTATAAACTCATTGTCTTCCAATTCTCTGCCAAGGTATCTATTATCAACTAGAAATTTATTGAGCGCATTAGAAAAAAACCATTTGTAGTCATTTATAATATATTTTTTCAGAAAGTGAGGAGAATATCTAAACAAAGACAAATCAAACAAATAAATCATCTCTTTTACTATAAATTTGAACGGCTTTTTGCCAATCTTAAAATTAGAGGCGATTCTTTCATCGTAGTAAATTGATTCATTCTCAAGAGCCAACCAAGGATATAGCTCAACTTGCCAGCCATTATCTTTCAATAACTTAGGAATTGAGCCCCCTAAATAAGCATCTCTTAAATACTCCTCTCTAGTAACTGAATTATCGTAGTACTCTGCTGTTAGTAAAGAAGGAATGGCTAGCTCTGTATATGAAAACCCTGCTAAAGCATCAGGAAAATATACAAAACCTTCGAAAATATCTTTATAAGTATTGTCTCTTTCTATAATTTCTTTAAAAACATCCGACTGGAATTCATCTATAATCAGAATGACTACATTCTTATCTTTGGAAAGATTAAACATATTAGTCTTATCTGTGTAACACTTAGGCAATAAATCTTGGCTTTCAAAACCGACAAATAAAACATAAGAAAACTGGATAAAAATAAGAACCTTAGCTATCATAGACGCTTTTTTATAAAAGAAAGCCGGTTTAACAAATGCAAATATTAAAGCAAAGATCCAAATCTGGTTATCGATTAACCCCCTAATCCAAAATCGTTTCCAGATTATCTTATCACCATCGAGCATCCCATATTGCCAAATCAAAATATTTCCTTGAAACCAAATCAATAAAGAAACCATGAGTAATAAAGAAATAGCCAGGCGATTAATTGATTTGTTAAGAGAAAATAAAATTATGCTGCAAATAATCGTAAGCAGTAAAGACAGAGGGATGACATAGGTTAAGAATTCAGTTATAGAAATAGTAAATTCTGACCTATTAGTGAAGAATATAATCAAAGGGGAAAAGACTAAAAGTGTTGAAGAAAATAGGAAAGAAACAAAAAAAGAAGTAAAAAACTTAGGATCTAAACTTATTATAGATTTTTTCTTAAACAGCATTTACTTTAAAAGATTAAGAACCAATTTATAGCTATATCTTCATCTTTGACCAATTAGGTTTGGTCAGAAATAACCATAAGTCATGACAAAAAATATCGACTTACTTTAACTATTTTCGCTTTAAAACAAATATTGTTCTTTCTGTGTTTGGAATTTCCATTTTATCGATAATCTCGAACTTTTGAGAAAATATCGAAATAAAATAATCCAGAGTCAAATACTCATACAGATCCTTGTGCAAATAGGTTAATTTGATAAACATATCATCCTTCTGACCAATAAATTCAACTACTGCCCAATTATCAGTCAAGCTAAAAAATAAATCTCTTATTTGCACTAAAGGAATACGCGAGGTTACCAACAGATGGTGGACTAAGGCTAAAGCCAAAACACAGTCGCTTTTAATGCGCTCAAAAAAACATTTCCTCTCTTTGTTATTAAATCCTATGGCCGGAGAAGGATTGCAGATATCAATATGCAAAGGTAAAACGCTAGCTTTTGTTTCCCAGGATTTTTTGTAAAGAGAGTCGATACAATCATGATCTGAGTCTATCGCTACTACTGAAGAACCCAGGCTTGATGCAATAAGACTATATTTCCCTATATTACAGCCTATATCAAGAACATGTTTTGGCCTGTATTTTTCTAAGAAAGATTTTACAAAAGATTCCCTTTGCTGTTCGACTCCTTCTTTTAAATATATATTACTAGACCTATAATCTAGCCAAACACTATGCCTGCTTACCTGATAGCTCAGTCTTTTTATCTTTCTTAACATTTTATTTAATACAAAAATTTGTGCTGCAGGATTATCTCTTCTATTTCTTAAGATAACACTTAGGTTTTTAGCCATTTTCATCCCAATCTTATTAAATAGAAAACCTATAAAGATTGAACTAAATAAAGTAGGAAAGAGGAAATTCTTTATTCCGAAAACTCTATATGCTTCTTCTATTTCTATGCCATTTATTTTACTCAGCAATAAACTCTTAAGGTTTAACATGCTATATTTCTTAAGCAATAGTGGATAATAAAACATCTGATTGAATTGTCCAAAACCCAACCAAATATCCTTTCTTTCGGATTTCTCAATAGAAGGTATATCTATAAATACTGGCCTGCTGTTTACGAATTGTACATTAAAAGCAGAGCCATCCTTTAAAGAATAGCCGTGTTTGACCAAAAAAAGCTGAAGCTGTAAATAAAGTAGCGCTGCATCTCGAAGCATTGAATACGACCATTCATAAGGATAGCTAATCGTGGATACTTTAGCATGTTTTAAAAAAAAGCGGTCAGGCGTCTGATATACTTCTCTTAGCTCATGTAAGATTGAATTGTTCTCTTGAATGCTTTCAGTCGAAACAACATATCCTATTTTTGTCAACTCATCCATTAACCCATTCTGCTCCAAGGTCCTAAAAAGCTTAAAACCTTCTGAATCAATGGCACGATACACATTATCCTTATAATAAAAAATACTACCTAGCGGATCTCGAAAAGAACCACCATCAACTTGATAATCCATTTTTGAAGAAGAATTCATTTTTTTCTTTGCTTAAATTTACTAACAATAAACCTAAACGCTTTTTTAATTGACTCCTTGCAAAAGAATCCAATCCCCACAAAAAATGCGATAATTAACTGGAATAACATGCTACCGGCACCCGGATCTATATAAGTTGTGAGCATGGTCGAATACGAAGAAAACATATTGTACCTCCATGATTCAGATTGAAAATTAAGATATAAAATGACTAAGATACATCATGAACTATAAATTTAATTAAATATTCCTCCAATATTTTCCTTAAGCAGATATTGGTAAATTGCTTCTGCGACATATTGATTTCCGAGAGGAGACCAATGCCCCACAGGAGGAGGATTTTTAATTGCCCCTCTCTTTTCCCAGTCATTTAAATCAGCATAATCATAAATATTGAACACTTCGACTTTAGCTTCTGAGCAGATTTTTTTAAACCAAGAACCTTGTTCCAAAGTAAAAACAATTAATCGTGAGTTATTTTTCTCTATATTGCCTCTTAGGTGTTTTAAAATCTCAGAATTAAACCTATGTAGTTCCTTATTTTTATATACCTGAGATTTGAATTCTAATTTCCTCAATTCTTCAATCTTTAATAGCTTATCCTTTATGAACTTATAAAAAACGCTATTTTTAATCATCCACTTTTCTAAAGGTCTAAATTTATCTTTCGGAACAGGATGATTTCTAAGCTTTAGAACGCCATTTTTCAATTTGAATGTTGGCTTCTGGGTTGCCCACATTTTTGTATAATTTGACCTATACACTGATGGCATATAGTATTGTAAAATAACTAAATCAGGATTATATCTGCTGACGAATTTGTCATAATTAATTAACATTTGAGACAAGCCATATCCATTAACTCCAAAATTTAGCACTTCTATATTTTTGCTTACCTTTTTATTTAAAAGCCTTTCCAGTTCCTTGGGGTATGCTTCCTCCATATTGACTCCATAGCCATAAGTTAAAGAACATCCGATAATTGCAATACGATACACATCGCTTGGCTTGCTATAATGATATGTATTATCTCTCCATCCATCGTCGTTAATTTTTTCAAGTGTAGTTCTATGCGGCCATCGGAAATATTCATTAAAATTAGCTCTGTTTTTCCATCCTAAGTCTTGATCAAACTCATAGAGACCAACTGTACGCCCAGGAAAGTCGATTAGTCTAAATATTAATGTTTCATTCTTTTCAAATAACCTAAAAACACCTTCAATTACTAATAATGTAATTAAAACAGAAAGTATTGATATAAAAATCCCAGAAAACTTTTTCATAAAGAAAAACCTAATCT
>CAZFPS010000061.1:0-1369 GCA_964520705.1 uncultured Planctomycetia bacterium | reverse complement strand
CCTAATCTCCTAGTTCCATTAATTACAGTTATTAAATTGTATTATAATACATTATATCTACTTTCTCAATAGTTCTTTATTAATATAAATTTGCAAAATGAACATTATTATGTTAAATTATACACATGTTTTCAGCCTATATTGATCCTGGCACAGGCTTTACGGTTGCAACTGGAGAAGAATTGATAATCGCCATCATAATATCTTTCTTTTCAGCCTTCCTACTTTTTTTTAAAAGAATTATCAGATTTTTCAAGAAAAATAAGAAAATTACTGGTATACTAATACTAGTAATAGCTATTGCGGCAATAATAATTATAGGAGTATTTATGAATAAAGATAAGGCTGATTTTGACAAAAGGGTTATTATTTTAGGTTTTGATGGTTTAAGTCCGAATATAATTGAAAATCTCATCAATGAGAATAAAATGCCAAATTTTGCTCAGCTAAGACAAAAGGGAGATTACAGGCACCTTTCTACTACTAATCCCTCTCAGTCTCCGATTGCCTGGTCTGGATTTGCTACAGGACAAAATCCTGGCAAACATAGACTATTTGATTTTATCAAAAGAAATCCTGAAAACTATATGCTAGAGATAGCGCAGACAAATATCCAGGGCTCCAAAGTCATTCCTACGCGCACAACTAAATCTTTCTGGCATTATACCTCTCAAAAAAATATCCCTACAGTAGTCCTCACATACCCAGTAACTTTCCCTCCGGATGAGATCAACGGCCGGATGCTCTCCGGAATGGGAGTTCCGGATATCCTGGGCATGCAAGGAACATTCACATTTTACACAACTGAGCCCTTAAGAAAAGATGCTGATATCGGCGGTAAAGTATTCAGTATTACCAAAAAGCCCGTAATGCGCCTAGAGCTAATCAGACCTAAAACATCAAATAGCAAGAATACAACTATTCCATTCGTAGTCCAGTTAAAAGAAAGCAATATACTTATCGATATGCAGGGCGACCAGATTGAATTAAAAGAAAACGAGTGGAGTGACTGGGTGAGCGTGGAATTTAAGCTTGGGCTACTTAAAAAAATGAAAGGAATTCTGCGTTTCTATCTTGTAGAAAAATCACCGGGATTTAAGCTCTATATCAGCCCGATAAATTTTGATCCACGCTCTCCTTTCTTTCAATAGACCAGAGCATAGCAATATCCCTAAACTGCGCATACGCTTCTCTGATAATATAGATGCTTTTAGACTCTAATTCTTCCGGATAATTCATATTATCGTAATCTCAATTTCTGTAGTAGTCAAAAGTACTGCCTAATCACCATAATTCTAGCTTCTTAATTTCAAAATACTTGCATAGAATAGTAATCGTTTCTAAAGTAATATTTTTCTCTGCTCTTTCT
>CAZFPS010000060.1:0-10619 GCA_964520705.1 uncultured Planctomycetia bacterium | reverse complement strand
GCTTTATAAACATAAAAACAACAAATTTAGTGGCTAAAATGACACTATACCCTTAATATAAATGTAATTACCCTATTTAAATTAATTCAATCCCAATATGGTTTTAGAGACCCCATACTATCTAATTGACGAGAGAAGGTTACTTGAGAATCTGAAGAAGATTAAGCGCGTCAGAGATTGCTGTGGCGCAAAATCGGTATTGGCGCTTAAGTGTTTTTCTACTTGGAGCGTTTTTGGCCTGATGAAAAAATACTTAGACGGAACAACATCTAGTTCTGTCTACGAAGCTCGCTTAGGATATGAAAAGTTTGGCAAAGAAGTTCATGCCTATTGCGTTGCCTATTCCAAAGAAGAAGTCAGGCAAGTGGGTCGATTTGCCGATAAGATAATATTTAATTCGCTTCCCCAGTTAGAAATGCTCTATTCTCATATCCGTAACTGTAAAATTGGCCTGAGAATCAATCCGCGCGTTAGCTATTCTCGCTTTGATCTAGCTGATCCTGCGCGCCGATTTTCCCGCCTGGGCGTTCTGGACAAAAAATCCCTTCTTAAAGCACTACCCTTAATAAGCGGCATCATGTTCCACTTTAACTGTGAAAATAATGATTTTCAGAATTTCTTTTCTAACTTAGATTATATTTGTCGAGAATATAAGGATATTCTTAAACGATTAGAGTGGGTAAGTTTGGGTGGCGGAATTTTTTTTACGCAAGAAGGATATCCGATAGAGAAATTTTGTAAGAAATTAAAAGAATTTAGTAAGCGATTTAATATGCAGGTTTATCTGGAGCCCGGAGAGACCGTCATTACCGAATCTGCAGAATTGGTTACAAGAGTTTTAGATATTGTGCATAACAAGATGGATATTGCAATCGTTGATGCTTCCACCGAAGCACACATGCTGGACTTATTGGTTTATCGCCAGAGTGCAAAGATAAAAGACAGCAGACGTGGTCGGTTTCGATATATGGTTGCTGGCCGTTCGTGCCTTGCCGGGGACGTGTTTGGTACATTTAGATTTAAGTTTCGATTAAAAGTCGGCAGCACTATTAGGTTTTCTGATGCTGCCGGATACACGATGGTTAAAAAGAATTGGTTTAATGGCCTCAAGATGCCCTCTATTGTTGTAAAGAGGCTGAATGGCAGAATGGATTTAGTGCGTAAGTTTAATTATAAAGATTTTGTAAGCAGTCTGTCATAATCAAAACATTCGAAAACACGAAGGAGGATATTTAATATGAAAAAGAATGTATTAATCGTGGGTGCGGGTGGTGTCGGTCATGTAACTGCGCATAAGTGTGCGCAGAATAATGATTTGCTGGGAGATATCTGCGTCGCCTCCAGAACGCAGAGTAAGTGTGAAAAGATTATAGAGAGTATTAAGAAAAAAAATAATATCAAAGATTCCAATAAAAAAATTTACGCTCGACAAATTAACGCTTTAGATATTCCGGCTACAGTCAAACTTATAAAAGAGACTAACTCGCAAATTGTACTCAACCTGGCACAGGCTTACGTAAATATGTCGCTACTGGAAGCCTGTTTAGAGGCGGGCGCAGCGTACCTAGATACCGCTATACACGAAGAGCCTCATAAGGTTTGTGAAGATCCTCCTTGGTATGGTAATTATGAGTGGAAGCGCAAAGATCGCTGCAAAGAAAAAGGTCTTACCGCTATTTTGGGGGCAGGATTTGATCCAGGAGTAGTTAATGCTTATGCTGCGCTTGCCGTAAAGCACCACTTCGATAAGATTGACACTATCGACATTATGGACGTCAACGCCGGAAGTCACGGTAAATACTTTGCCACAAACTTTGATCCAGAGATAAACTTTAGAGAATTCAAGAAAGTCTGGACATGGATAGATAGAAAGTGGGTGGGAGAAAAAGTTCATTCAATAAAAATGACCTATGATTTTCCGGTCGTGGGTAAGCAGCCGATATATTTAAATGGTCACGACGAACTCCATTCCTTATCTAAGAATATCGATGCCAGCAGCATCCGCTTCTGGATGGGTTTTGGTGACCACTATATAAATGTTTTTTCAGTATTAACTAATTTAGGGCTAACTTCAGAAAAACCAGTGAAGACTGCTGAAGGCTTGGAAGTGGTGCCTTTGAAGTTATTAAAAGCGGTGCTGCCTGATCCTTTATCACTTGCGCCTAATTATACAGGAAAGACCTGCATTGGAGACTTTGTAAAGGGCGAGAAAGACGGCAAGAAAAAAGAAATCTTTATTTATAATGTTTGTGATCACGCCGAGAGTTATAAAGAAGTGGAGTCGCAGGCTATCTGTTATACCGCTGGTGTTCCTCCGGCCGCCGCCGCCATGCTTATTGCCCAAGGTGTCTGGGATGTAAAGACTATGGTTAATGTGGAAGAACTCAATCCCGATCCTTTTATTGAGCTACTTAATAAAATCGGGTTACCCACAATTATTCAAGAAAATCCAACCCCTCTGCAGCTAAATGCAATGGCAAAATAACTCACAAGAGTAATTTTATGCTAATTATGCTGCAACGACCAAGAAATTACATTTCAATTATTTATCCATAGCTTATATAATAATATTAGTATATTATTTGAAATTCTTATCCAAAAGAGCTATAATTGTGGACACACTAACGGTACAAAATCATTTCCCAAATCATAAATCAGTTATATAATGGGAATTTACAGGAAGAGGACTTGGTGCCTCTCTTTTAGCGTATTGATACATACAACAGGAGATCTATGAATATTTTGGCAACTTTTAAAGTTACCGCTTTTGCCATGCTTCAGATATTTATTCTGGGGCTTATCGGATACTTTTTAACAAAGAAAAAAGTTATTTCTTTGGATAATCTGAAGCTTCTGACAAAATTGGTCATTAATTTGTTTTTCCCTTGTTATGTATTTGTAAAATTAATAAATAATTTCAGTTTTAAGGCTTATCCGAAGTGGTGGATATTTCCTTTGATTAGTTTATTTGTTAGCGTATTAGGGTTCTTAACAGCAAATTTATTTGTAAATATGGATAAGACCTTAGATAAATTTAAGAGAGAATTTATCAGCCTTGTCACATTTCAGAATGGCGGCTACTTGCCTTTGATCTTGGTAGTTTTGTTGCTGCCACCGGGAAGAAAAGAGCAGATGCTGATTTATATATTTTTATTCTTACTGGGATTTAATACCATTATGTGGTCGCTGGGTATATTTTATTTGACCCAAGAAAAAGATAGCAAGCTAAAGCTTAGTTCCATATTTAGCCCTCCGGTTATTGCTATTATAGGTGCTTTATTGGTGATTGCCGTAGGTTTGAATAGAGTTATCCCTAATTTCTTGATCAGTTCTTTTAATATAATTGGTAATTGTGCTCTACCGTTGGCCATAATGACAGTCGGTGCTAATTTAGCTTTGATAGATAAATCTGGAAAGAATAATTTCAGGAACATCTCCCAAGTCGTCTTGGCTAAATTGGTATTTATACCGCTTTTGTTTTTAGGATTGATATTCTTGATAAAACCATCTTATGAGATAGCTTTATTATTATTGTTGCAAGGGGTAGCGCCTTCAGCGGTATCTCTGAGTATGATTTTGCGTTACTACAACAAGAAGGATAATATTGTAAGCTTAGGGATATTCTGGACACACTTAGTATGCTTATTTACCATTCCTGTATTTCTGGTTTTATTTAGTGCTTTTAAGGGTTTTATTTATAGATAAGTTTATGGCTGATAATATGATTACTACAAACAGCAAGGCTTACAGGGATTATCATATATTAGAGACCATAGAAGCTGGTATTGAGTTAAGGGGTAGCGAAGTAAAGTCTCTGAGAGAAAAGCAGGCGAGTTTAAATGAGAGCTACGCTCGTTTGGATTCAGGGAACATAACTTTACATAATTGTCACATAGCAAGCTATGATAAAAAGGACGGCTTTGATAAATTAGAGCCGACGAGGCCGCGCAGATTACTTTTACATAAAAGAGAGATTGATAAATTAACCGGCAAAGTAACTCAGCGCGGATTCAGCTTGATCGCTACAAAGATGTATTTTACCAGGCGCGGGCTGGCCAAAGTGGAACTAGCTTTGGCTAAGGGCAAGAAGCTCTATGATAAACGCCGGAATATAAAAGAACGCGAACTTAAGCGTTCGTTAGGGCGCACAATTCGCAAAATACGTTAGATTTTTTTGGTTCTTTGAGATTTATTAGGGGGTGAAAGGTTTCGACTCCAAGCAATTGTGTAAGCAGAGCATGTAGAGGTGCAAGGAGGCCTCTTTAAACACCTTGCACAAAATAAACGCAAACGTTAATCGTTTAGCGCAAGTTCCGTTAACTCCAAGCATGGCTTTCATGCCTTCAGTTGCCGGAGCACCAGTCTTCAGCCTCCAATAAGGCTGAAGCCGCTGTTTGCCTTGCCTGAGGGGTAAATGGTGCTTTTATCAGGATAGCTTCCAAGATCGCCTTTGTCTTTGAAGCGAAACTTAAAAAGGATAGTCTATTTTTAATCCTGTCTATTGGAGTAAAATTAGGCGAATTTAAACAATAGGCTAAACATGTAGTAGCTGCTTATGGGGTTCTTAGAGGACGTGGGTTCGAATCCCACCACCTCCACCATTTATTTCATTAATGAAATAAATGGTGGATGCTGGACTAATGTAGTCCAGCGCCTAACCGTACAATGAATTAATGAAAAGTTGGTGGTAGTGCCAAATTAATGTAATTTGGCACTACCACACCAATGAAATAAATGGTGGATGCTGGACTAATGTAGTTCGACTATTCCACTTACGTAACTGAGTAATAGATATAAACAGGAGATATTTCTACATTATGGAGGTAGCATGAAAAAGTTATTGTTCTTGCTTTTAGTTGTTTTTGCGGTTAGTGGGTGCGATATTATGCAAAACGCGTCAATGAATAACCAGCCAAAAGATGAAGCATTAGTTGAAGAGAGTGTCTCTGCCCCAGAAGGAATAGCCGTTGTTGTTGAAGAAGAGGTGACTGCTGTTGTAGAGGAAGAAAAGATGGAAGTTGTATCCGAAGAGCTAGAAGTAGAGGCTTTAGTTATAGCAAAAAAAGAGGAAGCTCCCATAATCAAGAGTAATGAAGAGATAATAAGACAAAACCGCTGGGGTTTTTCTATTTACGACCCTAACACAGGAGTTATCGAGTATTATGCCAGCAAAGGTAGCTATTTAGGAAAAGACTCAATCCAACAGTAAAATCATTTCATAAAAATTAATCATGTCCAGGAAAAGCGGCATTCTGTTACATATTAGTTCGCTTCCTTCTCGATACGGTATCGGTGATTTAGGAACAGAGGCGTATAAATTCGCTGATTTCCTTACGCGGACAAAACAGAGTCTCTGGCAGATACTCCCTCTAAGCCCTACGGATACTGTTTACGATAATTCTCCGTACCATAGTATTTCCGCGTTTGCGAACAATCCGTTATTAATTAGTTTAGATCGGCTCTGCGAAGATGGATTGCTTGGTAAATCCGATATAGATCATCCTCCAGAATTTTCTGATTATAGAGTTGATTTTGAGCAAGTTACAACATATAAGAAAGAAATACTCCATAAGGCTTATCAGCGTTTTAAACAGATAAAAGATAAGAGTGAATACGATAAATTCTGTCAGGAAAATGGATATTGGCTGGATGACTTTGTAAATTTTGTTGCTTGCAAACAGCACTTTAAGAATGCCCTTTGGATTGATTGGCCGCAGGATGTTCGAGAGAGAAATCCAAAGGCAATAAAAAAAATAAAAGATAAATTATCTGAGCGCATTGATTTTGAAAGATTCCTGCAGTTTATTTTTTTGCGGCAGTGGATTTATTTTAAGGCTTATTGTAATTCCAAAAACATTCAGCTAATCGGAGATATGCCAATTTATGTCGAGCATGACGGTGTGGATTGTTGGGTCAATCCGCACATATTTAAATTAGATAAACATAGTGGTAAGATGCTAGCTCTATCGGGTGTACCGCCGGACTACTTTAGCGAAACAGGTCAGCTTTGGGGCAATCCGGTCTATAACTGGGAGGTTTTGAAAGAAACAAGATACGATTGGTGGGTCAAGAGGTTGAAGCATAATTTTGCTCTCTTTGATTTGACTAGGATAGACCACTTCCGGGGCCTAGTTGCTTATTGGGAAATCCCAGTAGGAGAAAAGACAGCCATGAAAGGAGAGTGGGTGCCTGTGCCCACAGATGATTTCTTTAAGGCGCTTAATAATAATTTTTCTAAGTTACCGGTCATTGCTGAAGACCTGGGAATAATTACTGATGATGTAAGGCAAGCGATAGCGCGCCATAATTTAATGGGTATGAAAGTTCTGTTGTTTGCTTTTGGTGGCGATATATCTCAAAATCCCTATATCCCAGAAAACTTAACTAAACACTCTATTATCTATACAGGCACACATGATAATAATACTGCCAGAGGTTGGTTTGAATTCGATGCCAGTGAAGAGGAAAAGAATAACCTGTTTGGATATTTTGAAAGAGAGGTCTCCAAAGAGGAGATCAGCTGGCTGTTGGTTGAGATGGCGATGAACTCTGTATCTGATATTGCGATTATACCATTCCAGGATCTTATTGGCCTTGGAGTAGAAGGCCGCATGAATACCCCTTCAACAAGTAAGGAAAACTGGAGATGGCGTGTCACTCCTGGAAATATAGATTCGTTAGATATTGGCAGAATTAGGGGTATTACTGAGGCTTCGGGTAGAGCTAGATAATATTATAACTGCTTGAAATATATACATATAAGAAACGAGCGAGGCCGCTTAAAACCTCGCTCTTGCGTAAATGGGTAAACGCTTAACGCTTCTAATAAAAGCTTAACATATTAATTTGGGATTTTCAAGGCAGGCAGGTTTTATTCTTTACCTCAGGAATTGTATTTAATTACAAAGATAAAACAGGGATTCACTAAAAAAGCGGCTTTGCCTGTGCGTTTTGTCCCTATGGCCAAGGGAAATAAATTAAAACATGAATAAGAAGATAATTCTGGTAATAGCAGCAATTGTCCTGGTGTTCTTTTTTGTAAAAGTCCGCTCCCTATTTGAATCTGATGTAGAAAAGATAAGAAGAGTTATATATGCCGCAAAGGAAGCCACAGAAAAAGAGAGTGCCTTAAAGTGTATATCTTTTGTCTCTTTAGATTATGATGATAAGCACGGCAATAACAAGGCCGCTATGTTTTTTATAGTAAATAACGTATTCAAAGAATATGATAATCTGTTAATAGTAATCGAAGATTTAAAGATTGAAATAAAAGGTGATTCTAAGGCCACAGCCCATATAATCGCATCCGGACAAGGCAGGAGACAGCCGACAAATAAAATTCAATTTCTTCTTGATACCGATAGAGTAGAACTTAAAGTAAGCTTTCAAAAAGAAGATAACGGCTGGAAGGTAGTTGAATTAGATTTTATAGAACCTAAGGACTTCTTAATTCTTTTAAAAGGATTGTAATATATAATGGAGAAAGTTGATATAACTATAATTGGCGCAGGCGTGGTTGGTCTGGCTGTAGCAGAGAGATTATCCGGCAGCGGTAAGGATATTTTTGTAATTGAAAAAGAGAGTTCTTTTGGCCAAGGCATCAGTTCTAGAAACAGCGAGGTGATCCACGCAGGCATTTATTATCCAACGGATAGTTTGAAAGCAAAGACCTGTGTTGAAGGCAACCGTATGCTCTATGAAGTCTGCCAGAAAAATAATTTGCCTTTTAAGAAATTAGGAAAGTTGATTGTAGCAACCAACGAAAAAGAGGTCAAGCAGATTGAAAAATTATATCAGCTGGCTAGCGCTAACGGTGTAACTGGTCTAGAAATCATCGATTCCAAAAAGACAAAAGAGCTGGAGCCTAATATCGATGCGCAGTGCGCGCTGTTTTCTCCCGAAACAGGGATAATCGATTCACACAGCTTGATGTCTTATTTGTGCTCTAAAGCAAAATCATCTGGAGCAGGAGTGGTTTATGAATCCAGGATAAAATCCATCCAGAAAAATAATGGTTTATATAAAATTGATATAGAGGATAGCTCTAAGGACATATTTAGTTTTGAGAGTTCTGTGGTTATAAATTCAGCCGGGTTGTATTCTGATTCCGTAGCCGAATTGCTAGGTATGGATACAAAGAAACTAAGTTATGATTTAAAGTTTTGTAAAGGCCAGTATTTTAGATTATCTCCCGAGAAGAGCAGGATGACAAACCAATTAGTTTATCCAGTGCCTGAACAGAGTGATGGAGGACTGGGAATCCATCTTACGCCTGATATTTCCGGACAGATTAAACTTGGTCCGGATGCGGAGTATTTAAAAGACAAGATAGAGGACTATGAGGTTGATAACAATAAACAGGGTCAGTTTCTAGAATCCATAAATAAATTTGCTCCTTTTATAAAACAAGGTGATATATTTCCAGATATGTCTGGAATCAGGCCTAAGCTGCAGGGGCCGAAGGATGGCTTTAGGGATTTTATCATAAGCGAAGAGAGTGCAAATGGATTTGCGGGATTTATTAATCTTATTGGTATTGAGTCACCAGGCCTGACCTCAGCCCTATCAATCGCTAAATATGTTGAAAATCTTGTAAAAAATTGCGAAAATTAAAGGAAGTAAAAAGTTAATAAAAATGGAAATCCATCGCAAAGAAATAAAAATAAAGTTTTTTAAAAGCAGTGGTCCCGGAGGCCAGCATAAGAACAAAAGGTTCACTGGGGTCAAGATTATACATTCGCCCACAGGACTTTCGGCTGTGGCTACTGAGCAGCGTTCGCAGGCACAAAATAAAGATAAAGCTCTGGAGCGCCTAAAAGTAAAAATATCAAGATTATTCAAAAAGAGGAAGAAGAGAATCCCGGTAAAATTTCCTAACGCCATAAAGGAGAAAATCCTTGAATCCAAGAAAAGACGGGGTAGAATAAAGGCCCTGAGGTGCAAAGTCAAAGAAGAGGAGTAGCGGTAAATTATGTTCTTCTATTTAGTTATATTGTTTACAGTCGTTCCTATAGCTGAGCTCTATTTTCTGATTAGAGTGGGTCAGTATCTGGGTGCGTTTAGCACAGTGATGATCGTTATATTCACCGGAATATTCGGTGCCTTTCTGGCCAGGATAGAGGGCTTGAGGGTTTTGTATAGTGTGCAAAACGACCTGCAGGAAGGCAAGATGCCGGCCAGTCAGCTTTTGGATGGAATGTTGATTTTAATCGGGGCGGTTCTTTTGATAACCCCTGGGCTGCTTACGGATGGTATTGGATTTGCGTTAGTTATTCCACAGAGCCGCGCCTATATAAAAATTTTAGTAAAACAGTACCTTCAGAAAATTATCGATAAAAAAGAAGGCGTGATTACGGTTGAAAGTTATACTGAGGATGAGGAGTAACAGATGAAAAGAAATAAAAGTAAAAAATTATCTAAAAAGACCAATTCTTGGAAGAAAAATTTAGAGAGATGTAAAAAGAAAAAAGTCTGTGTAATGTGAGTGAGCACATAACTTATGTCGTATTAATGAGACATAAGTTATAGATTTGAATTTGACCCAGCACTTATGGAAAAGTTATAATCTGTAATTCTTGACAATAGAAGAGCTGTATTGTAATATATTTATTGACGGAGAGTCAGGGAAATGTGTTTAATAGGCTCCCACCTTCTCCGCCAGTCTTTTTAAAAAAGGCAAAAATAGGAGGATAGAAGATGTTTCAGGGTATTATAGAACGGGTCTATTTAGGAAACCGCATTACTGATTATTTGATATTTGTTGGCCTATTTTTAGCGGCTTTTTGCATAATTAAGATTTTTCGGCATTTTATTCTCAGGCGCTTAAAAAAATGGGCAGAAAAGACTACTACCACCATTGATGATTTTCTTATCAGGATTATTCAAAGACTGATTCTGCCTTTAACCTATTTTGGCGCTTTCTATTTGAGTGTAAATACCTTGAGTTTACATCCTCTCTTAAAGAAGGCCATTGATATTATAGGGATGGTAATTCTTATGGTATTTGCAGCGCGCTTAGCCTTATCTCTTATGGGTTACGGATTTAATCTTTATTTTAAAAAGAGAGGTAAAGATGTAACGGAGGATCGCAGTCTAGCGGGAATTTTAGCAGTGCTTAGGATTGTTGTATGGGCTTTGGCAATTATCCTGTTCTTAGACAACCTGGGATTCAAAATATCAGCTATTATTGCTGGCTTAGGCGTTGGAGGCATAGCTATAGCTTTAGCAGCTCAGGCAGTATTGGGAGACTTATTTAGTTATTTTTCTATATTATTTGACCGTCCATTTGAAATTGGAGATTTTATCATATTAGACGAATATTTAGGCACGATTGAGCATGTTGGAATTAAGACTACGCGAATCCGCAGCCTTGGCGGAGAGCAAGTGATTCTTTCTAATACCGACCTTACCAGCTCCCGGGTGCGCAACTATAAAAGGATGGACAAAAGAAGGGTTGTTTTTAAGCTTGGTGTTACGTATCAGACTTCTCTTGAGCAGTTAAAAGTCATGCCCGGGATAATTGAAAAAATTATCAAGGGTGTTAAGGATACAGCTTTTGACCGTGCGCACTTTTTTTCCTATGGAGATTTTAGCCTGGTATTTGAAGTTGTCTATTATGT
>CAZFPS010000059.1:6885-11249 GCA_964520705.1 uncultured Planctomycetia bacterium | reverse complement strand
CCTTGATATGTAAATAGTATTAGCATATGGTATATAAGCGCTATTGATATGTAAAAGGAGGAGAAGATATGAGTTTGTTAGAGAATCAGGATGGTGTAAAAGAGCTTGTCAAAAATTTAAATTTTAAAGAAAAAGTAGAAAGGGCCCTTGCGCTTATAAAAGAAGCACACGAGAAATATGGCGACGGCCTTGTAGTAGCTAACAGCTTGGGCAAAGACTCAGTTTGTGTCTGGGATTTAGCCAAGAGAGTGAGCCCGAGGATCCGCGGCTTCATTGTTACTACACGCTTTAAACCAAAAGATACGGTACAGTTTATGCACGAAACGGTAGCTCAATATCCTGAGCTTGAGGTTTACAAAAACGATGAGCCGATACCGGAAAAACTTTACGAAACAGACCCTGACCAATGCTGCGATATATTGAAGGTGCAGCCGACGCGCAAGGCTATTGAAGATATGAAAGTTGCCTGCTGGGTTACAGGGCTTCGCTGCACAGAAGGAAGGACGCGGACTGACTTTAAAGAGGTAGAGGAACGCGATAGGGACCTTGTAAAGTTAAATCCTATTCTTATCTGGAAAGAAAGAGAGGTTTGGCAGTATCTCGCGCTTTACGGTGTAAAAGTCAACCCGCTTTATGCTGAGGGATACCGTTCCTTGGGATGCTGGCCATGCACCAATATTACTACAGATGAAAACGAACGTGCTGGCCGGTGGATTGGAACCAGTAAATGCGGCGGGGAATGCGGTATTCATACAAGACCGCTGAAGGCGAACGTTAATGGTGACGGTATATAAAGGAGTAGCAATTGTTTAAATTAGGGATTCTGATAGTTTTGGTAGTTCTGTTTGCCCTTAATATGGGCGGAGGCAATTTTGCCGCTTCTTTCGCGGCGGCACATGGCGGCAGAATCCTAAGCAGGAAAAAAGCGCAGTTTCTTTTTATCTTGTTTGTTTTACTAGGAGCGGTATTGGTAGGCCAGCCGGTTGCTAAAACTCTGGGTAATAAAATAATACCTCCCGAGCTTTTTACCATAGAGAATGTAATAATTATTGTTTTTTCTGCTGGTTTGAGCTTGTTTATAGCGAATTTACTGCATGTGCCGCAATCGACGAGCTTAGTGACCGTTGGTTCGATAGTGGGGGTGGGTTTATATTTTAATCAGGTATATTCTAAAACCTTTCTATATTTAATCCCCCTCTGGATTCTTTTGCCTGTTTTAGGGTATATCTTCACTTATTTATTGGGAAAACTGATATATCCTCCGCATAAAGGAAACTTTTGGATTTACGAGAAACTGGTGAACCATAAAGAAAGATTGAAGATATTTGTAATTGCTGCGAGTTGTTACAACGCATTTTCTGTGGGTACCAATAATGTGGCTAACGCCGTAGGGCCGTTGGCAGGAGCTGGATTAATAGGTAAAACGTTAGGGCTGGCAGTTGTTGCCCCTATTTTTGGGTTAGGAAGCCTTGCGTTCGGAGGGTCGTTAGAAACAGCAAGCGAAAAGATCGTGCCGTTAGGGCTTCTGACAGCAACCATTATATGTATTGTAACCGGTACATTAATGATAACTGCTTCTTTGTTAGGTATTCCCCAATCCTTTGTAATGATTAAGGTAGCGTCACTCTTTGCTATAAGTGGGCTTAAGAATGGGCATAAGCTGATGCTTAGTAATCCTGTTACAAAGAAGACATATATAACTTGGATTGTAACACCAATTATAGCGACTTTAATTTCTTATCTATTAGCAGGAGGTAAAGATGCTTTATTTAAATGAAAACCAAAAAGAAAGGTTAGTGGAACACTCAAAAAAAGAAGAGCCCAATGAAGCTTGCGGGATATTGGCTGGCAGGAATCAAAGAGTAGAAAAGATCTACGAGATGATTAATACAGATAATAGTGCAAAAACATTTTTTATGGAACCAAAACAGCAGCTAAAGGTAATGAAGGAGATAAGAAGTTTGGGATTAGAAATGGTTGGGATATATCATTCACATTTAGAGACAGACGCCTACTCTTCGGCGCACGATGTGGAGTTAGCCTATTATCCGGAAGTTTCTTATGTAATTGTATCTATAAAGGATAAGGACAATCCGAGTATAAGAGCGTTTAAGATCGTGGAAGGAAGGATTGACGAAGAGGAAGTGATAATAAAATGAATTTTATAGTAGTCGGGACAAATCATAAATATAGCCCAATTGGATTGAGAGAAAGCATTCTCTTTCGTAAGAACAGGATAAAAAATGCCCTTTTATTCTTAAAAGAAAGGGGCATTTTGGAAGGTGCGGTTATCCTTTCTACTTGCAACAGAGTGGAAATATATGCAAGTGTCCAGGAATCGAAAGCAGGCATAAAAGAGATAGAAGATTTTATTTCCCGATATCACGAGATTGATAAACATAAATTCTCCTCTTACCTTTATGAATATGAGGATAGGGAAGCACTCGAACATTTGTTTTCAGTGGCTTGTGGTTTAGATTCATTGATTCTCGGCGAAACCCAAATCTTAGGCCAGGTAAAATTTGCCATATCTTTATCCGAAAGGTCAAGCTATATAGATGAGTTTTTATTTAATATATTTTATTCTGTACTTTTTTTCGCAAAAAGAATACACCAGTCTAACAGGATATCTGAAGGCAAGGTATCAGTTGGAAGTGTAGCCATTGATTTTATAAAAGAGAAGATAGGCGACCTTACGGGTAAAAATCTATTGATAATCGGAGTAGGCAAAGTAACGGAGCTCGTGTTGAAGTATTTAGAAAAAGAAAAGCCTAATGTTGTTTTCATCTCTAATAGGACATTTAATAAGGCAAGACATTTAGCAAATCAAATCAACGCAAAAGTAGTCAGGTTTAACGATATAAAACGATATTTTGCAAAAGCAGATGTAGTTATAAGCGCGACTGCGAGTCCCCACTTTGTTGTTAGGAAAGAGACTCTAAGTGAAAGCCCGAACCGCAAGATTCTAATAATTGATCTTGCCCTTCCAAGGGATGTGGACCCAATAGTGGGCGAGGCGGGAAATGTCGATTTGTTTTGCTTAGAAGATTTAGTCACGGTTATTGAGAAGAATAAAGAGAAAAAGGCTCGGGAAGCAATAAGACTTAAAGATATCATAGATAGAGAGGCGGAGAACCAATGGGAAAGGTTTACAAGATTGGGACAAGAAGCAGCCCTCTTGCGTTAAAGCAGGTAGAGGAAGTTTTAAACACATTGAGAGAATTTTATCCTGCTATTAAGACGCAAATCGTATCCATAGATACCTATGGCGACAGGGATAAAAATACTCCTATCTCGGATATAGAAGGTTCCGACTTTTTTACAAAAGAGATTGATAATGCGCTATTAAGAGGAGAAATCGATTTTGCAGTACATAGCGCCAAAGATCTGCCGGATAGCTTGAAAGCGGACTTAACAACTGTGGCTATAACAAAAGGCCTTAATTCTCATGATGTGCTGGTTTCAAAAGAAGGCCTGAAACTTGATGAGCTCTCTCTAGGAGCTACGATTGGGACATCAAGTAGACGAAGAAAAGAGGGACTGAAGAGATTCAGACCGGATTTTAACGTTGTTGATATACGGGGAAATATCGAAAAACGTTTAGCAAAATTGGATAACAATAATCTGGATGGGATTGTAACAGCAGGGTGCGCTTTGTTGCGTCTTGATCTAGAAGACAGAATAACCCAAATAATTCCTTTTGAAATAATAGAGCCTCATCCCATGCAGGGTGCTTTAGCGATAGTTGCACGAAAAGAAGATACGAATTTGATTGAGGTGTTATCGATTTTAGATTCAAGGGAGAAGGTATCGATATGAGCGGAAAGGTTTATTTAGTCGGCGCAGGGCCCGGAAAGCCTGATTTAATAACTGTGAGAGGATTAAATATTCTTAAGGCAGCGGATGTTGTTATTTACGATTATCTTGTAGATAGGCAGCTTCTGGAATATACAAAAGAAGGAGCGGAGCTTGTATGCTGCGATAGGTTAGCCAAGAAAGGTAGATATTCAAATGGATTTTCGATTCATCAAGAGAAAATAACTGATTTGGTAATCGAAAAAGCCAAGAAGGGCAAAAAAATAATCAGGCTTAAAAATGGCGACCCCTCTATTTTTAGCAGATGTTCACAAGAATTAGAGTCTTTGGCTAAGGCAAGAATAGAATTTGAGATTGTTCCCGGAGTTACCGCGGCCAGCGCCGCGTCTTGTTTAACCGGTATACCTCTGACAGATAGAAGATATGCCGCAGATTGTATTTTTGTTACCGGGCATGAGGATCCGAACAAGGACAAAAGCCTCATTGATTGGGACTTGATAGCAAAAAGCGGAACAGCAGTTTTATATATGGCGGTAGAGAATTTAGCC
>CAZFPS010000059.1:0-6875 GCA_964520705.1 uncultured Planctomycetia bacterium | reverse complement strand
TCGTCCAGAATGCCAGCCTCATAAACCAACAGGTTTTGAGAGGCACATTGAAGGATATTGCTGTAAAGGCAAAGAATGGAAGATTAAAACCACCGGCTATAGTAATTATTGGAAAGGTAGCGAGGTTGGAAAAGAATTTTAATTGGTTAAGGCAGAATAAAAAAGTTTTATTTACAGGATTGTCAGAAGAAAGATTTTTCATAAAAAGAACGTACTTTCATTTGCCTTTAATAGAGATATGTCCTCTGGAAAATTATATTGAATTCGATGATTATTTAAGAAGAATAAGAAATTTCGATTGGATAGTTTTTGCCAGCCGCTATGGCGTTGAGTATTTTTTCAAGAGATTAAATGCTATCGGTAATGACGCGAGAGCACTAACGCATATTGAAATCGCTGCGGTTGGGAATTCTACAAAAAATAGACTGTTGGATTTTGGTATACATGCAGACCTGGTACCACGGGAGGAATCATCAAGGGGGTTGCTTAAAAGATTCAAAAAAGAAAACATTAACGGTAAGAGAATATTTATGCCGCGGTCTGATTTATCCGATAAAGGATTGAAAAACGGATTAAAGCGTCTCGGAGCAGTCGTGACTTCAAGCTATGCCTATAGAAATGTGATGCCGAGAGATTTGCCGGATCTGGAGTTAACTTTCTTTGATGAAATTATGTTCACCAGCCCTTCAACAGTGAGAAATTTCAAGAAAAGATATGGGAAGGTGCCTAAAGGGACAAAAATTAGCTGTATCGGTGATGTAACCTTAGCGGAGGCGGAAAAATGCAAGCTGTTAGGTTAAGAAGGTTGAGAGAAAAAGCTTTTATCAGAAATTGGATTAGCGAGACCCAGCTTCATCCGAAACAGATTATTTTGCCTTATTTTGTTATTGAAGGAAGAAGTGTAAAAAGAGAAATAAAGGCTATGCCGGGTGTTTATCATTTATCGATAGACAATATGCTTAAAGACCTGAAAGAGGCCTACGGCATAAAAGCCGTACTCTTATTTGGGGTCACTAAAACAAAGGACAGAGTAGGCTCACAATCTTACAATAAGAATGGAACTGTCCAAAAAGCGATAAAGGCAATAAAGAAGAAATATAAAGACCTGATTATCATGACAGATATTTGCCTCTGCGGATATACGTCACACGGTCACTGCGGAATAGTCAGAGGAAAGAGAATCGATAATGACGAAACTCTTAAGATATTAGCAAAAATAGCTTTATCTCATGCTGAGGCGGGTGCGGATTTTGTGGCCCCTTCCGCGATGATGGATGGTCAGGTAAAGGCTATAAGAAAGGCATTAGATAAGAGAGGTTTTGAGGATGTTGGCATACTTGCCTATTCCGCGAAATATGCTTCTAACTTTTACGGGCCGTTTAGAGAAGCCTTAGATTCTGCTCCCCAATTTGGAGACAGAAAGAGCTACCAAATGGACTTTAGGAACGCGGAGGAAGCATTGAGGGAGATAAAACAGGATATCGATGAAGGCGCAGATATTGTTATGGTTAAACCGGCCTTAGCGTATCTGGATATTATACACAGGGCGAAAGAGAAATTTAATATTCCTATCGCCGCATATAACGTAAGCGGGGAATACAGTATGATTAAAAAAGCTTCGAATGGCGATAAAGCCAGGGAAAGAGACTTGGCGCTCGAAGTTCTCACTTCAATAAAAAGAGCAGGAGCTGATTTTATTATCAGTTATTTTGGAAAAGAGGTTGGAAAATGGCTGTGCTGAATATCGCAAAAGATTTATTTGAAGAAGCTAAAAGATACATCCCGGGTGGTGTGAATAGTCCTGTCCGTTCATTCAAAGCAGTAGGCGGATATCCGGTATTCGTCAAGAGAGCCTTTGGTTCAAAATTCTATGGTGAATGCGGCGGCGAATTTATCGATTATTGTCTTTCCTGGGGAGCTTTAATTTTTGGGCATACGCATCCTAAGGTTGTCGATTCTTTGGAAAAGGCTATAAGAAGAGGCACAAGCTTTGGTACAGTTACAACGCTGGAGACAGAATTGGCCAAATTAATTGTAGAGGCCGTACCATCCATTGAACAGGTGAGATTAACCAGTTCCGGAACAGAAGCGGTAATGAGCGCAATAAGACTTGCGAGGGCCTATACAGGAAAAAATAAGATAATAAAATTCGAAGGTTCATACCATGGCCATGCGGATTATCTATTAGTGAAGGGGGGCTCTGGTCAGGCTACGCTTGGAATACCTGATAGCGGAGGCGTGCCAAAAGACTTTACCAAACATACAATCGTGTTGCCTTTCAATGATATTAATAAGCTGGAAACTACTGTTAAAAAGTATCAGAAAGATTTAGCGGCAATAATAGTTGAACCTGTGGAGGCTAATTACGGAGTCATATTGCCAAGAGAGGGGTTTCTTGAGGGCCTAAGGAGAGTAGCGGATAAATATAATATTGTATTGATCTTCGATGAAGTTATTACAGGATTTAGATTATCTTACGGAGGAGCGCAAAGCTATTTCAAGGTAAGGCCTGATTTGACATGTTTAGGTAAAATCATAGGAGGGGGCCTTCCCATAGGCGCTTTTGGAGGTAAAAAAGAAATTATGCAGTGCCTGGCTCCATTAGGAGATGTATATCAGGCAGGCACATTATCAGGCAACCCAATAGCTGTTACAGCAGGAATAACTACGTTAAAGACTCTGAAAGAGGCTGATCCTTATAATACATTGGAAAGGAATACGCAAAAGTTGTGCCGTAGAATATATTCAAGCACTCAAAAATACAGTGTGAAAGTCAAGATTGAACATATAGCCTCTATGTTTAGTTTAGCTTCGGATTTATTCAAGAAACTGTATCATGGATTGCTTAAAGAAGGAGTCTATTTTTCTCCTTCGGGGTTTGAGTCGAACTTTTTATCCGTAGCGCATACAGAAGAAGATATAGAAAACACATTAAAAGCGGTTGATAAAGTGTTTAAGAATATGAGGAGGTAAATATTATGCCGGTAGCAATTTATTTAAATGGGAAAAAAGAGGAAATCGAAGACAACATGAGTATCTCGGGACTTTTAGATGTTAAGAAAATCAGACCCGAAGTTGTTACAGTGGAGCTGAATGAGAAGATAGTCGAGAAAAATAAGTATGGCGATACGTTGCTAGAAGCTGACGATCTCTTAGAGTTCGTTTATTATATGGGCGGTGGAGAGGGAAATATGAAATTAGCGCATAATGTTTTGGAGTTAATCGGAAATACACCTATGGTAAAACTGAACAAGATAGCCGGTCCGGATACGGCTGAAATTCTGGCAAAGCTTGAATCGTTTAATCCGGGGGGAAGTGTTAAAGACAGAATATGCCTTTCTATGATTGAAGATGCTGAAAAGAATGGATTAATATCCAAAGGTGCGACTATTATTGAGCCGACAAGCGGTAATACAGGTATTGGCTTAGCGATGATTTGTGCTGTTAGGGGCTATAAGTGTATTCTTACAATGCCTGAGACCATGAGCTTAGAGAGAATCTATATACTAAAGTCATATGGTGCGGAAGTAGTTCTTACGCCGGGACAGGAAGGTATGTTAGGCGCGATTAAAAAAGCGGAGCAGCTTCTAAAGAAAACCCCTAATAGCTTTATGCCTCAACAGTTCAAAAACAAAGCTAATCCCGAGATTCATAGAAAGACAACTGCAAAGGAAATTTTAAAGGCCACTGATGGTAACATAGATGCCTTTGTAGCCGGAGTGGGAACCGGAGGCACTATCACAGGTGTGGGCGAGGTGTTAAAAAGGCACAACAAGAATATAAAGATAGTGGCGGTTGAGCCAACTACAAGTGCGGTATTATCAGGGAAAGCGCCTGGTCCTCACAAAATTCAGGGTATAGGCGCAGGCTTTGTGCCTGATATCTTAAATCAGGAGATTATTGATGAAATAATACAGGTCGGTGATAATGAGGCATTTAGGACATCAAGAAGATTGGCTAAGGAAGAAGGGCTGTTTGTTGGTATATCAGCCGGTGCCGCAGTGTACGTGGCGATAAAAGTAGCGAAGGATTTGGGCAAAGGGAAAAGGCTGGTAGTAATTTTACCTGATACAGGGGAGAGGTATTTTTCAATGGAGCGGTATTTTGAGGCTTGAGAGGGTATCATGAAAAAGAAAATATATAATGATAGCAAGTTATTAGAATTAAGAACAGGCGGTATCATAAAACAAAAACAAAAGGATTATTTTATCTTGCGTACACGCATTCCCGGAGGGCACCTGAAGGCGGATATGCTGAAAAAATATTCCATAATTGCCAAAAAATACGGTCGGGATTATGTGCATGTTTCTACACGGCAGGGGATTGAAATTCCATGGATTCACATCAAGAATATTCCAAAATTACTGAAGGAATTAAAAAAACTTAATATCTTAAAAGGAGCCTGCGGCCCTCGCTCACGAAACCTTATTGCTTGTCCGGGGATGAGTGTGTGCCGCTTTGGGTTTGTTGATACAGAGCGGCTTGCCAAGAAACTTGATAGTGTAGCATTCGGAAAAGAAGTGCCAAAGAAATTTAAGGTTGCAATTACGGGGTGCCTTAATTCATGCGCTAAGCCCCAGGAAAATGATTTGGGCTTTCAAGCGCAGGGAGAGCCAGAGTTAGATTTAAGTAAATGTATAGGATGTACCCTGTGCGCTAAGGTTTGTGAAAAGGTATGTTCGCGCGGGAAGAGAGAACCGGCAATTATTATGGACGAAAACAAACACCCTATGTATAGGAAGGAAAACTGTTTTTTTGAGGGAGATTGCGTACGAGTGTGCCCGGCAAATGCATGGAGAGTAAAGAGGGTTGGTTTTGCTGTTTATGTCGGTGGTAAAGTAGGTCGTTTCCCAAAATTTGGGGTGAAGATCGCTAACTTTGTTAAAGAAGGTCAAATCCCAAAGATCATAAAAAATACTATCCGCTGTTATAAAAGAATTGCAGAAAAAGGAGAGAGGTTTGGAGAAGCTTTAGAGCGTCAGGATTTAGAAAAAATAAAGGAAGAAATTCTATGAGTGGAATAAACATCAATCAATATCTTAATTTAAAAGGTGTGCCATGCCCGCTTAATTTTGTTAAGACAAAGCTTAAGCTGGAAGCAATGGATGCGGGCGAGGTATTAGAGGTTGAATTGGATGATGGCGAACCCATTATCAATGTGACAGCAAGCGTTAAAGAAGAAGGACATCAGATCCTTAAAGTAGAAAAGATTGATGAGTATTGGAAATTGATTATTAAAAAAGTATGAGGTGATGACATGAGCTATGTAAAGGGATTAAAATGCAGGGAATGCGCAAGGCTTTATCCGAAAGATCCACTCTATGTGTGCGAATATTGTTTCGGGCCGCTTGAGGTAGATTATGACTATGAAAAGATAAGGAAAAAGCTGACAAGAGATGCCATTGAATCCAGACCGACAAACCTTTGGCGATACCGTGAGCTTTTGCCGATAGACAGCGAACCAACGGATGGCTTGCAATCCGGCTTCACTCCTTTAATTAGGGCGAAGAATCTTGAAAAGGTGTTAAAGGTAAAGGAGCTCTATATAAAGGATGACTCTACAAATCATCCTACACTTTCATTCAAAGATAGGGTGGTAGCAGTGGCTTTGTCAAAAGCCAAAGAATTCGGTTTTGATACTGTGGCTTGCGCCTCAACGGGAAATCTGGCTAATTCCGTAGCTGCTCAGGCCGCGGTTGCTAATCTGAAACGTTATATATTCATACCTGCTGATCTTGAATTAGGAAAAGTCGTGGCAACGTTAATTTATAATCCTACTTTAGTGGCAGTTGAAGGCAATTATGACCAAGTGAATAGGCTATGTTCGGAGATCGCGACAAAATATAAATGGGCCTTTGTAAACATCAATATAAGGCCTTACTATGCGGAAGGCTCTAAGACATATGGCCATGAAATAGCGGAACAATTGGGATGGAAGACGCCTAAGCATATTGTTGTGCCATGCGCGGGAGGTTCATAAATTTCAAAGATACATAAAGGGCTAAAGGAATTTGAGAAACTCGAATTAATAAAAGCTGTTGATACAAAAATTTACGCGGCGCAAGCTACTGGATGCAATCCCATAGTTACAGCGATAAAAGAAAAAGCAGAGATCATAAAACCAGTTAAACCCAATACAATTGCCAAATCTTTAGCTATAGGCAACCCTGCTGATGGGATATATGCTGCCGCAACAGTGGGAGGATCCGGCGGCTGGGCCGAGGATGTATCTGATGATGAAATAGTAGAGGCAATAAAACTCTTAGCTTCAACCGAAGGGATTTTTACTGAAACTGCAGGAGGGGTGACTTTAGGTGTTACAAAGAAGTTAATCGAACAAGGGAGAATTCCTAAAGACGAGTCCATCGTTGTATGCATAACCGGCAATGGTTTAAAAACACAGGAAGCAGTTTATGAAAAGATAGGTAAACCCATTAAGATTAAACCCAACATAACTGCGTTTGAAGAACATGTGATGAAATAAGGAGGTAGATAAAATGGCTATTATAGTTAGAGTACCGGCGCCGCTTCAAAAATTGACCCAAAACAGGGCAGAGGTAGAAGCAAAAGGCCGAACAGTGCGAGAGTTAATAGATAACTTGGCAGAGAGTTTTCCCGGCATTAAAGAGAGGATTTGTGATGAAACCGGAAAGGTGCGGAAGTTTATAAACATTTATGTCAATGAGGAAGATGTGCGGTTTCTGCAAATGGATGAGACCCAGCTTAAAGACGGTGATGAGGTTTCAATTATTCCGGCAATTGCAGGAGGGGCTCAATGAAATTACGCGAAGATCAGATTGAACGATATTCGAGGCAAATTTTACTGCCTAATGTCGGAGGGGAAGGTCAGGAAAAATTACTCAGCGCTAAAGTTC
>CAZFPS010000058.1:0-11627 GCA_964520705.1 uncultured Planctomycetia bacterium | reverse complement strand
AATCTAAGGGAATGCTTCAATACGAAAGTGCGAAATAATCCTTGCATTACTATCTGCATTTAAGTCTTGCCAAAAAAGGCTAATAGAGTTAAGATAAGATATCTAAATGGGAAAATCTATTAGTCAACGAGCTAATTTGGGTTTTGCTTTACTAGAGATACTATTGATCGCCATAGTAATCGTTGCCTTCTCTTATTTTACTATCAAATCCTACGTTAAAGGCCCTCCAGTTGATGAATCCACCCAAAAAGCCTTATCAGAGCAAGGCATAGATGCCTCAAGCCAACAGGCTGTATTAGAAAGCACCAGGAGCCGCGTTAATGACTTAAACAAACAGATACTCGATAGAGAAAAAGATTTAGAGAGTTATAACTATTGAGATTAGCTAATTATTGTCTTGAAAGGAGGTGGAGATGGAAATTCTTAGAATATTATTAGTGTTAGTTATATTTATTGCAGTCATTAATTTGAGCTCCTATATACGCCAAATGAATGACACAATCAAGAAGATCTACGAAATCTTAAAGAAGAAGTAGAATTTAGAAATATCTAGGGAGTATTATGAGAAAGATAGCGATTGCGATTGCGATGGTGATGGTTTGTTTATTTCTAAGCACTTGTTTATGTTATGCTCAAGAGCAATATCCTGTCTCGAGTTCTACTATTAATGAGACTATACAGCTTAAGAAATATATGGATCATTACGCAAAAGATGCCTTCAAAGATTCTTTTAAACTTGGTGCAAGGCAGAGAGAAGACTTCCAAAAGATATTAGATTATGTCATTATTGTAAGCGGAAAATTAAATGCTTTGATTTCGATTCTGCAGACCGGAAATTATCAAAGCGGAAATGAGCAAGTCGATGGCTTGACTACTCAAGAGATGATTAAATTTATTGATTTTGTGATACAGCGCACAGATATGATGGATGAGGTATTAGAAAAGCGTTCGCAGCATGCGAGTGAGGCTATGATGATTCATCACGTAGAAAGGGCTAAGGAATTCATTAGACAAGCAAGAGGCCTTCTAAGACAGTTCCAAGGCGAATTAAATCAATTTTAAATTAATCCTCAAAAGTCAAAACTAAAACTTAAATGAAGTTCTTACTTCTTTTTAGTATGCTTTTGCTATTAGGTCTGGGATGCGCTTTCGGGAAACCTTCTCAAGTGCAGGGAAGCGCAACATTTTCAATTCCTTTTGATTTTGGTTCTGTACAAAAGGATAATTCCAGGGTAGATGAGGTTGCAAATGAGATGATTAAGCTGGAAGCAGAGATGATCATGGGAAAGAAGCTGCAGAGAATTAAGGAGCTAGAATAAATTCTTTTGTCAGGAGGTAGTGTTTGTGAAGAAAATTCTTATAGTTGAAGATGATCAAAGTTTAAGAGAGTTACTTAAAATAAACTTAGAGAATAAGGGTTTTGAATGTCTAACTGCTGAAGATGGGCAGATAGCAGTAAAGATTGTGCAAGAACAGAATCTCGATTTAGTGATTTTAGATTTGATGATTCCAAAGCTCTCAGGAGAGCATGTCTGCAAAGAGATCAAAATCAGCAAAGATACAAAACATATCCCCGTTATCATGTTAACAGCAAAGGATTCAGATGTGGATAGGATAATTGGTAAAGTTGTAGGTGCTGACATCTATCTAAACAAGCCTTGCGACATATCGGTATTATTAGAAAATATTAGTAAACTTATAGGTCTTCAGGGTTAACTCAAAAATATTTTTTTGTTCTTGACATACCCCCTGGGGGTATGTCAAGCTTTGGTTAGAGGAAGAAGCCAAAGATGAAGAAGAATCCTAGTCATGAGAAGAATTTAGTCGCTTTAAAGAGGATAGAGGGTCAGATAAGGGGCATTCAGAGGATGATTGAAGAGGGACAGTATTGTATTGATATAACTACGCAAATTCATGCTGCTGTTAATGCCCTGTTTAGCGTTTCGGATAAAATCTTTGCTAAGCATATAGAACACTGCGTCGTGGACACGTTTAGAGGCAAATCAGCAAAAGATAGAGCTCAGAAGATTAATGAGATAATAGATGTTGTAAAGAAATTACATAAGCTGTGATTGGTGGTAGACTTAGCTGTGGGAGGTTTGTAAAATGAAAACCCGAGGAATATTTATAGTTTCTTTGTTTGTTGTTTTAAGTTTATCCAGTCAATTTGCTGGTGCTCAAGAAAGTAAATCTGAGAGTATTGAGTTATTGATTGAAGAGGCTTTGCAGAATAATCCTCAAATTCAATCTGCTTATAATAGTTGGAAGTCAGCAGAATATAAGGCGAGGCGAGTCAGAGGCCTCCCTGATCCAATGGTGAAGTATACGCGCTTCGGAGATAATGTGGAGACAAGGGTAGGTCCGCAGGAGCAAAAATACGGAGTTTCCCAGAAGATTCCTTTTCCCGGAAAACTTGGGCTTAAAGGTAAGTCACAAGATAAACAGGCACAGATGCTCGAGGAAAAATATGAGGCCACAAGACAAGAGGTCATAAAAAAAGTACGGTTTATTTATTATGATATTTTTTGGGTAGATAAAGCAATTCAGATAACCGAAGAAGAAAAAGCCATAATCGAAACTTTGGAGAAAGTAGCTCAGAGAAAATATGAGACAAACCTCGCTTCTCAACAGGATGTGATAAAGGCGCAAGTGGAGCTTTCTAGGCTGATTGATAGGTTGTTTTCACTAAGGCAAAATAGAAAAAGTTTAGTAGCAAAATTGAACAGTATTGTCAACAGGCCAATAGATGTAGCTCTGGAAAGTGCCGCTGGAGTCGAGCCTAAAGAAATAGCTCTTAAACTCGAACAATTACACGCAATAGCTAAAGAGCAAGCTAGTGAATTATTAGTTGCAGATTTAGATATTGAGCGGTCCGAGTACGAAAGGTCGCTGGCGAAATTAGATTATTTCCCGGACTTTACTTTGGGATTTGATTATATTGAAGTAGGCTCCGGGCATACCACAGCCTCAAACGATGGACAAGACGCTTGGATGGGAACCATCGGAGTAACCCTACCCATATGGTTCGGTAAATTAAATGCTCAGGTAAAGGAAAAAGAGGCCACTTTAGAATCGCGCAAAAGCAGCTATCAGGATGCAGAAAATTATGTTAAATATGAAGTAGAGGATTTATATTTTAAGATCGTTACCTATAAAGATATTATTTTGCTATATAAGACTGCATTAATTCCGCAGACAGAGCAGGCTTTTGAAGCGGCGCGAACAGGGTATGAGTCCGGTAAGGTTGATTTCCTAAACTGGCTTGAGTCCGAAAGAGTGCTTTTGCAAACAAGATTGGCCTATTATAAGGCTATTGTCGATTATCAGAAGTCAATCGCTTACTTAGAAAGAGTTATCGGTAAGAGTTTATAAATGAGGACATAACTTATGAAGCGTTAGCGCACATAAGTTATTTGTTCGAATTTACCCCGCCCTCTATGCATTATGTATTATGAATGCGTAGTAGGGGATAAGAGGAAGGCAAAGATTAAATATTTTACTAGACAAATCAGCTTAGAGGGCGGGGTTCAATTCCGACATATAAGTTATGTCGTCATTGAAGGAGGCGCAAAATGAAAAATAGGAAAATTGTAATAATTTTAATTATTGTTGTTGTTTTGATAGTTGGTTTTGTGTTTGTCAAAAATAGCAATAGAGGGACAAGCGGGTCAGTCGCAAAAGGTGAACAGAGTCAAATCGATTACTATACCTGTGGTATGCATCCTAGCGTTAGAATTTCACCTCAGGAATACGAGAAAGGTAATGTGAATTGCCCAATTTGCAATATGAAATTAACCCCTGTGTATTCCGCCGAAGGCGGATCTGCCCCTGGCGGAAAACAAGTGGAGAGATCTGAAAAAGCGTATTATGGTTGTGGCTTAGATACCGAAGGCAAATGCCCCCATTGTGATTTAGGGAAGTCCGATGCTAAATGTATATGTGGGCAACATTCATTTGTAATTGAAGGCCAGAAGATTGATTGTCCTGTATGTGGTCAACCATTAAGAGAACTTACTAAAGAAGAGGCAGATAAATTAAAAGGAGTTGTGAGTAGAGTTAAGATACAAAGAGAACAAATACAGCTGGCTGGAGTAAAGACAGAGCCTGTAGGTAAATTGCATCTTTATAAACAGATTCGAACTGTGGGCAGAGTCGCATACGATCCGGATCTTGCTATAGCTCAGGAAGAATTTATTTCTAGCCTTAAAGCACTAGATAGAGTATCAGAGGGGAATATTCCAGAAATCAAAGAGAGGACAGAAAGTCTTGTTAATTCTTCCAAAAGGAAATTAAGGCTTTTGGGTTTAAGTGAACAACAGACTATTGAATTAGAGGCAACCAGAGAAATTCAAACCAACCTTATCCTTCCCGAAGAAAAGATGTGGATTTACGGCGATGTCTATGAATATGAGCTCGCTTGGTTAAAAGAAGGCGCACAAGTGAAGGCAAATACTTCGAGCCTTCCCGGAGAAGAATTCAACGGAGTTATTTCATCTGTGAATCCCGTACTCGATTCGAAAACACGTTCGGTAAGATTTAGGGCTGAGGTTAGCAATCCAGGCTTAAGATTAAAGCCTGAGATGTATGTGGATGTGGTTATCCAAAGCATGTATATGAGTCCCGAGGGCGAACACTTAGTTTTAGCCATACCTAAAGATGCTGTGTTAGATACCGGTGTCCGTAAGATTGTCTGGATTGAAAAAGTAAATGATGAATACGAAGGGAGAATTGTTGAGGTTGGGCCTGAGGCCATTTCCACAGTTGAAGGGCAAGAAGTTAAGTTTTATCCTGTATTACGCGGCGTGAACGAAGGCGAATTAGTAGTGACGAAAGCGAATTTCCTTATTGATTCGCAGAGCCAGATTTCAGGGGTAACATCTTCTGCGTACGGAGGAGCGTTAGGAGTAGATGAACAAGCCTCTAAGGCGATGCCACCCGGACACCAACATTAAGAAAAAGGAATAAAATTATGATAAGCAAGATTATTGAAATTTGTCTTAAAAATAGATTCTTAGTTATCGCCACGTTTATTCTTATTATTATCTGGGGATATTATTCAATGATCAATACACCTGTTGATGCCATACCTGACATTGGAGAACTACAGGTTCTTGTTTACGCCGATTGGCCGGGTAGGAGTCCGCAGGATGTAGAAGACCAGGTTATCTATCCTTTGACTACAGGGCTTATGGGTACGCCCAGAGTAAAAGTTGTGCGTTCCACTTCAGCATTTGGTTTTGGTTTAGTTAATATGATTTTTGAAGATGGAACGGATTTCTATTGGGCGCGCACACGAGTGCTGGAACGATTGGATTTTGCAAAAAAAGATGTACCCAAAGATGTGGTGGTCACCTTAGGTCCGGATGCAACTGCTTTGGGGCAGATATTTTGGTATACCATTGAAGGTGAAGGCCACGATTTAGCGCAACTTCGCTCCATACAGGATTGGTATGTTCGCTATCAATTAAATTCTGTTAAAGGAGTATCAGAAGTTGCTTCAGTTGGTGGGTATGTACGACAATATCAAATCGATATCGACCCCAACAAGATTCTCGCCTATGATATAAAAATTCATGAAGTAATCGATGCTGTCCAAAAATCTAATATTGATGTTGGGGCAAAAGTTTTTGAGGAAGGCGGAGTAGAGTTTGTTGTGCGCGGTTTAGGTTTTATAAAGAATATCTCAGATATCGATAATATTGTCGTAAGTACAAAAGAAGGGGTGCCAATTTATGTAAGTAATCTTGCCACGGTCACCATAGGTCCGGAATTTCGTAGAGGCGCCTTAGATAAAGCAGGTAAAGAGGTGGTGGGTGGTGTTGTGCTTATGCGTTTTGGAGAAAATCCATTAAAAGTCATAAAGGCGATAAAGAAAAAGATTGAAGAGTTAAGCGTAGGTTTACCTGAAGGTGTTAAGATTGTGCCTTTTTATGATAGGACAGGCTTAATTCTAAGATCGATTGATACTCTGAGTACTGCGTTATGGCAGGAGATCACCATTACCATATTTGTTATAATAGTATTTTTGTTACATTTCTGGGCCAGTGCGATTATATCCATAGTCTTACCCATAGGAATATTAATTGCATTCATACTGATGTCGCGTATGGGCGTGGACGCGAACATAATGTCTTTAGGCGGCATTGCCATAGCTATCGGTGTTATGGTTGATTCTGGCTGTGTATTGGTTGAAAACATTTATCGTAAGCTCGCTGAATACCAAGCCAAAACAAAATCTATAATGATATCTGCCAAGGAGCGTCTGGAAATTTGCATAGAAGCATCTAGTGAAATGGGCAAGCCGGTACTTTTCGCTCTGTTGACTACGATAATAAGCTTTATTCCTGTTTTTGTGTTAACAGGACAGGCAGGAAGATTGTTTCGGCCCTTAGCGTTTACAAAGACGTTTACAATGATTGGTGCGGCAATAATTGCGCTGACGCTTTTGCCCACGCTTTGTTATTATCTTTTGAGAGGTAAATTGAAACTCGCCGATGAGAATAAAACCGCACACTTTTTGCGTCGTAAATATAAGCCTATGATTGAATGGTCGTTAAAACAAAAGAAAATAATTATCTTAATTTCTGTGGGGTTGATTGTTATAGGGGTGTTGTTTGGCTCAATGATGAAACAGGAATTCATGCCTCCGATCAATGAAGGCGATCTCTTATTTATGCCGGTGCTTCTTCCTGGCGCATCGTTGACTCAAGTGATGGAAGTAATGAAAAAACAAGATATTATTATTAAGAAGCTGCCCGAAGTTGAGTGGGTAGTAGGAAAATTGGGTCGGGCAGAGACAGCGACAGATCCTGCGCCCGTAGGTATGATAGAAGCAATAATTCACCTTAAAGATAAAGAATTCTGGCGCAAAGGTATGACCAGAGAAAAGTTAATACGAGAAATTCAAGAGAAGACCCGTATACCCGGGGTAAGCCCGATAATGACGCAACCCATACGCAATAGGATTGACATGTTAGCCACGGGCATTCAAACTCCTGTGGGAATAAAAGTCTTTGGACCTGATTTAGATAAAATTGTCGATATAGGCATAGAGGTTGAGCGCATTGTAAGTAAAGTGAAAGGCGCAGTAAGTCCGTACGCAGAACGTTCATCTAGCAGGCCATATTTTGAGATTGAAATCGATAGGGAGCAGGCGGCTAGATATGGCGTAAAAGTCGGCGATATTCAACATATTATTATGACTGCGATTGGAGGAATGAATTTGACTACAACCGTTGAAGGCAGAGAGCGTTATCCGGTGCGGATTAGATATTTGAGAGAATTTCGCGACAATCCAAAGGCCTTAGATAGAATTTTTGTTCCTACTCCGACTGGGGAGCATATTCCTTTAGCGCAGCTGGCGAAATTAAAGAAAACACAGGGTCCGGCTGTAATTAATTCAGAAAACACACTTACCTATGCTCGGGTATTTGTTAATGTAAATCAGGAACAAGTGGGTTTAATTGATTTCGTAGTCAATGCGCAGAAAGCAGTCGGCGCTGCGATAAAAGCAGATAAGTTAAAACTTCCGTCCGGTTATTTTATCAGTTGGTCGGGACAATTTGAATCGGAGATGGAATCGCGCAAAAGATTGATACCTTCCTTGATTATTGCCTTAAGTGTTATTTTGGTTTTGCTTTACATGGCGTTTAAGAATTTTGGCGCCTTGATGATTTTGTCTACCGGTCTTCCTGTTTCTTTGATTGGAGGGATAATTCTTTTGTTTATACTGGGATTTAAATTTTCAACTGCGGTCTGGGTGGGTTTCATTGCGCTATTCGGTGTTGCAACCGACAATGCGGTGGTACTCCTTTCTACTTTAGATGATTTATTCAGAAAGAGAGTTCCTAATACAGTTGCAGAAATTCGTCAGATAGTGATTGAAGGTGGACTTTTAAGGGTCAGGCCGATTATGATGACCGCAATGACCACAGTAATTGCACTTATGCCGGTTATGTTATCTTCCGGAACCGGCTCTGAAGTAATGAAACCCATGGCTTCGCCTACAGTTGGTGGATTGATTACCGCTACCTTATCTAATCTGATTCTAGTTCCTGTTTTATATTGCTGGATTAAGGAAAGACAGTTAAAAGCAAGACAGTAACTCATAAGTATCCCCGCCGATTTTATCTTGCCAAAACAAATTTAAAGAGCTAATATATCTTTGGTTTATTAATATATTGAATTTCTTATTGAAATGGAAAAAAGAGAAAGAATGAATGAAGAGTTTGAGTTGGAGCATGAAGACCAGGCTTTTCAGGAGTATGTTTATATAACTTCTGTGATATCTGTTAATTACTTTCTTATAGCTGATGAAATATCTAAACTCGGTGATTTTAGTATTGGCTTGGCTGTTGATTTAGGAAGTGGATTAGGGGATTTGGCTATGGCTATAGCAAAGCGTTATCCAGAGTTAAAAGTTAAAGGTTTAGATATCTCTAAAAAGGCTATTCAAGAGGCGACCAGTAGAGTAAAAAACGATAATCTAAACAATGTAGATTTTCAGCTAGCGGATATACATAGCCTGCCTTTTGAGGATAATTCCGTAGATTTAGTAGTAAGCCATGGCGCAGTTCATCACCTAAAAGATCCGGCCAAAGCATTTTCAGAAGTCTATCGTATTCTAAAACCAGATGCGCTGGCTTACCTTACAGATTTAAGGAGAGACGCACCGGAGGAAATAGTAAAGGAAGTAGCAGCAAGTTTATCTGAAAACCAAGTCAGAGGTTTTATGAATTCGATAAAAGCTTCATATATTCCTGAAGAGTTAAGAGAAATCTTAGTAAATCTGGGAATCAGAGATTTTTGTGTAAACGGGCAGAGTTTTTCCAGGGAGACGATTATAAAGAATAAAGATAAGCTGCGTAAAGCCTCTATGAGAAAAGCAGACTATACCAAATTATCACAAACCATTACAATCAGAAAAGAATCCGAAGTTGAATAGTGGCCCCACCTTTAGAAAATATGGTCCCAATTTATAATACTTTTCTAAAATCTGAAATTGCATTTATTAAATCTCTATTGATAGATGCCGGCATTCCGTTTTTTATCGATAACGAGAATGCTGCCGGAATTGCTGTAGGCCAGACTACCGGATTTATGTCTGTGATGGTTTCCGAGTCAGAGGAAGAACTGGCAAAAGAAATTCTAAAGGAAATTATAAAATAATACATAGGACCTATTTGTAGTTCTTCTAGCTTACTTACTTTAAATCTTGCAAAAAAACCTAAGACGAGTTAATATATAGATTAAATAGATAGCTGGTATCAATATAATGTCGGAGGACATATGGAGGGTAAGATTTATAAGATATTAGTAGTGGATGATGATAAAGATATAGTGGAAAGACTTGAATCTAAACTTAAGCGTGAAGGATTTGATACGGTTATTGCTTACGATGGTAGAGAGGCTTTAAAAAAAGTTACCCAGGAAGACCCCGATATTATTCTTTTAGATCTTATGCTCCCTAAGAAAAACGGCTTTGAGGTATTGCAGGAAGTCAGGGAGAAACATAAGGAAAGGTGGATGCCGGTTATTATTATCAGCGCAAAGTCCGATTTGGATACATTCAAGAAAGCCTACGGCATGGATGCGGATCACTACATTACAAAGCCTTGTAATTTTAGAGATATCTTACGCGGTATTCAGACTATGATATCTTTGATTCCATATAGGTTATCTCAGGAGTAGATTTATAAACTAGTTTTAAAATATAACAAGGGGGTAGGGGCATGGAAGGAATTGTAAAGTTAGTTGGGATAATTTTAGTTGCATGTGGTACTGTTTACTTTGTAAAACCTGCGTTAATTAAGAAAATAGCAAGCTTCTTTTCCAGGGAGAAGTGGATCTATGTAGGCGGGATAATAAGTTTTATTATCGGCCTTGTTTTTTTACGTGCGGCCTCACAGTGCGCGATATCCTGGTTTGTGACTATAGTCGGAATTATAGCTTTTATTAAGGGAATATTGGTATTTGTATTAGGCCAGCAGAAGATTAAAACACTTTTTGATACCCTAATAAAAAAGCCGCCAAAGACTTTACGGTTGCTCGCTCTTGTAGATATAGCTTTAGGCGTTATGATTATATACGCGGTGTAGAATTAGGAAAAATTATTATTGTCTCAATAAAGAAGTTTCTGCAAGCCCACCATGAAGAAGATAATTGGTTTTGTATTAATCTTACTGTGTATTCTAGGGTTAATTTTTATCTATCAAAGTACCATCCGCTATATTAATGAAACTAGGGTTTTAAAAGAAGTTATAGAGAGGCTGCAATCTGATTCTAGAATAGCCGAGGCTTTGGTTACTGATGTAAGCTATGATGAAAAATCCAGAAAGACCCAGACTACGATCAAATTTCTAGAGTATGATTCTAAGGGTCGGCCACTTCAGCCAAAATATTTTACTTTTCTCGGTAATATTATACAATTTCAATCTCTAGTAATAAGGTTTGATGATTTTTATATCAGAAATAGAGATATGCTGCGCGGTAGGAGCGTATACCTTTTTTGGAAGGTCTTTATGCTCGATGGGCCTAATACTATTGAATACGAGATTACCGGATTGAACGAAGTGCCACAGGGGTATAAAATCTCTGATACCCCAGATCATTTAGAAGATAAACTCTGGGAGAGATTTTGGACATACGCTTTGGATCCTCAGAGCGCGAAAAAAATGGGCGTAAAAAACGCGCAAATAGAAGCACCCGGTTCAGTTTTTATTCCGGGAACCCTTTATACTATAAAGATTGAGCACGATGGAGGCATGAGAATCGATGCGCAGCCATTGCCAAGAATCTTAAAGGGTGAACGCATACCTTAAGTTTTAAAAAAAGCGAAAGCATAATTAAAAGTCAATAAAATTTCTTAAAGGAGGATTTGATAGTGGTAGAATCTAATAATGATTATAGCCCCGAACCGAACAAAACCCAAGAAGTAACTCCTGTGGTAGTGAAAAAGCCGCCCAAGAAAATTTTGGTTGTAGACGATACTCCCGAGGCGCTCAAGGCAGCGGAGGAAATCCTAAAGAAGGCCAAATACGAAGTAATCACCTTGAATAACCCTAAATTTATCTTTAAACTTCTTAAACAAGATAGGCCGGATGTAGTTGTGCTAGATATTATCATGCCGCCGCTGGATGGTTATACTGTATGTCAGGAGATAAGAAAATTATATGGAGAGAAGATTCCTGTGCTTTTGAGTACAGCGCAGTCATATGAGCAGGATCTTGTGCAGACCGCTCATAAAGAGTTCGGGGCCAATGACTATATTCTAAAGCCGATGAATCCGGAGGAATTGATTTCCAAAATAAAGGCGCTGGTTAAAAAAGGTGAACAGATTAAGAAAAAACTGGAAAAGGAAAAGAGATGAAGATTTTGGGGAAGCAGATAAAGACCTTCAAAATCAAAAACCGCAGTGGCTTTGCGGCATTGTGCGAAAACCATTTGACTGAAGGCCGCACATCTCAGCAAGCCTTAGCTAGGATGGAGAAGGCTTTAAAGAGAAAGAAAAAGAGGACAAAATAAAAGAATTACGTAATTAATTACGTAATTCTTTTTAAGGAGACGATGAAATATATAAGGGTATAGTGTCATTTTAGCCACTAAATTTGTTGTTTTTATGTTTATAA
>CAZFPS010000057.1:0-11706 GCA_964520705.1 uncultured Planctomycetia bacterium | reverse complement strand
AACAATCTAAGGGAATGCTTCAATACGAAAGTGCGAAATAATCCTTGCATTACTAGAATAGATAAAACATTGACATATTTAGTGTTAGGTGATATAGTTATTAAGCCCGTTAAGAGAAGATACCTCTAACGGGCTTAATTAAAAAAAGGAGTGATTTAGATGTCAGAAATCGAAGTCCGTAAAGACGAAAGCTTTGAGTCAGCGCTTCGCAGGTTTAAGAAAAAGATTGAACGAGAAGGCATACTTCGTGAAATCAAGGAAAGAAAACACTATGAGAAACCTAGCGAAAAAAAAAGGAAAAAGTCTCGTAATAGAAAATAATGCTTGCGCTGTCCACCTCGTGGAATACTAATACCAGCCATTCCGGTAAACAAATAGTTGATGAAATAAAAAACTTAGGCTTTGATACCCTAGAATTATGTTTTTCTCATACTCAAAGAGAATTAAATCAAATTTACAAAGATCAAGGCATAAGGGTTGCGAGTCTACATAATTATTGCCCTATCCCCGATGGCCTGTTAAGAAAAAAGGCGCTTCCAGATTGCTATAGCTTATCTTCGCCAAATAATACTGAAAGAACAAAGGCTGTTAAGTTTACAAAAAGAACTATCCAACTTCGCATATAATCAAGGGATCTATTTGGGCATTGAAAATAGGATTTACATAAGAGAAATCCCAAGTTTCGAAGAGATAAAGATCTTTCTCAGTAATTTTCACAAAAAAGGAGTCGGCTACTGGCACGATACCGGGCACGCATATCTCTTAGAGAAATTAGGCTTTGCCAAACACATCGATTACCTAAAAACATACAACAAACATCTTTTAGGCATACACTTGCACGATGTGAAGGAATTTGATGATCATAAGGCACCTTTTACCGGAGAAATTAATTTCAAAAAGCTTATTCCTTACATAAAAAAAGATACCATAAAGGTAATTGAGGCGCATAAACCAGCGACAGCCAAAGAAATAATTTCAGCTAGAAAAAAATTAGAAAAATTATTCTCGAGTAATTAAAATGATTAGGCAACCCATAGTTGCGGGAAAGTTTTATCCCAGCGATAAGAAATCAATCAATAAACAGCTTAGCGGTTTTCTTGAGCCCGCCAGCAGAGAAAGCGCCCTGGCTTGCGTAATGCCTCATGCGGGATACATGTACTCGGGTAAAGTAGCCACGCAAACCGCATCTAGCGTTGAGATCAAAGAAAATATAATACTTTTAGGACCGAATCATACTGGGCTTGGAAAACGTTTCAGTATCTGCTCAGAAGGCAAGTGGCAAACCCCATCGGGAGATATTGAGATTAATTCTACAATTGCCCAAAGCTTGATGAAAGAGTGCCCTTTAATTGAAGAAGATGCTAGTGCTCACGCTCATGAACACTCTATTGAAGTTGAACTGCCAATTTTTCAGTTTTTATTTAACCAAAAGTTTAACATCTCCCCGATCATCTTAATGCCCGGGAGCAAAAAAGAATACGAAGATATCGCTCAAGCGATTTATAAAACAATTTCTGGATTAGACATTAAAGACAAAACTCTTATTGTGGCTAGCTCTGATATGACACACTATGAATCCCATGATTCTGCCACTCAAAAAGACAACTTAGCGATTGAAGCAATTTTAAATCTGGATGAAGATTTGCTTATGCAGAGGTTAACAGAGCATGATATATCTATGTGTGGATATGCGCCAGTAATTGTTACGATTATCAGCGCAAAAAAATTAGGCGCAAAACAAGCAAAATTAATATTATACCAAACCAGTGCAGAGGCAACCGGTGACTACGAAGCTGTTGTCGGATACGCTGGAATAACTATATCATAGAAGAAAGGATGTAGTCAATGGACGATCAAAACAAAAAAGTAGATGAGTCTTGGAAAAACGCCGTAGAAAAAGATAAAACAGAAACGCCAATAGAAAACGAAATCCCTATCCCTGAAGCAAGCTTCAGCTTCTTTGTAACCACGCTAGGTATTCAAATTGCTATCGCCTTGGGAGAAATACCTAATCCAATGACGAACAAAAAGAATGAAAATCTCGATCAGGCAAAGTATCTAATTGATACACTGGATATGTTAAAGGAAAAAACCAAAAATAATCTTACAAAAGAAGAACAGCAAGTATTAGAGAGCCTGTTATATGATTTCCACATAAAATTTGTAGCCAAGAAAGAAAGGATACAGACATGATTGACGATGAATTATTAAAAATTCTTGCCTGTCCGGCATGCAAAGCAGACGTAAAGCATGAGAATAATAAGATTATATGCACTAAGTGCAACAAGAAATATCCGATTAAAGACGGTATACCGGTAATGCTTATCGATGAGGCAGAAGAATAGATTTTAATCCTAGGAGGTATTCATGTCAAAAAAGATACTGCTCATTCATGGACCGAACCTTAATCTTTTGGGAAAGAGAGAACCCAATATCTACGGGAAATTCTCTTTAGATAAAATTAATAACTCTCTTTTGAGAATCGCCAAAAAGGAAAAAATACAGTTAAAGACTGTCCAGTCCAACCACGAAGGTGAAATCGTAGATTTGATAGGCAAGTCTGGATCTAAATTTGATGCTATAATCATTAATCCAGCTGCCTATACCCATACCAGTGTGGCTATCAGAGATGCTATAGCTGCCTCAACTACGCCAACTATAGAAGTACACCTATCAAACATCTACGCCAGAGAAACCTTTAGGCAGAATTCTCTTATCGCGCCTGTGTGCAAAGGCCAGATTTCGGGATTTGGAGCCTTAAGCTATACTCTAGCCCTGCAAGCAGCAATTCATCTTATAAAGTCTAAATGAGTTCCAGACTAAGACGACTAAGGACAAACCTAAAGAACAGGGGAATTGACTCTATACTCTTATCGCACCCTGCAAATATCTCTTATCTAACCGGATTCCCAACTCAGGACTCTTATCTTTTATTGAATGACTCTCGAGCTATTCTGATCACCGACTCTCGATATTCAACGGAATATCGCAACCTCAACAAGAATAGAGATATCGAAATCTTAGAATCAAACAAAAAAATTGCCCGAACCTTAAAAGATATTAAGAAAAAGAACAAAATTAAAAAATTTGCTTTTGAGCAAGATCATATTGCATTTTCTATTTATAAGGAACTACGATCAGTCTTTGGCCAGAGGCTTATTCCTACTAGTGGGATTGTAGAAAATATGCGCCTGGTAAAGGACAAGGAAGAGATAAAGTTAATTAAAAAAGCTGCCGCCATAACCTTAGACACTTTTAAATATGTTAAGAAAATACTGAGGCCGGGACTAAAGGAAATAGAGATTGCAGCTGAAATTGAACGCTACATCCGTTTGAAAGGAGCCACAAACTCCTCATTCGACATAATCGTAGCCTCTGGCCCAAATTCCAGCTTGCCCCATGCCCAAAAAACAAACAGGGAGATACGCAATAATGAACCGGTGTTAATCGATATGGGGGTAGAGCTTAATGGTTATAAGTCTGACTTGACAAGGGTATTCTTTTTGGGTAAAATGGACACTCTGTTTAAAAGGGCATATCGAACAGTCCAGACTGCCCAAAAAAAAGCAAAAAAACTAATTCGTCCTGGCCTGTCTATAGACTCTATAGATAAGGCAGCCAGAGAGCATATAACAAAACAAGGCTTCAAAGATTGCTTTAAGCATTCCTTGGGTCATGGCGTAGGGTTGGAAGTCCATGAACTTCCTAAAGTCGCCAGCAAAAACAAAGCGAAGCTAAAACCAGGCATGATCTTCACATTGGAACCAGCAATATATATCGAGAGCAAGTTTGGGATTAGGATTGAAGATATGGTGTTGGTAACATCAAAAGGCAAGGAAATCCTTAGTGGCTCTTGAAATAAACCAATTAAGATCTGGATTAACCATGGCGCTTGAAAACAACGTATTTATGATTGTAAGCGTTGATCATGTAAAACCAGGCAAAGGGTCTGCCTTCGCACGCACAAAACTGAGAAACTTAAGACTAGGCACTGTCATTGAAAGAACATTCAAATCCAGCGAAAGATTACAAGAAGCATTCATTGAAGAGAAAAAACTTCAGTATTCCTATAAATCAGGCCATTTTTACCACTTCTTAAATCAGGAGACATTTGAAGACCTCACCATTGAGGAAGACCACTTAGGCGACTCTGTAAAATTCCTACAGGATAATATAATGGTTTCGGCATATTTCTATAATAATGAGCTTCTTAACATATCGCTGCCAACATTTATTCAAGCAAAAATTACACATACCGAGCCTGGCTTCAAAGGCGATACTGCAAAAAGCAGCGGAAAGCCAGCCACCATTGAGACTGGTGCAACTATACAGGTCCCGCTTTTTGTCAATGTCGGCGATATCGTAAAGGTCGACACGAGAACCGCTGAATATATAGGGAGGGTGTAGCCAAAATGAATATTAAAGAAATTAAAGAAATGATAACTTTGATGAATGAAAATAATCTCTTGGAACTAGAAATAGAGAAAGAAGGTATGCGTATACGCCTAAAGAAGGAATCGCCTCAATCAGAAAGAGAAGGCGCGCCTTCTCAAATTGTAACAATGCCGCAATTCAGCGTAACCCAAGAAGCAACTGCTGCGCATGCTAAAGAAGAGGCCGCAAGAAAACTCATTGAGATAAAAGCTCCCATGGTAGGAACATTTTATCGCGCCCCATCTCCTGAATCGCCGTCTTTTGTGGAAGTAGGCCAGAATATAGATGTAGGCCAAGTTGTCTGCATTGTGGAGGCGATGAAATTAATGAATGAGATAAAGGCCGAAGCAAGAGGGAAAATTGTCGAAGTGCTAATAGAAAATGGCCATCCTGTTGAATTTGGCCAAGCTTTGTTTCTTATAGAGCCAGCGTAAAAAATGTTTTCAAAGATTTTAATTGCGAATAGAGGAGAAATCGCCCTGCGCATAATTAGGGCTTGCAAAGAATTAAATATCCGCACTGTGGCGGTATATTCTGAGGCGGATAGGGAATCGCTGCATACAAGATTTGCTGATGAAACTGTCTGTATAGGTTCGGGTCCGTCAGCAAATAGTTATTTAAATATACCCGCTCTCGTAAGTGCTGCTGAAATTACCGATGTTGAAGCCATCCATCCTGGTTATGGTTTCCTGGCAGAAAATGCACACTTTGCTGAAATATGCGAATCCTGTAAAATAAAATTTATTGGCCCCAATCCTGAATCTATCAGATTAATGGGCGATAAAATGGTGGCCAGAGAAACTATGAGAAAAGCCGGCTTGCCGATTACTCCCGGAAGCACCGCCACGATTAAATCCAAAGAAGAGGCGTTACGCGTTGCGCATAGAATAAAATATCCTGTGATAATCAAAGCTGCGGCTGGGGGAGGCGGAAAGGGTATGCGTGTCTGCCATAATGATGTGCGCCTAATCAGCGCGTTAATGACTGCCCAGTCAGAAGCTGAGGCGAGTTTTGGTAATCCCGATGTCTATATAGAAAGATATATTGACGAGCCTAGGCATATAGAATTTCAAATAATAGCTGATAATTACGGCCGGATAATACACCTTCGGGAAAGAGACTGCAGCATTCAAAGAAGGCACCAAAAACTAATCGAGGAATCCCCGTCTCCTGCGCTAGACAGTAAGCTGAGAAAGAAGATGGGCGAAATGGCTGTACGAGGCGCTAAGGCGGTAAATTATCAAAATGTCGGCACCATGGAATTTTTATTGGATAAAAATGGCGATTTTTACTTCATGGAAATGAATACTCGCATACAAGTAGAACACCCTGTTACGGAAATGGTCACCGGAGTGGATATAGTAAAAGAACAGATAAAGATTGCCGCGGGGATGAAACTATCTCTGCAACAGGAAAACATAAAACTAGACGGCCATGCCATTGAGTGCAGAATCAATGCGGAAGATCCACTAAACCACTTTATGCCCTGCCCAGGAAAAATAGAATCGCTAAATTTACCAGGTGGACCAAATATTAGATTGGATACTCACATCTATCAAAATTATACGATAAGCCCGTATTATGACTCCTTGTTAGCAAAATTAATAGCTCATACCCCAAGCAGAAAAGAGACAATTAATTCATTGAAGAGAGCGCTGGATGAATTTATAATTGAACCCGTAAAAACAACTATTCCGTTTCATAAACAAGTCTTAAACAACCAATCATTTATTGACGGAAAATTCTCAACCCATTTTGTAGAAAACCTTTTGAGGGAAAGTGAAACAGAGGAATAAACTATGAGCGAAAATACAAAAACAGAATTAGGTGAAATTAAGATCCATAAAAGCGTCATTGCTTCAATAGCAACAGAAACCACTAAACAGATACCTGGCGTAATAAAGATAGGAAAAGATTTGAAGACGTCTTTGCTTGAGCTTATCGGAAGGAAAGACGCTACGGCAATTAAAATCGAATTTGATAAAAACGGCGAAGCTGTAATCACCATACCAATTATAGTAAAATATGGTTACAATATTCCTGAGATTGCAGCTAAGGTTCAAGAAGACGTAAAGCTAGCCGTAGAAAATTCCACGAGCATACTAATCAAAGATATAAATGTAAATATTCAAGAAATAAAAAAGATAGAAGCATAATTATCAATCTATTAAGGAGGTCGTGATGAAAATATTTAATCTGATTATAATTTTCTTCATTTTATTTTCTGCGCTACTAGGTACTATGGCTATCGGGCTTTCTTTGCATTTAATCGATTTAAGTGATATTGTTCTTCAAATAAATACAGTATATGGCAACCTAAATGCACGCATAGGTTTGGGAGCAGGGGGAATATTCTTTATCCTGCTTGCACTTTTATTTGCTCAGGTAAGTTCTTCCAGCCGAGAGCGTGAAAAGACAATAGCTTTTAATAATCCTTCCGGCCAAGTTACCATTACTCTTTTCGCCGTAGAAGACCTTATCCGCAGGATTGGCCAAGAACTTCCTCAGGTAAAAGAAATTAAACCCAATGTAACTGCTAGTAAAAAGCGGGGTATCCAAGTAAAGATAAGGCTGATTTTGAAATCAGAAGCCAATATTCCAGAGTTTACTGCGCAATTACAAGAAATGATAAAATCCAGGATACAAGAAATATTTGGTATCGATGAACAAATAGTAGTAAGGATTCACGTCGCAAAGATTCTCTCTCAGCAAGAAAAAACTAGAAAAAAACCTAAAGAGCAAACAGAGATTCCAGAAGAAAACATTCAAGTGCCATACCAAAGAGCTTAAACAAATTTTTCAGGGGGAAGATAATGACCGATATTAAGAAAATTGGAGTAATCACGAGCGGTGGAGATTGTGGCGGGCTAAATGCAGTTATTAAGGGTGCTGCGGGAATGTCCAACAGCCTGGGGATTGATTGTTATGTAATACCCAACGGTTATGCCGGATTATATAACCTGGTTGATTTTGATGTATTGGTAAAACTCTCCGCTGAGCGCGCAGATAAAATTAATATTAATTTAGCTGGTTCGGAAGCTGGACATTCACGCGTAAAGATAAAAAAGATAACTGACGATAAGAAATACGATCGCATAAAAAAAGGTCTCAAAAAATTTAATATTGATGGCCTGGTTATAAGTGGAGGGGATGATACGGGTAGCGTTATCGTAGATCTGGATAAGCAAGGAATCTCCTGCGTCCATGTTCCCAAGACTATGGATTTAGACCTCCAGACGTATTCAGTAGGCGCTGATTCAACTATTAATCGCATTGCTACATTTATCAATGATCTCAAAACAACCGCTAACACCCACAACAGGATTATTGCCCTAGAGGTATTCGGTAGATACGCGGGACATACGGCCTTCAGAGGTGGGATTTGTGGAGATGCTGACGCTATCCTTATCCCAGAAATACCTGTAGATTTCGATATACTTTATGCCCAGGCTAAAAAACGCTATATACAAAGAATAAATAACAGCGATGTAAAATCAGGGACCTATCTTATAGTTGTTGCTGAAGGCATAAAGGACGCCAGCGGCAAGGAAATTGTCGATGAAAGTGCCGGAGTTGATGCATTTGGACATAAAAAACTTGCCGGAGCCGGAAAATACGTCTGCCAAGAACTGACTAAAAGATTTAAGGCAGACCCACAAATAAAAGATTTCATGAAAGACAGCCATATGTTTGTAGAAGGAATATACGATGTTCCGGAAGCAAGGCATGTTGCCCCTGGACACTTGGTGCGCTGCGGATATACTTCGGCTTACGATGCTAACTTTGGCACAGAGTGTGGAGCAGCTGCGGTCTTCCTGCTCAAGGAAGGAATAAGGGGAGTCACTGTTACTGGAGTCTCAGGCCAAGAAATACTCTACATTAAAACTGAGGAGGCAATAAAACAAAGACAGGTTGATTTAAACCAAGTGGTTATTCATGAAAATCTAGGCAGATGCTTTGGAAGGAAGCCGAAGAAAGCATCTTTTAAATTAAAAGAACTAAAGTCAGCGTCCGAAAGGTATATGTAATGGAAGAAAAAATAAAAGAAATACTCAAAGAATCAATAGGGGTAAAAGAAAAAATTATCACAGAATCCGTAGACGAAATAAAAGCAATTACTTGCCTTTGCATCGACACGCTTAAGAATGGTGGAAAAATTATCTTTTGTGGTAACGGCGGAAGCGCAGCCGATAGCCAACATTTAGCTACAGAACTTGTAGTGAGATTTAAAAATAACAGGAAATCGCTGCCTGCAATAACACTAACTACCAACACATCATCAATCACTGCTATTGGCAATGATTTCGGATTTGACGCGATCTTCTCCAGACAATTAGAATCTATGGCTGATAAGAATGATGTGTTATTTGCAATATCCACAAGCGGGAAGTCAAAAAATATTACAGAGGCTGTAAAAAAAGCAAAAGAGCTAGGCATAAAGACAATCGCCTTTACCGGAGAAAACGGCAAGGAGTTTGCTAAATCCTGTGATTTATCTTTTATCGCCCCTAGCAGTGATACAGCACGTATCCAAGAAGCTCATAATTGCGTAGGTCACATCATCTGTGAAATCATAGAAGAAGCTCTAGGTTAATTTAATGAAGCGAAATAAAATATTTTCAATAAATAGATTGGTAAAGATAATTTCTTCCCTGAAAAAGAGAAGAAAAAAAATCGTTTTTACTAACGGCTGCTTTGACATTCTCCATACCGGTCATATCTCCTACCTTAAAAAAGCCAGACTGCTTGGCGATGTTCTTGTCGTCGCCATAAATTCTAATGAATCCGTAAAATCTATCAAAGGCAGAAACAGGCCCATAAACTCACTAAGGGATAGGATGGAGATTATTGCTAGCCTTGAAATGGTTGATTATGTTTGTCCCTTTAATCAACCTACGCCTTTAGGAGTAATAAATAAACTCTTACCCCATGTACTAGTAAAGGGTGGGGATTGGAAAAAGAGTGAAATTGTTGGGTCTGATGTTGTGCGTCGCCATGGTGGAATAATCCGCACCATACCCTTCAAAAAAGGATATTCCACAACTAAATTGATTAAGAAGTTGTAAAAGTCAAAATGAATTACAGAAGCAAAATCCTGAGAATTATCGATGCTAATATAAATAGGGCCAAAGAGGGAGGCCGAGTCTGCGAAGATATAATGCGGCTAGCCATAAATGACAAAACCACCACGCTAAAAATTAAAAAGATTAGACACGAGATATCTCAGATAGCAAATGCATCTAAGATTAAATCGTGCGATATTATTAAAAATCGTAATAGCAAATCTGACGTCGGAAAGAGAACACAAATAAGAAATTCGAAAAAAATAATTTCCGACCTTTTTATAGCAAATTCACAGAGAATAAAAGAGGCGCTGAGGGTATTAGAAGAGTTATTCTGTGTTTTTGATAATAAAGCTTCCAGAAGATTCCAAAACTTAAGGTTCAGATTTTACAATGTTGAAAAAGAGTGTTTTAATAAAATAGTGCACTCGCGAAATCCTTTAATATAGAAGCTTGCCGCAGGCAAGAACTTCTAAGCCCATACACGCTAACTTAAAAATAAAAAATGAACGTTATCGAATCCGCTAAGAAAAAAATCGCCACGCCTCTAATAAAAAAGATCGCCCGCCTGGAGTCTCAAAATATTACTACCTTAATAAACAATATATCTCAGGGAAAGACTACAATTCTAAAGAATAGAATTCATAAGCTCGAAAAACCTTGCGCTGTGGGCAAAGGGTTACGCACTAAAGTAAACGTCAATATTGGCGGCTCAACTGATGTATCAAATATTTCTGATGAGTTAAAAAAGCTGGAAATATCTATCAAATATGGCGCCGATACAATTATGGATTTAAGCGTAGGTAAAAATATAAAGAAAATAAGGCAGGAAATAATTTCTCATTCTAGCATACCTATAGGCACAGTGCCTATTTATGAGGCTGCGCAGCAGGCAAAATTGAAATATGGAACGTTTTCTAAGATGACCAAGGATGGTCTCTTAGAAGTGATTGAGAAGCAAGCAGAGGAAGGAGTTGACTTCTTTACTATCCACTCCGGCATTACTCAAGAGATAGTAAAAAAAATCCCCCACTGTAAAAAACGGATTATTGAGATTGTCAGTAGGGGTGGAGCTATCTTAGCTAATTGGATAATAAAAAACAACAAAGAAAATCCTCTTTACGAGTACTTTGATGATATTTTAAAGATTGCAAAGAAATTTGATATAACGCTTAGCTTAGGAGATGGCCTTAGGCCAGGAAGTGTATTGGATGCTACCGACGAAATACAACTCTACGAATTAAGAAAACTAGGCCAATTATCCAAATATGCCCATAGTAAGGGTGTGCAAACAATAATTGAAGGTCCGGGACATGTACCAATCAACCAAATTGAAAAGAATATAAAACTTCAGAAGAAACTTTGTCATGATGCGCCTTTTTATGTTCTCGGCCCACTAGTAACAGATGTTTCATCGGGCTACGATCACATTTCGGCTTCAATCGGCGGCGGGTTGGCCAGTTATTATGGAGCCGACTTTCTCTGCTACGTTACCCCATCTGAGCATTTAAAACTGCCGTCCATAGACGATGTGAAAGAAGGCTTGATTGCCTCTAGGATAGCTGCTCACGCTGGAGACATAGCCAAAGGCATCCATAATCAAATAAACTGGGACAGAGATATTTCACAAGCCAGAAAGTCCCGCGATTGGCAGAAACAAATCAAGCTATCCATCGATCCGATTAAAGCAAAACAATATAGATTGCAATCTAAACCTAAAGAAGATTCTGTATGCACGATGTGCGGCAATTATTGTTCGATTAAGCTGATCGAAGACAGCTTTTAGGACTTCTAACTTGCGAGCGTAATTCAATGGTAGAATGAGAGCTTCTTAAATGAATACACTGCTTACGGAACGAAGTGAACGTAAGTAGTAACTATGAATTTAATCCCGCCACTTCGAAAAAGTGGCGGGGCCAAGCTTGCGGGCGTAATTCAGTGGTAGAATGAGAGCTTCCCAAGCTCTATGTGGGGGTTCGATTCCCCTCGCCCGCTCTGAAAAATTTAATTTGCAAGAACTTCCTCCCGCAAAATTATTTATATAATTATGCGGGATTAATTCGCGACAATTACTTATGCTCACTAACGTTCCATAAGCAATGCGCTCATTAACAAGCTCTACACGGGGGTTCGATTCCCCTCGCTCGCTTTATGAGCGTAACAACTTGCATCTTTTGTTGACTATAAGGCAAAAAAAGATATAATACTT
>CAZFPS010000056.1:0-11711 GCA_964520705.1 uncultured Planctomycetia bacterium | reverse complement strand
GCCTTTTTTATTGTTTAGGCAATATCAAAGCGCGAAAGATATTTTACATTATGTTTTTTGAATTCGATAAAATATTGAGGCGACTATGGGGATGGTCAGGTTCATTTTCTTAGTTATCTCCTTCTGAGAGAAGCCGCCTTTGTATAAATCCCAGACCCGTGCTTCCTGCTCACTCAGCCTGGATTTGATCTGTTCGATCAATTCTTTAGTCTCTTTATCAGGATTAAATACTTGCCCACCTGTTCCATTACAGGAGGGGCACTTCTTCATGATAAATTTGCCTTTGCCTCCGCAGACTCCGCAGAGGTCGACTAGTCTATTCATATTAAAATGTTAACTATTAAACCGATTGCAAGTATCACACAGATTGCTCCCATGATGCGCGTATTATTTAATTCCTTTTTTAGATTAATGGGTTCCATTTTCCAGTTTATCCTTTCGTAGAACTTTTGCTGTATTTTGATGGCTTGCTGGGGCTGGGAGATACATATCACGCCGCTTACAAGGGTAAGAATAGCAATTAAAATCTCAAAACATATAAAGATTAGAATCGTCATACGCTCCTTTTTATATTTACTCCGGCAAAGCGTTCCAGTCCGTAAGAGTCCTGGGTCCAGCCGTTCTCTAATCCGTATTTATGTAGGCATTCCATCGCCTGCTGATACTCTTGTTTTGTGATACGCCTGGAGATTTCCGGATAATTATGGGCCTGGTAGTAGGGGCTGTATTGGCTCATCAAGCTTATGTATGTATTCTTTGAGATGTCATTACTTAAGAATTTCATTATCTTTTCTGTACCGGAGATGTCATTGGGTAAGACTAGGTGGCGAACAATCAAGCCGCTTTTTATTATACTGTTGTCATCAAATTCAGCGTCACCTACTTGCCTGTGCATTTCTTTGACCGCTTTCTGGTTAAAGTGCGGATAGTCGCTGGCCTTAGAGAATTTCTCGCTGTGTTTATTATCCGAATAGCGCATATCCACTAAATATATATCTACAATGCCATCTAGAATTTTTATGATCTCGGGAAGCTCGTATCCGGAGGTATTGTATACGATAGGAATCTTAAGCCCTTTTTCAATTGCAATGTATAGAGCCTTTAGGATTTGCGGCATTACGTGTGTGGGCGTGACAAAGTTTATATTGTGGCAATCTAGATTTTGCAGGTAGAGCATAAAATCACTTAACTTTTCCAGAGCGACTTCTTCTCCTTCTCCATTCTGGCTGAAGCTATAGTTTTGGCAGTATTGGCACTTTAGATTGCAGTAGGAAAAGAATATCGTGCCTGAGCCTCTTTTTCCTGAGACGGGAGGTTCTTCACCATGGTGGGACATAAAACTGCAGACTATGGGATTTACTCCTACTCTGCAAAAACCTTTTTCTCCTTTTAGGCGGTTGACCTGGCAGCGGCGCGGACAGATCTGGCAGTTCTCCAGCATTTTGTAGGTCTTATCTATTTTTTTCTTGAGACTGGAGTCTGCGTAGCTTTTTAGATAACTAGGATAGCCTGGCATTGTTCTTTAATTGCGAATTCAAGATATCTCGAATTTTTATAAATATATCGATGCATTCTTGAGCTTGATAGTCTGGATATGTCCAGGGTAAGGCTCGAAAAGTTTTATCTTTAAATATCATTGTTACTTCCTGGTGGATTCCGTCTTTTATGTAGATTCTATGGGAGAAGTCTTTGGTCGAGGCCAGTATTAAGTTTGATTGGGTGATGTATCCGGGGTCGATATTGAACTGCCTCTTGTTTTGTTTTGCGGAGTTGTCTTCTATTTCGTTGGTGAATATTTTTATCTTGTAGAGATCCTCCCGATCGATTAATTTTTGAAAGGAGATAAGCTTGCGCTTTAAATCTTTACCAAATTCATCCTGGTAGTACAGAGTGTGGTTAAAATTAAAGATGGGACTGCTATAGTCTATAGCGCCGAATTTCCTGGAAAGAGTTAATTCTAGAGATTTAAAATACTCTATGTTTCTAGTAAATATGCTGATGATTAGTTTTACAGCTGAGGGTTTTTGGATCTGGCCCATGGCTACTTTTTATAACCTATGGGCATGATTAGCAGTACAGGATACTCAATACTTAAGGCTTTTTCCACCTGATCATCTATAAATGCACCGACCTCTACAGTGGTGAGGCCTAGGTCGTTGACGATCAGGTATAAGTTTTGCGCGGAGTGTCCTGCTTCGAAATTTATATAGCGCTCTGCTTTGTCTCCATAGCGTTGGGCCATGGAGCCGTATTGAGCGGCTATTACTATTGATACTGGTGCCTGTTCTATGAATTCTTGTCCTAGGCAGGCTGTGGAGAGTTCTTTTCTCTTGTCTTTATCTGAGATGAGCTTTAGAGAGTGTTGGTCTTTATTATAGTAGTACAGGCCTTGTGATAGATCTTTTATAGCATCTTTTCCTACCAAGGCATATATTTCCAGCGCGTATATTCCTCCGGCAGAGGGTACAACATAGCTGGCAGAGGTTATGGAATCTAGGCCTTCTGTTTTCTTTCCGTATGTGGCCCAGAGGAGTGAAGATAGTTGTTCGAGACTAAGCGATTTTTTGCTATCGAAGCTGCGGTTGGAGCAACGCTCTTGCATATTCTGGCGCAGATTCTTGCCTTGGGATATTTTTGGCGCAGGTAGTTTTAGATCTGACATTTGCGCAAAGTTATTACCGCAAGCCAGCAAAGATAAACAGATTGTTAAAACAAAGGTTTTACCGAAAGAGGCCATCTAGTTCAGTAGAGATAATTAACCCTGGGAGTGGTGTTCTTTGACAAAGCGGCTCATCCTAGACATATTTGTCTTGCTGATATCATTAAAAAATATCGCGATATTATAATGCGGCTCGAATGAATCCTCAATTCTCTCCACTCGCACTACCACGCCTTTGCAATGGATGTTTTTTATTTTATCTTTGTCATCGGATATAAGAATTGTTGTTTTTACCTTTGTAAACGGCGGGACATACCTATCGACTTGGCAATAGGCTCCAGTGCAACTGACGTTCTTTGTCTCTGTGACTATGTCGAAGTCTTCGTGCTTGATTTTGATAGGCAGAGTTTTGCTAACCCGCGGGTGAATTCTCTTTTCAGTCTTATTTTTATGTTGCGTCATTGTGCCTTTTATTTTTCTTGAGCCTCTTTCTTTATAAATGTTTTATAGCAATTTTTATTACAAAAATATTTACTGTCGCGATAGTATCTCTTTATCCTCTTTAGCTGCTTGTTGCAGGCTTTGCAATTTATTCTTTTGGTAGATTCTTCTGACACGGTGCTGACCTCTCTTTCTAGTTGTTAGTAGTAGGGTTGGTGATTCCTTTTATGGTTACGTATTCTTTAATCATTTGCTGCTTTTTTGGGTCTAGGTATACAAAACGCAGTCCGCTGTAGTAGGTGTTAGAAAAGTGCATATTAAATGACCAGGTGGTCTCTGCTATAGTCTCAATTATTTTGTTTATCCCCTCGAGGTTAATGCGCAGCAAAAATTTTGTTTTGGGCGGGTAGAATTTTTTAAAAACTAGCTTTAGGCCGCCTTCGCTGATATTTTTAGCGATAGTATTGCTTACTTCTTTTTCCTCAGTGTCCAAAACTTCGTAATTGACTGGTAGAGATAAAGTTAGACGTCTAGTTTGACGTTTTTCTTGCCACATCGTAATTCTTAGAATATCATATATTTACTCGAGTGTCAAATAATTTGTAGTTTGACTTTGACAAAATATTTAGTTATGTTATAATTATTCCAATATGAGCGATACAACAAAAAATATTCCAGTAAGGACTATTGCCTTAGGGTCAATATTCGTAATTTTAGGTTTTTTTACCGCGTTGACTTTCTTTAAATCTTTTACTAAGTCAAAGAAAGTTGCGCCTGCGGTCGCACCCTCGCTAGTCTCAGAACCGGTTACTCAGGTACCATCTCAATTAACCACAACCACGCCTGTAGCGCAAGAGCCAGAAGTGGCACAAGTAGTTGATACCGCTCAATCTAGCATACAAGAAGAGGTTGTTGAGCCAGAAGAAGAAATAGAAAGAGAGATCCCTCGCCTAGTCTTGAATGGGGTCTTTGCCAGCGAAACAGGAAGCTATGCCTTGATTAACAAACGCATCGTAAAAGAAGGCGATACTATTTTAGGTGTTAAAGTAATAAGTATCAATTCCACTAAGGTGGAGTTGGATGCTTTTGGCAAGCCAATTATTCTACGAGTAAAGTAATTACTCTTCCCCTTTTTATTCCCTATTAAATAATTTTTTTAGCTATACTTCAGGATGGTCTGTCTGATGATATCTTCGGGGATATTCTTTTTGACAATTACCCTGCCGATTGTCTTTGGTAAGACAAATCTATTCTTGGCCTTAATGAACTTTTTATCTCTGGATAGAGAATCCATGATTTTGCTTAAGGGTATCTTTTTTATGCGGGTGGGCAATTTATATAGTTTGATCAAGTTTATAATTTTAATCAGATCGTTCTTGTGTAGAAGTTTTAAGCTACAAGCAATTTCCGCTGCGCAGACCATTCCGATGCTTATGGCTTCGCCGTGACTATAGGTGCTGTAGCCAGCTGCGCTCTCCAGGGCATGGCCGATGGTGTGGCCGAAATTCAATATTGTGCGAATCCCCTTTTTCTCCCGCTCATCCTTCTCTACGACCCCAGCCTTAATAGCGATACATTTTTTCTCAATCAATTCAATAGCCTTTTTATCTAAGGAGAATATTTTTTTCTGATTATTTCTGAGAAAATAGAACAATGACCTATCTTTTATAATTGAGTATTTGATTACTTCTGCTAACCCTGATTTCAATTGTCTCTGGGGCAGGCCTTTTAATAGGCTCGGGTCAACAATTACTAGCTTAGGTTGATAGAATGCGCCTACTAGATTTTTTGCCACTCTTAGATCTATAGCCGTCTTGCCCCCGATTGATGAGTCGATCTGCGCAAGCAGGGTTGTAGGGATTTGGATGTAGGGTACACCTCTTTTATAAATGGAGGCGATGAATCCAGTTAGGTCTCCAATTACCCCTCCTCCTAAGGCGATGACAACGACTTGTTTTTTCTTATCGTACTTAGAAATTTTGTCAATAAGGTTTAGGCAGTAGCGGATAGATTTTGCTTTTTCCGAATCCGGCACAATGAAGAATTTAGCGGAGAAACCGTGTTTTATCAGGCTACTTTTTACTTTTGAACCGAATTTATTCTTAAGCAGGTTGTTGGTAATAATAATTGCATCTTTGCCGAGGCCGAGTTTTTTTAATAAACATCCCGCCTTTGCAATAATCCCATCTTCAATTATTACAGGATAACTTCTCGATTTTAGATTTAATTTAATTGTGTTCATGTCAGCAAGAATTTTAACATAATTGTAACAATAGGCCAAACTAAGAATTGAAAAAGTCCAAGATACAGTAGGGCAACTATTATGATAAAACCGAAGCGCTCGAGCTGCATATATTTATAAGATAATTTGTCCGGTAATAAACCCATAACTACCCTTGAGCCATCCATTGGCGGAATGGGGATAAGATTAAACGTGGCCAAGACCAGATTCAATATCATAAAATATTGCAGTGCTTCTAAGGGTAGTAAGGATATCCTTAGTTTAATTATAAAACTGATTACAATTGCCAGAAGAATATTGGCGCAGGGTCCGGCAAGGCCAACCCAGATCATTCCCTTTTTAGGGTCGCGCAGCCCAAGAAAGTTTACAGGTACTGGTTTTGCCCAGCCAAATAGAAACGGTGAGCCTGTGGCTACCAAGAATAAGGGTAGTGCAATAGTCCCGATAGGATCAATATGGGCAAGTGGGTTAAGCGTGAGTCTACCAGAATGCTTTGCAGTAGGATCTCCGAGCTTATAGGCCATCCATCCATGTGCAAATTCATGGATGACTACCGCAAGAAAAAATAAGACTAAAGAAAAAATTATATTCATTTATTTCTTATCCGTAAAAAACTAGCCTTCTTTAGTTTTAATGCAGAGACTAAAGAAGGCTTTAAAGAAATAAAAATCACTTAGATTTTTCTTTTGCTTTTGATTTTGATTTTTCTTCAGCGGCAGGAGTAGTTGTTGCTTCTGTGACTTCTGTGCCTTCGGCTTCGGGTTTCTCAGCTTTTTCTTTTTTGACCTTTAGCCTAATCATCTTTATCTTAGGCATGCCAAAAACTTTTGAGGCATCGGTCCACTCGCCTTTCTTCATAAGGTGTTTAATTCTTTCTGCGCGATTGAGGACAGTCTTCTGCTTAGTTCCTTTTGCAGCTGCTCTTAATGAAGGGTGTATAGACATTTTATATTTTCCTTATAAAACAGTCTTTGTATGTTCTTTGTAGCTGTTTTAAGTGTTTTTGAGCCTCGGTTTTGTTTTTAAATTTACCTGCGCATATCCCCATATAGCTACCGCTAGAAACTGTAACGGTATCGTATCCATCTTTCTGGAGTTTAGTTACTTCTCTGTCAATGTACGAGGAATTCTTTTTATATGAGGCTACCTGGATTATGTATCCAGGAGAAGTTAGTCTATCATCTTTTTTCTCTTTTTCAAGCTTTTTATTTTCAACTGGCAATTTTTGGATTTCCTCTTGCTTTGGTACAATTTGCTTAGTAATTGTCGGTGGTTTACTTTCAGCGAGTACCCGAGTAGTCACATTTTTCTTGGAAATCACCTTTCCCCTCTCAACGCCAAAGGCAAAACTTATTAGGATAACTATGATTAAGCAGGCTGCCTTTATACAAAATTGCGCAGGGAATTTAAAATCGGAAACTTTATCTAGGGTTTCCTTCTGGACCTTTGATTCTTTCTTATTCCTGGGACCTTGCTCGAATATTTCTAATTGTACATGTTTATGCTGTGTCATAATACTTCATTATACACTTTAAACTAAATCTTCTTCAAGTATTTTTTTATCTTTTTTCTAGAAATGACTTTTGAAAATTCATTTACAACTCTGGGGTCAAATTGAGAACCGCTATTTTTCTTGATTTCATTTAGCGCTGTCTCAGTATTTATCTTTTTTCTATAAGGCCTTCCGAAGACCATGGCGTCAAAGGCATCCACAACGGCCATGATTCTTGAGCCTAAAGGGATTTTGTTGCCTTTAAGGCGAGACGGGTATCCCGTGCCATCGAATCGCTCGTGATGGTGGAATATTATAGGCATAGCCGGCTTTAGAATTTTTAGGTGTTTGATTATTTGGGTACTCTTCATAGGGTGCTGTTTTATAAGTTTGTATTCATCACCGGTTAAAGTAGTTGATTTTGTGATTATTTTGTAAGGGATATTAATCTTTCCCATATCGTGCAGCATGCTGGCGTATTTTAGACTCTGTTTGTTTTCTTCGTTTAAATGCATACGCTGTGACATTTCATCAATTATCTTTAAGAAGTAATCCGAATGTTGATAAGTAGGAAAGCGGCTGTTTAATAGCGTGAGCATTGATCTTAATGTACCATTAATTATGTTTTGTTGTTCTTGATAGAGTTCCAAATTCTTTATGGCCATTACTGCTTGAGCCGTGATTATCATTAAGAGTTCCTGATCGAAATCCTCGAAGCTTCTCTTGTTTCTTTTTAGCATGACTATCCCGATGGTGTCATCAGATATTAAAGGCATGGCTAGAAAGTTTCTTTTGCGTATGACAGTGCTCTTTTTGATAACTTTTCTCTCTAGTCTATTTCTAATCTTTAATTTCTTTTCCGAAACATGGAACCCTTTCTTGTCGTATTTTGCTCTATAAACAGAGTGCTTTTTGGTTGCATCACATATGAGAATATTAGTTGTATCTGCTCTTATGATCTGACAGATGAGCTTTGCAAACTTGACTAGAAATTCTTTTAGTTCGAATGTGGAGTTGATTAGGCGGTATACTGTATGCAGCGAAGAGGTAATCGCTCTATACTTTTTCGTAGGGGTCAAATAGTTTTTTATGTTCATCTAGGGCGTACCTATCTGTCATGCCTGCGATATAGTCGCAGACGACGCGGTATTTATTTTCTGTGTTTAATTTCAACTGATATTCTTTGGGTAGAGCATGAGGCCTTTTAATATATATGTTAAACAAATCTTGGATGAAGCGTTTTGCCTTATCCGCCATGCGGACGACTCTATAGTGCTTATATAGGTTATCAGAAAGAAATAATCTTAATTGTTTATTCTTTTGGATAGCCTTTTTACTAAAAGAGATAATCTTCTTTTTTGAGTTCCGTACATCGCTGATTGAAGATATTTTATGAGACCGGATATTTTTCTGGGATTCATCTATCAGGTCGCTAACCAACATATTAATAAGGAATCTGATTATCTGATATTTCTTTATTTTAGGATCGATTTTGCCGATTTTCTTCTTAATATATGAATTCGCCTCTTTCCATAAAGATAACCCTGAGAGTGCGTCCTCGCTGATTAAACCAGAGGTGATTCCATCATCTAAGTCATGGTTGTCATAAGCAATTTCATCTGCAAAGTCAACAACTTGGGCTTCCAAGGTAGGCATTTTATTCGGTTGAAATTCTTTTATTCTTGTGGACATATCGTATTTTGTAGTATGCTTTGCGATACCTTCTCTTACTTCCCAGGTCAGATTCAACCCTTTAAATCTGGGGTATCTTTCTTCTAGTAAGTCCACGATTCTTAATGTCTGGAGGTTGTGATTGAAACCACCGTAATTTTTCATCAAATCGTCTAACACATCTTCTCCAGCATGGCCAAATGGAGTGTGTCCAAGATCGTGTGCCAGCGCTATGGTTTCCACGAGGTCCTCGTTTAACATAAGGGCTTTGGCTATAGTGCGTGCGATTTGCGCTACTTCTATGGTGTGAGTTAGCCTGGTTCGGTAGTAGTCGCCTTCATGATAGACAAAGACCTGGGTCTTGTATTCTAATCTTCTGAAAGCCGCGCTATGGACGATTCTATCTCTATCCCTTTGATATATGTTTCTGTATCTATGTTCTTCTTCCTTAAATTTGCGGCCGCGCGAATGTTCTACGTGCATCGCATAGTTGGCTAGTCTGGAATTAATCTTTGTAGCTTTTTTCATTTTACTTTTGTTAATTTATCGTAGAGGTTATTAAGCGACTGTGAAATGACTTTTGTGTTTGCCACAACCGGCATAAGGTTGGTATCGCCTTGCCAACGAGGAACGACGTGAATATGGATATGATCGTCAATTCCCGCTCCGGCAGCCCTTCCTAAATTAATACCCATATTGTAACCATCGGGCCTTAAGACTTTATCCGTCATCTTCTTTGTCTTTTTAATTAATTCGTATATATCTAGGATCTCATTTTTATTTAAGTCTTCTATTTTTTCAATATGCCTTATTGGGCAGACCATAAAATGACCATTGTTATAGGGGTAAATATTGAGGATGGAGAAGCTATGCTTCCCTCTGGTGACTACAAATAATTTCTTATCGCGCTTTTTGTTTTTAGACGCTCGGCAAAGAATACATCTTTTGCTTTTCGGTTTTCGTACGTATTTTATTCTCCATGGCGCCCAAAGCTTATTCATGGCAGCCTCACTATCTTTGCTCTTATATCGTCATTTATTTCCAGTATACCATAAGAACGGTATGGAGAGAATACAGAATCAGTGGAACTTCCTGGATTAAAAAACAGTGTCCCTTCAATCTTTTCGTTAAAAGGTGTATGAGAGTGGCCGAAAACAATCACGTCCATCTTCTCCTTGAAGGCATTTTTTACATAGGTGATTATTTCGGCGGGATTACCTCCACCATGAGTTAGTCCAATCTTAAAATTATTAACACGTATTATCTCTTTATCCTTAAGGGTCGATCTTGCTTTCAGGTTATCCATATTGCCATAGACAGCTTTTACCGGACAAGTCTTTTCTAGAGATTTTATTACGTCTAAAGAGACCAGGTCTCCAGCGTGCAGAATTAAATCTACGTCTTTAAAGGCTGAATAAATTTCTTTGGGGATGTCTTGAGCTTTTTCAGGAATGTGGGTATCTGAGATTACACCTATCTTCATTTAAATAATAAGGCGTGGTCTGCCATATATATCGAGAAGTGAATTTAACAGATTGATGTCCCAAGTGTTTATCTTCTCTTCTTTCGCCAGTAACCTGGCGTTAATTTCTGTTTTATCTAAACCGATGATTAATCTTCTTAAGGACTTGTCTTTGTTTTGCACGTTTCTCGACTCTCTGATAAATTCGCTTACAGCATCTTCGGTAATATCGCCCTTCTTAAAACCGATAAGCCAACACTCCTCATCGGACTGGCAAAAGAATCCTCTTTTGATGTAGCGTCCATCAAAATTTAAGGGTTTTACTTCTTTAAACCTGGAGAGCGATATTTTATTTCTTCCCTGCTGTACGGAATCGTTGGAGAACAAGATGAATAGCTCATAGAGCCTTTGTTCAATGTCCTTCTTGGACATCTCGATAAATTCTATTAACGACTGCTCAATCTTCTTTCTGAATGAGATTACTTGGTCATCATAATTTTGCGATAGGTTGTTTAATTTTTCTAAGTAAACAAAATTTAACCAAAAATTAAAAACCCTGTCTTCGATGTTGTAGAAGGAACCCGAACGGGAGACGATATTGGCTTCTATGAGACGAGATAGCTTTTGATTAATGTCGCGGTAAGTCTTATGCAGCATATTGGAGAGGTCCTTGATTCTATTTTTTCCCTGAGCGATTAAAAGTAGGATATTTAACGTATCAGATTTATTTTTGGTGAGTAGATCAATATAATTTTGAAATCTAAGGTTCAAGACTCCCCAGTTATTGAACATAATATCTTCCAGGCTGCAGATGAATACGAACGGAGTGACGATATTAGACTCCATCAAGATGGATTTTTGATGGATACATTGAGTGATTTTATCCAAATAGAAAGGATGTCCGGCAGTAAAATTGATTAGAAAGTTGGACATGTCTTGAGACATCAGGATATTTTTTAATCTATTTTTTATAAGTATATTGCTGGTCTTAGTGTCGAAATTATCCAATTCTAGAACTTCAAAGTTTCCGAACAAGAGCGAGAGTTCATCCTGAATGATCTTCTTAGCTTTGGTTTTTGAAGAACTGGAAACAAGATACATTATTTCCTTTTGGGTCATAATCTTCTTGCCTAGTTCTTGGAAGACGCTCCTAATTTTAAGGGAATCGAGATTTTGAAATTCATCAAAGATGACCACGACCTTTTGCTGTGTCTCTTGACTGATGCTTTCAGGAAGAGATATCACCTCTCTAAAAGTAGCCGTGTCTATCTTATCTCTTGTTATCCCGGAGGATATGTTTTGTATTTTGGAGATGGTCTTAGGGATGAATGGTTTCGATTCTTCGATGAGCCTGGCTAGGTTTTCTTTGGGTAGGACTACGTTTTTTGTCTTAAGGAAACTAAACAGAAGCGTACTGAAAAATCTATGGATAAAGATATTTATCGTAGGCTGGCTTAGATCGAAGTATAAAGGTATAATTTGAGAATCGGAGAAATTATCAAAGATGGATTTAATAATCCAGCTCTTGCCTGTTAATTCATTACCAATAATGGCGATGTTTTGACGATAACCTTCTTTTAAATCAGAGAGGCGTTTACTTACTAATTTAATAACATCTTCTCTGCCGATAAATTGTTCTTTGATAAACATTTTTTTGAATGGATTATAATATGAGGCCAGCTCAAGTATCATATCTTTTTTTGCCTTATAGTCAACAAAAGATGCAAGTTGTTACGCTCATAAA
>CAZFPS010000055.1:335-11779 GCA_964520705.1 uncultured Planctomycetia bacterium | reverse complement strand
ATTTCATTATGAATTTCGACCACGGCATCCATCTTAAATTTCTTTATCACCGCAAGAAACTTCTTTAATTTATCACTAGTTAACACTTTCGCAATTAGAAGAACCGCGTCCGCACCATGCATTTTTGCCTGTCGTATTTGATATTCATCTATTATAAAATCCTTGCATATAATGGAAAGACCTGTATTCTTCTTTACCTGAGATAAGTCGTCTAAACTTCCTTTAAAAAATTTCTCCTCAGTTAACACTGATATTAATCTAATGCCACCCTTTTGATAGGCTTTGGCGATTTCTATAATGTCTAGGTCTGGTCTTAAATCGCCTTTGGAAGGTGATGCGCGCTTTATTTCCGCAATTAAATGCGTTCCTGGCTCCTTTAAAATATTTCTGAAGCGAGATTTTCTTATGACTAGATCAATCTTATCTGTAAGCTCTTCTGCGATAGGAGCATTTTTTTGTCTTTCTATAGATTCCTGCTTTGCCTTAATAATTTCCTGGAGGAAGTTCATCTTTTTGGATAGATTACTTAATAGTTACGTAACCAAAATTGTGTTCACAAAATTATTTATTTGTAAATTCAACAAAGAAGCGTAGCTTTTCCTTTGCCCTGCCAGAATCAATGGTAATATTGGCTAATTCAAACCCTTCTTTGATAGTCCTGGTCGCACCTGTTAAATATAGCGCAGCTCCGGCATTTAAACAGACGATATCTCTTTTAGGGCCTTTCTTGCCATTCAAAACTTCTTTCGCGATCTGCGAATTAGTATTTCTATCTTTACCTAGAAGATCTTTTAAATTAGCTCTCTTTATGCCGAACTCACTGGGAGAAAGAGTAAACTCTTTTATTTTTCCATTCTTTAATTCAAAGACTTGCGTCTTAGTAGTCGTGGTTATCTCATCCAGGCCATCTAAACCCCTTACAGCCATAACATGAATTGAGCCTAATTCTTTTAAGGCTACAACAAACTGTTTGAGTAATTCCTGCTGACTGACACCTAACAATTGATATCTGACAAAAGCAGGATTCGTAAGCGGCCCTAAATAGTTAAAGATAGTTTTAATGCCTAACTCTCGCCTTATGGGCTGAGCATACTTCATTGCCGGGTGGAATACCGGTGCAAACATAAAACCTATACCAGCTTTATCTATGCACTCCTTAACCTTATTTTCGCTGATATCAATTTTTACTCCCAGTGCTTCTAATAGATCTGCGCTGCCACACTTGCTGGACACAGAACGATTGCCATGCTTTGCCACACAAACACCTGCAGCAGAAATTACTATAGCCGCAACAGTGGAAATATTGAATGTCCCCATTTTATCTCCGCCTGTACCACAAGTATCTAAAGTGAGTTTTTCTCTAGGTTTTATCTTTTTGACAAACCTTCTCATAGCAGAAGCTGCTGCGATTAATTCCTCAATTGTCACGCCTTTTACTATGGAAGAGGTTAAAAATGATGATATCTGCACAGGCGTAGCCTTGCCCTGCATAATCTCCTCAATAGAGACCTGCATCTCTTTCCTGGTTAAGTCTTCTTTCTTGGCTAATTTTACTATCGATTCTCTTATCATATTAATCCCTCAAAATTTTAAGAAATTCTTAAGCAGGCGCAAGCCCACTTTGGTTAATATTGATTCCGGATGAAACTGCACGCCCCAGATTGGAAATTCTTTATGTTTTAGCCCCATTATCTCTTTGTCTTTTGTCTGGGCTGTAATCTCTAATACATCTGGCAAAGTTTTTCTTTCCACAACCAGAGAGTGATACCTCGTAGCTTCAAAAGGTGATTGTATATCTTTGAAGATCTCTTTTTTATTATGATAGATTAAAGAGGTTTTGCCGTGCATAATCTTCTTTGCCTGAATTATTTCCCCGCCGAATACATATCCGATGGCCTGATGGCCTAAACATACACCTAAAATCGGGATCTTCCCTTTTAATCTATCTATTAACTCGCATGAAATCCCCGCATTCTCCGGCCTTCCCGGACCAGGAGAAATTACAATCTTAGCCGGACTAAGCTGCTTAATCTTTTTAACAGATATCTTATCATTCCTGAAGACCTTAAGATTTTTCTGCAGCTGACCTAAATACTGGACAAGATTGTAGGTAAAAGAATCATAGTTATCGATAATTAAAATCATATCTACTGCCTTTCGCGACTTATTCTTGCGCCAAGTTTTACTAACTTTTTCTCAAGATGCTCGTATCCTCTATCCAGATGATATATTCTAAATACTTCTGTGGTATCTTTGGCTACCAATCCCGCTAAAACCATGGCCGCAGAAGCACGCAGGTCTGAAGCCATAACAGGGGCGCCGCTTAAATTCTTTACTCCATGAACAATCGCATTAGAACTGTCTCTATATATTTGCGCGCCCATACGATTTAACTCTGGAACATGCATGAATCTATCCGGATAGATTTTCTCACTTACTACGCTTATGCCAGAAGCCACGCTCATCAAGGCCATAAACTGCGCCTGCATATCTGTGGGAAACCCAGGATAAGGCAAAGCCGTAATATCCACCGGCTTTAATACTCCTCTACGTTTAACAAATATATAATCTTTTCCTTTTTTTATCTTGGCTCCCGCCTCTTCCAGTTTCTCTATCACAGCACCAAGGTGTTCAACTATTATATTCTTAATTATGACCTCTCCTTTTGTTAAGGCCGCTGCTATAGCCAGAGTTCCCGCCTCAATTCTATCGGGAATAATTTCATATTCAGCGCCTGAAAGAGATTTCACTCCTTTTATCTCTATTGTAGGAGAACCGTGTCCTTTTATCTTTGCCCCCATTCGTTTTAAAAAGTTAGCCAAGTCTACAACTTCTGGTTCGCAGGCAGAATTTTCAATTATAGTAGTGCCCTTTGCCAAGGTAGCAGCCATCATCACATTTGCAGTCGCCAATACAGATGAACCAAAAGATCCTCCTAAGAAAATGTGTCTGCCTTTCAACTTCTTTGCCTGGGCACAAACATATCCTTCTTTAACATCAATTTTGGCTCCCAAGGCTCTTAATCCCTTTAAATGCAAATCCACCGGCCTTACCCCGATAACGCATCCACCCGGCAGAGAAACCTTGGCCTTTTTTAAACGAGCTAATAACGGACCTAAGACACAAAACGATGCCCGCATTGTACTGACTAATCGATACGGAGTAGTAAACTTTTTTAAATTCCCAGACTTAATCTTTATAACGGAGCCATCCATCTCTGCGGCTACGCCGAGATTACGAATTATCTTTAACATCGTAAGAGTATCTATCAATAAAGGGGCGTTTTTTATAACGCACTTCTCGGCAGTCAGTAGTGTCGCCGCCAAAATCGGCAAGAGTGAATTCTTGGAACCGCTTACCTCTACACTGCCCTTTAATGGCCTTCCGCCTTCTATTAATAATTTATCCATAATTTATGAGCGCATAACTCAGCACTAATTTGATTTGCATTAATCCCAGCACTAATTTTTCAACCAAGTCAAGGTAGTCAACCAAAAATAAGTGCTGGGTCAAATTCGGACATACAACTTATGTCACTGCGTTCCGTAAGTTGTATCCTCATTTGACTTAATTATGCAGACCCTTTCGATACCTTGATAATCTACTATAAATTGTTCGATGAACCAACCTCTAGCAAATATCTCCTTCATTTTACCGCTCTGTCCTTGACCTAATTCCAAAAACAGTAATCCATCTTTCTTTAAAAAACTCTTGGTCCCTCTGCTAATTCTTCGATAAAAATCGAGTCCGTCCTCCCCACCATCAAGAGCTATTTTGGGTTCATTAGATACTGTAGCATCAAAAATACCTATTTCTGATGTGGGAACATATGGCGGATTTGAAACAATAATATCAAATTTAGGCCTTGATTTAAAGAATTTATGATTAAAAAGACCTGCGGGCAAAAATCTTATCCTACCTTCTACTTCTTGCAACCTTGCATTCTCTTTGGCTAAAGCGAGTGCTTCTTTTGAAATATCTGTTGCTATAATATCTATATCATTCAAAAATTTAGCCAGGGCAATCGCTATACATCCTGATCCAGTTCCTATATCTAAAATCTTTAATCTTGTTTTTCTTATTTTTGCTTCCTTAATAATCGCTTCTGTTAAAATCTCGGTCTCTGGCCTAGGGATTAAAACTCCTCTTCTTACATTTAAATGCAAGCCCATAAATTCGGCATGGCCTAGAATATATTGTATAGGCTTAACCTTCCCTCTATCTCTTAGAATTTTCTCCAGTGTTTTAAATTCTCGATCTTTAAAAATTATTGAATCTGAATTTAAATATAAATCCGTGCGAGAACAATGAAATATATCAGTCAAAATCAACTCTAGTTCATTCATCTTTTTTGTCCGCCTCAATTAAGGCGTTTATTAATTCGTCTAAGTCACCTTCTAAGATGTTTTCTAAATTGTGTGCCGTGAATCCAATGCGGTGGTCTGTTATGCGCCTATCGGGAAAATTATAAGTGCGAATCTTTTCGCTTCTATCGCCACTACCAACCTGAGATTTGCGTATCTGAGACTGCTGCGATGCCTGATCTTGATTCATTTTATCAAGCAGCCTTGCCCTCAACACACGCATGGCTTTGGCTTTATTTTTCATCTGGGAACGTTCATCCTGGCAAGTAACCACTAAGCCTGTGGACAGATGCGTAATCCTTATCGCAGAATCCGTAACATTGACGTGCTGACCGCCCTTGCCAGAAGCACGATATGTATCTATCTTCAAATCTTTTGCCTCAATTTCCAATTCCACTTCTTCCGGTTCAACTAATACCGCCACAGTAGCAGCAGAAGTATGTATTCTGCCAGATGCTTCTGTTTCGGGGACACGCTGAACCCTGTGTGCACCGCTTTCATATCTTAAGCGGCCATAAACATATTTACCTCTCACAGAAAAAACAACTTCTTTAAACCCACCTAACTCTGTGGGATTAGATGACATTAATTCTATCTTCCAATTTTTCTTTGCGGCATACTTTGTATACATTCTATAAAGATCTCCGGCAAATATCGCCGCTTCTCTGCCGCCTGTACCAGCGCGGATTTCAATCATAACATCCCTGTTTGCATTTTTATCCTCACCTACCTGTACCTTGAATAGAGCCCTTAGCTCCTCTTCAATTCTATTCTTCTTATCTTCCAGTTGAGCTAACTCTGTCTGGGCTAGTTCTAGGAATTCAGAATCATGAGGGTCGCTAATCATTTTAGCCAAATCCTGCTTCTGCTTATCGATATTCTTGAACTCTCTGAATTTATGCACAAATTCAGAGATACCAGAAAGTTCTTTGGCCAACTTCTGATATTGCGCTTGCTCATTGATAACTTGTATATCAGCAAGCTGATGCTCAAGCTCAATATAGCGTTTTTCAAATTTTTCTAATTTATCGAACATTGAATGAGCGCATAACTTACGCGACTGCAAGAAGCGTAAGTTATTTGCGCGAATTAACCCCGCCCTTTTGGCGAAATCACTTCTGTTATTTTTAAAAAGCTATTATTTATCATTTACTAAACAATTTAGTATCAAACATTTGCTACCGCCAAAAGGGCGGGATAAGTTCAGCCAGCAAGCTTACGTTCACTGCGTTCCGTAAGCTTGGGCTTCACTTACTTCTTAGCCTTGCCGTATTTCTTCATAAACTTCTCAACTCTGCCAGTTGAATCAACAAGCCTTTGTTTTCCGGTAAAAAACGGATGGCACTTAGAACATATGTCAATTCTTACATTTGGCTTTGTTGAACGCGTGTGAATTACTTCACCGCAAGCACAAATTATCGTCGATTCTTTGTAGTTGGGATGGATCTTTTCCTTCATTTTATTACCTCCTTAATGAGCGCACAATTTATGGAGTGATAACGAACATAAGTTGTTTGCGCGAATTAATCCTTGACATTTAACTAAAATCTTCATTATTTAGGTAGATGTCAAGGATAAGTTCGGGCTTATCCCGACGTATCTTCGGTACGAATTACCCTTGATATTTTACAATGAATTTGTTCTTTAATAAAGGTAAACTATTCAAACACCTTTGCCTCGCCATTTCGCCTTAGGTGAAATGGCGGGCTAATCCTCTATCCAACAACTCTTGATTTAAAAATGTGCCTTCTGCAAACACTATCTGTAAATCCTGTTCTTTAGACAAATAGAATATATCTGATAAATAGCGGTCGTATTTATCACTCTTGTAGGTTTTGACAATTACAAAGCTTACCTGTTTTAATCTCGCCTCCACGAATTTCTTTGCTTCCTGGCCTTTGGCAGTGGAAATCTCAGGCGCGTCAATTCCGCGTAAGCGCACCTTTTGCCTGCTCCAACAACTAAATCCCACGTCAATATTAAGCCAAATAGTATCTGCGTCAACTGCTTTTTCCACCAAAGCCTTGTAGGTGTAGAGTTCTTTGGGTTTGGCGTCAGAGTGTTTAAATTTATACGAATTATCTAATTTAACTGATTCAACTAATTCACCAGCTTTTAATTTAATCCCTTTTACTTCTGAATGGATTAGAAATTTAAATCCCAAATCAACTGCCAAGTGCTCCTCAACAGAATGAATATAATTTGGCTCTAATATTTGATAAGTAAATAATCTTGAGCGCGTGCAAATAAGCTTATCAGAGGCCTGTTTTAACTTTCCATCTAGTTCTTCTATTTTTAGCCTGTCTAAGCGGATTGCCTCTTCTAATTCTCGGTAGCCCCAGCCTTTCTTCACTGCGCGCTCTGCAAAAATTTCGCGCTTATTCTCATCTTCAACAGTGATAAGCTTGCGATAGTGCATCCACGTCAATTCTCGGCGCGCGCCGAGAATTGGGTAGGCGCGGTAAAACTGGACCGTGCGCTGCAAAGTACTCCTCTCAATCTCTAAATCTCCTGAGAATTTATCAAACAGATTATCCCCATAATCCGCCCGCTCTTTATTTTCTAAAAGGTAGCTGGAAATAAGTTGCCCTGTTCTCCAGTAGGTCTTGACTTTCTCTTCTTCTATCCGTTGCATACCTTCGATGAAGATTGATTTAAGTTGGTTTAAAAGTTTAGTGTAGGTTGAATTAGTAAGTGTTTTTGGCATTTTAGTTAGCCCGCCAATGTTCGCCATTAATGCTTTGGCGAATTTTGTGGCGGATTTTAGTGGCGGACGAATTAAATCCGCCAACGATTTAGTGGCGGAATTTGGTTGTAGTAAGAGATTTGCTAGCCACTATTTTTTCCAGTTTTAATGAGCAGACGATTTACGGAACGCAAATGAGGTAAGTCGTAGGCGAAGCCGTCTGCGAATTAAACCCCGCCCTTTTGGAATTATACCTTTTGGTTTCCCAAAAGGGCGGGATCTTATCTATTTTTTCCAATCAGTAATCCTAATCGTCTTCCCCCGACGAATCAAAACTACCTTTTGTCTTTCCCTCCAGCCAAGTTCGTCAATTAATTCTTTGGGAATCACAACACAATAACTTCTCTTTCCCACTCTGGTAATTTTCCTGATATGTTCCTTCATACGAAGCCCTTCAAGTTCACGTATTGGGCGAAGTCCACCGAAGCTGAAGGCGAAAGCGCTTCAGCGAAGGTCGGACTACTCTACCTAACTTTCTCGTCGACAAAACTCGCTTGTTACGTAACATGTTACGTAACAAAAATCATCATATGGAGCTCCACAGACTCACCCCTTTAGCGACATCCGCCAAAGCCTTGTGGCGGATAATTATCGAGTTCTGACAGGATTTTCGATTTAGATTTTTTGGTTCTATTTCTTTTCCTGTTCTTTTGATTCTTCTTTAATATTTATAAATTCTCGAAATTGTTGAAGATGATTCTCTAACTTTTTATCATTCATTATATAGACGTTCTTTAGCTCAACAAATCTATTCCTTCTATTCTTACTTAATCCACTTGATTCCCTTGATAGATTTAATTTTTTAATATCTTCGTATTCTCTTCCATCTTTATCCTCATAAAAAACTGTTACCAAAAAACATACTGGATAGAAGTAATAAAGTTTGTCGTTCTTCCTATATTCTTCAAACAAAGGACTGGAATCTACGCGAATCAATACACTTCTTTCTTCTCCAACATTAAGAGAATTATGATACAAAGCAGGCTTTTCATTAACATATTCAATTTCATCTAGAAAAAACTCAGAAGCCAAATTACGGTATTCTTCTTTATCATTTTCGGGATTATAGACAACAACGTCTATATTCCTCGCAGCACCATTACCAATATTTCTTAAAAATATCCTTATATTCCCAAGCTCTGTCTTTACAGGTCTCCCTATGTCAATACACGGCTCGTAACTTTCATGTCTTATTTTCTCATTAAAATCATATGTCAATTCCGCATAGTGTCCTGTAATATAAACGCTTATAGATAACACAATAAATGTTAGAACTGTAATAATAGATTGAAAAGGTGATTGCGATTTACTAAAGCCTTCTGTCATTTGCTTGAACTGCTCCTTTGCTGATTAGATTATATATCTATTCTACATAAAATCTAACATCAGATCTCGGAATTTAATTAAAAATTAGAAACATCGCCCTATTCCCTTCCTTAATATATATCTCTTATTTAACTTTTTACCTCTTCTGGGATAAATTCTAAAATAAATTGCTTTATTTCTTCTAGATTATTTATGAATTGACTCGAGTCGAACTCATATCCCCCTTTGTGATAAATAATTTCTTTTATTCCATCAGGATATCTTAAAAGTGGATATTTTTCATATCTTAAAATAAGTGTCTTTAACTTTTTAAAATTATTATCATACCTAATACATTCGTCAAGAATGAGTTTTAGGCTATGCTTAGGAGAAATTTTTTTAAGTGCTTCATATGTTTTGCCTTTTTTTATAGGTGCATATTTTAAAAATAAAAATGTTTTTAAGTACAACTCTATCGAAAAAGAAACCAAAAATGCACCGGGTTGCAATATGCCTCTGCTCAAACATAAAATTGCTGCATCTTTAAATTTTTCGGCCAGAAGGCGAAATTTCTTTGCTTCTTGATATACAACATCCATAAAAACCTCAGCATCATTTCTAGCTATCCTAACATCACTGTCGAATCTCGGAATTAAGGCGTTCTTTTCTCTTTCTCTTCAAGCAATCTTTTTAAATTATTTTTTGCATCTTGCAACCAGAATGCACTACTTTGATCGCCTTTTTTAGCTAATTTTTCTAATATTTTTATAGCTTTTTCGTAACGAGTTTTAACCTCTCCTAGACTTCCAGTATTTTTAAAATCATGTCCTATAAAAATATTTAATTTGCCGTATATCTCTGTTTCTTGTAAACCCCTTTCAATTATAAGGTGTTCCGCATCTTTATAAAGAGGCAAACTTCTTTCAGAACCTAAAAAATGATTCGTGTATACAGCTAAATTAAACTTTGCGGAGATATTTTTAGCATCTCTTTTTAAAACCTCATTACAATGATATATTGCCCTTTCTTTATCGCCTAACCGTTCTCCATAAATTATAGATAACTGAAGACGTAAATTGTTATCGTCTGGAGTAATTTGAAGAGCTTCTTCAATATACTTTACTACTACAATCCACTGGCCTATCATAGAAAATCTTGCCGCGTTTCTTATAGCATTATTAAATCTTTCAGCCCTATTAAGGTCCACTGTAGATTCATACTCAATTTTCCTCAAAGTTACAGGAGCCTCGGCTTCCTTTCTAGTATCTTCAGCAAGTTCGTAATCACCAATAAAAGGAAAAACACCCTTCTTAGATAATCTAAATTTTTCAATTAAGATAGAAACATATTCATTAATTCTTCTTACGCCTATAATACATACTACAAGGCAAATAATAGCTATGATTTGCTGTTGGGTTTTATGATAAACAATATAAATAAAAATTGCTAGTGCCAAAAATCTAATAATAAAATCGAAAAGGTTAATAAGAAGTTTTCTCATTTTTCTACCACCTCAATGTTTTTTCCATTGCCCCAGCCCGTTTCTAAATATCTTAAATGAGCCCCGACGTATCGTCGGGGCGAATTTATCCCGTACCTCGCCTAGGCTCGGTATCCTTCGAGGTATCCTGAGCGAAGCGAAGGAAGCGTAGCGAGGGACCTTTTTATTCTCATCCAATCAGCCCCTCCACAAAGCTCGGCGGGCAGGCAATTCTGACATGACTCTTCATTTCTTGATTTGCTATTTTGCACTTTTTGCATAAAGTTCCATTTGTGGATTTTTCTGTTCTAAATTTTTCAAATATCCACTTAAGTTACTACGCGGCTGGATATTACCAATCCTATTTTTTGCAATTTTAAAATATTCATCATCTATTTCAATCCCTATAAAATTTCTGTTTAACTGTTTAGCTACAACGCCCGTAGTTCCAGATCCCATGAAAGGATCAAGCACTATATCCCCTTCTTCACTTCCAATTAATATAATTCGCTCTAGAAGCTTTTCGGGTTTCTCTGTAGGATGAGATGTTTTATGTCTTTCGGCTGATAATTCCCAAAGATTTCTCATTTGTTTGCCATTATTTAAATACCTAGCCATTTCGTAATTAAAATAGTACTTTTTAGACTTGCTGGCAATCCATATTAATTCAGTTGATGGAGCAAAACGATTTCTTTGAAGCAACGGTGCTGCATTAGGCTTAAACCATATAATATCGTTTAATATCCAAAGATTCAATCTTTTAAGAGTAACGCCAACAGATGGATGATTATGTAATGTTCCAGAAATCCAAATTGTTCCATCGTCTTTTAAAACTCTAACACATCCTTCAACCCAATCCCTATTAAACTCATGAATATTGTCTATTTGGTCCCATTTTCCCTTATCGCAGACTGCAATCTTGCCATTTTTGCAGGTAAGGTGATTTTTTCCAGAGAGATTATAAGGTGGATCAGCGAAAATCAAATCAACGCTTTTAGGTTCTGTCTTTCTTAATAATTGGATTGCATCGCCTTGGATTAATTTAACTGTGGACATAGCTCCTCCTCATCTTTCCAAAAATCCTTCTATTTGCAATAGCGAAATATTTCTTATCTGATTCTATCCCGATCCACTTCCGTCCTAATTTTACAGCAACAATACCTGTTGTTCCTGTGCCAAAAAAAGGATCGAGTACTAAATCATTTTTATCTGATGAAGCAACTAAAATTAGCTCAATTAATTTTTCGGGTTTTTGGGTTGGGTGTACTGCCCTTCCATTTGCACCCCTTATTCTCTCCTGTCCCTGTACAATAGGTAGTTCAATAAATTTTATAAAATCTCTCAACTGCTTAGACTTGCCTTCTTTAGTTTTCTGAGGATTCCATTCTTTAAGCCTAAAATAGTTGTATTTCCACCCAGACCCTTTTACAAACCAACATACATATTCAGTTGAATGTGTAAAGGTTCTTTTTGTTATGTTCGGCATTGCATTAGTTTTATACCATGTAATTATGTTGTTGAGCTTGAAGCCAATTTTTTTAGCTTCGAC
>CAZFPS010000055.1:0-325 GCA_964520705.1 uncultured Planctomycetia bacterium | reverse complement strand
AACCCATTGTTCTGTAAATTTAACATACTTATCATAATCCCACGTATCCCAAGCTTCATTCATTTTATAAAATGCGCCACCGGTTTTATTATCTAGAAGATTAAGTGGCTTTCCAGACAAATTATATGGAGGATCAGCATAGACTAAAGCTATTGATTCTTTATCAATTCCTTTACCCATTATTTCAATACAATCGCCAAGATATATACTGTTTATTTTCATTTTATTGTTTCTTGCCATTGAGCTATATAAGCTGGCGTTTCGCCAAACCAATCAATACTCGAATCTTTTTGTTCTGCTTCATTAACAACAATCTCAAAAAGTT
>CAZFPS010000054.1:0-12176 GCA_964520705.1 uncultured Planctomycetia bacterium | reverse complement strand
CAGTCAATTTATAAAATCTCACCCTAACTCAGAAATTACTCCTACTTTAGTTTTTTGGTTAGGGCAATACTATCATAAAAACAGTCAATTGGAACGCGCCAGGAGAAATTTTGAGACACTTGTGCGCATGTATCCAAAACATAAATTAGCCCCAGAGGCTAAATATCAGATCGGGTTAACATTTTTGTCAGAAGGAAAGTATAATAACGCCCAACAGATGTTTGAGAGGTTATTGGGTATAACCGATCAAAAATCGATAAGAGCGAAGACTATGTTAGCTATAGGTGATTTGTTATCACAAGATGGCCAGCAAGAAAAAGCCATAAAGGTATACAATGAATTGACGCAGTTGATCTCTCCTGAGGACGCAGAATCCCTAACCAAATCAATGCCTAAACAGAAAATTGAATCCGAAATTTTAGCTGATTCTGAAATTAAAATTACGACTGAATCTAAACAAGACGAAGTTGATAGTGACTCTGGGTTTCAGTTTGTAAAGTTAGCTTATGTGCGATTAGGAGATATATATCAAGAGAGGAAAGAATTTCAAAAAGCAGTTTCTTTTTATGGTGAGGCTTTGAAATATCCATTAGATGAGAATAGCGCTTCCATACAGTTTAAAATAGCGGAATCATATGAGGAAGCTAATGATTTAGACTCTGCATTAGAGGCCTATTCAAATATATCTGGAAACTTTGAACAAGATACAATCTGGATTGTAAAAGGGTTATTGCGGTCTTCGCGCGTCTATGAAGATAAGAGAGAATGGAAGGCTGCGCTGAAAGCTTACCAGAGAATTATCGACTACGATGTGCCGGAAGCAAAATATGCACAAGAAAGATTGACACTGATAAAAAAACAGATAGAATTATATTAAAATATTACCTATCAAAAATTAGGAGGTTGTAGTGATAAATAAAATATTAACCTTTGTCTTGATTGTATCTAGCATAGCCATTGCTTACATTTTGTTTCAGGGTGTAGATATATTACATAAAGCGGGTCCGGTTATAATTCCGATTATTCTTTGTTCTATGTTTGGACTTGCTGTAGCTATTGAAAAAAATTGGCAACTGTATAAGGCAAAGATTAATACGGAAAAATTTTTAGAAGAGATACTGGCCGCAACTCGAAATCTAAAAATAAAAGAGGCAATCGGAATATGCGATTCTGTAAAGAATCCTATCTCCAGAATATTAAGAGCAGGTATCTTGAAATATGACCGCTCAAAGGAAGAGATAAGGCAGGCCATGGAAGATGCTTCTATGTATGAAGTTCCTAAATTAGAGAAGAACTTGACTGCTTTGGCGACTGTGGCACACATATCGCCGCTACTGGGATTATTAGGAACAGTCACAGGATTAGTCAGAGCATTTCAGGTAATACAGCTTAAGTCTTCTGCATTCGCACCGATTAATCCCGGTGAGCTTGCTGGAGGGATTTGGGAGGCTTTAATAACCACAGTTGCTGGCCTAATGGTGGCCATACCCATGTTTGTAATTTATAACTATTTAGTCAGCAAAGTTAATGGATTCATTTTAGAGATGGAGCGCAGCGCTACGGAATTAGCCAATTTTCTTTCTGAAAGCAAAAAGTAGATGAAATTTAAAAGACACGTAGAATTGGAACATGGTTTAAGCCGATTTGACATAGCTCCGTTAATCGATATTGTTTTCCAGCTTTTAATATTTTTTATGCTTACTTCCAGTTTTATTTTGCAACCGGGTATCAAAGTAAACCTTCCTAAAGCTGTGACTAGCGATACGGTGGAAGAGAAAGATGTAATTATCGTGATTTCCAGCGAAGGGGTGATATATTTAAACGAAAAAGTCTTTACCATAGTTGAATTAAAATCGTATATCTCCGAAAAAGATTTTTATTCTAAACCCATTCTCATAAAAGCTGACAGAAGGACTTCTTTGGGTAGAGTTGTGGAAGTTTGGGACTTGTGCCGTGAAATGGGTATTAGTCAGGTGAATATCGCTACGGATCAGCAATAGATTTCAATATAAGAGTCCGCGAAATTCTAAAATCAGCCTTCTTAAATTTCTTGATTATTGCAAAAATAAGTGTTATAAGTATAAAGTAAGCATTTAATTTTATTTGAATCTATGGCAAGATGATAATCGAGATTGGGATAATAGCAGGGGAAATTTGGCAACACCTGGACAAAAATGGCGAGATGCCTTTGTCTGTGTTGATTAAAGATATCGGCAGGGATCGAGATGCTACGTTTATGAGCTTAGGTTGGTTGGCACGTGAAGGCCATATTGTTTTGTCGCAGGATCAAGACAATAGTGACTTTAATGTCCAATTGAGGAAAGCGGCTGTTTGATTAACCTGGTTGTTATGGAGACGTGATAACAAAGATGAATGTAGCTAAAGAAAAAGGAGCAGCACTATTGACCGTTATAATAATAATTTTTATTCTACTAATTCTTTCTTCAGTCGCCCTTAATCTACTCTCCAACCAGACTCGATTAGTTGAGCACGATATTTCAAGGATTAAATCTAAATATGCCAATGAGGCAGCAATGGTTAGGCAGCTTGAGCGCCTTAGAAACAATGAGCTCCTGGAGTCACAACATGGCGTTCCTGGAAGATATGATGATCCTGGTCGTAACTGGGATGTCAAAATCGATAATTCTACAACTGGCTCTGGCCTAAATGAGATTGAACTCAGCATAAATTATACTACCCCTTTCTAAGTTTCTTTCCAAGGATTCCCTTCTTTTAATCGGTTTTCGAAGCGAATATCTCTCTAAAGTTTCTCAAGAGGTCGATAAACTCCGAAATGATAGCTTATAACAAAAGTAAGTCTAAGTAAGTATACATAAAAAAATACTTGACTTTAGTATTGTATTATGTTTTAATTAAATACATAGTATTTTGATTGTAATAGGTGGCGCATGTATAGACTTATGGATGTTGAGGAATTAGCTAATTATTTAAAGCTGCGTAAGCAGACAATATATAATTGGCTTAATCAAAATAAGATAACTGGAATTAAGGTTGGGGGAGTTTGGAGGTTTGACAAGAGAGATATTGATAAGTGGTTACGTTCTCAGCGCGTGATGAGCAAAAGTCAGAATAATAAAGGTTGACGATGTTTAAAAAGAAGAATAGTGTTGGAATATTTTTTGGTTCTCGGGGGGTTAGCATAGTAGATACTGCTGGCAAGGGGAAGATAAAGAATCACTCCCTTAGCCTTTATCCCAAAGATATCACTAAACCCGGAGGGATAACCGCTCCCAAGGACAATATATTCAATGTCTTTATTGATAACGAAGAAGAGATTATTGCGTTTTTGAGCAAGTCCCTGCGTGAGTCTAGAATTGATATAGAAAACAGTGATATCGTAGTCTGTATTCCTAATAGAGATTTAATCGTTAGATTTTTTGAGATCCCGCAAATACCTATGAGGGAAATTGATTCAACCATTGGTTTTGAAATCAAAAAATACATCCCCTTTAAGACTGAAGATATTGCCTACGACTATCAGACCCATTCGCAGAAGAATGTGATCGAAGTACTTTTTGCCGGCATAAAGAAAGATGACCTGGAGAAGTATAATTCCCTTATAAGCCAGCTAAGGCTCAATGTTTCAGCTATAGAGCCGTCCCAGTTTTCTCTGCTCAGAATGCTTAAGATAGCAAAAATAATAAATAGCAAGGAGGCCTTCGTTATTGTTGAGTTGGAAAAAGGGGAAGGGTCTATTACAATCATTGATAGCGCACTGCCTTGTTTTTCCAGAGATGTGAGAATTGCTAGTGGATCAGAATCTCTAGAGCCTGATGTCGACACTTTGTCGTTCCGCTTAGTTAATGAAGTTCGAGTTTCCATAGATTATTTTCGCAGGCAATTTATGAAAAAAGGCGTTGATAAGGTTGTGATTTTATCAAAGCAGGAACTAAAAGAATTAGTCAGTAATTTTAATAAAGAATTGGGAGTAGCGGTAGAATATTGCAACCCAGATAATATTTGTGGACTAAAAGAGGAACATAGCCTTGATTATACAAAGGCGATGGGAGCCTCTCTTAGAGTAAGCAAACCATCTTCACTTACCATAAATCTTGCCGCGAAAGGCAAAGCTTCCACTACGAGCTTACTACAGCAAGTTATTTCTCAGGTTTTTGAGGAAATCTCGGATATCCCTAAGGCAATAATTATTAAGACGCTAGTTTCTGCTGTTGCAGTGTTATCGGCCATATTTCTTTTTGGACAATTTCAAGCTAAACCCTTTGCCCAAGAATTTTCCATAATTTTCAAGGATGCAAAATCAACATTAACCGGCGACCTTAAGGGATTGGATGCAAAGAAACTAAGCGCTTTAAATAACAAGCTAAAGCAGGACTTAGGCGTCTATAAGAATATCTTTAGAAAAGATATTCTTATTTCTGAGAAATTAATAGCCTTGCCTGAGCTGTTGCCGGAAGGAATATGGCTTGAAGATATTACTTTTAATAGAGGTAGTAGAAAATTAATTTTAAAAGGGACGGTTTACAGAGAAGATGAGGCAGAGGCAAGTGAAATCCCTTATTTATTTGTTTCAAATCTCAAGAATAGCCATTTGTTTTCAAACAAAGTTTCTTCAATTTCCGTCGGCTCTCTAACAAGTGCCTACGAAAAGGATTACAGGGTGACTAAGTTTAATGTGGATATAAACATAGGCAAATAAAATTTTAATTAACTTATGGATATAAATATAAAGCAATTACTAAACGTAAATACCTTAAGAGAACATAAGAAGCTAGTGTTTATTATTGTAGTTATTTTGGTTACAGTTTTTCTAGGTAAAAAAATATTTGATACCCAGAAAAAACAAACTATTTCTATCAAAAAAGATATTGAGAGATTCAAAAAAGAAGCTTCACTGGCTAATGATATAAATAAGCTTTCTGTAGAAATTGATAAATTTCAAGGTGCTGGTTGGTTAACAGATGAATCAGTAGATATTATGGGTAAGATTAATGAAATCGCCGGTAAACATGGAATAGAAATATTTAAATTCAATCCAGGCGGCGTTAAGAAGCAAGGAAATTATTCCACTATGTCGATGAGCTTAGATATTGGGGCCGGTTATTTTGAATTGACAAGATTTTTTGCAGAAATCGAAGAAATGGAAGCCTTGACTAAGATTACCAGTTTGCACATGATTCCTGAGCGCAACTACGATGAAGAACTTGGTCCAAGGATAAAAGCATCTTTATCGATAGAGGCTTTTATACTACTACAAAAATAGCAGATGAGCAGATTAATAAATATTACAATAGTGGTTTTTGTAGTCTCCTTTCTTAGTATTATTGATACAGCTTTTTCAGAAGAGAGGAGAAATCCATTCAAGAATTGGTTTCCTGTAATAAAAAAAGAAGAACCAGTTGTTGAAAATAAGCCGGTTATAATTTATGAGCAGGAGAAGAAAAGAGAGAAAGAACGTTTCGATGTATCTATTTATAAAGTTAATGGTTTGATTTGGGGAGCTTATGAATCCAAGGCAATTATTAATGATAAAATTTATGTAGTTGGTGATAAGTTAGGGAGAGCCGAGATTACAAAGATTAACAAAGAGGGAGTAACGTTGATACTTGAAGGCGATGAGCATTTTATTACTACAAAACAGGCTATAAATATAAGGGCTAGTAAAGAAGAGCAGGGGGTGGATAATGAATCTTAAGAAATCTAATAAAAGTTTTAGAGTATTTTCATTTGTTTTATCATTGGCTTTACTGCTTTTTATTTTTTCTTTTCCTGATTTTTCCTCTGCCAGTATAGGCGAAGACATAATCTCCAGAGAGTCCTGGAAGAAGATTTCTTTGGATTTAGAAGGTGCTAGCCTTATTAATGTGATGAAGGTTTTTTCTCAACAATCTGGACTAAATTTTATTGCTGCTCAGAATGTGGCTGGAAGACCTATCACCTTATATTTAGAAGATGTCCCTATCAGAGAGGCCTTAGAGAAGATTCTGAATTCATATAGTTTGACATATGAACTCGATGAAGATAGTAATATATTTGTGGTTAAAGAGTTAATAAGGCCGGAAGTAGAAACGATAACCAGAATTTATGCATTAAAATACGCCCGCGTTAATTCTTCACCCTTAAATAGCGCTTCAGAAGTAAGCACATCCGGTTCGAGTCTTGCCGATACACTTCAAGCTATGCTTTCTTCATATGGCAAGCTTAACGAAGATTCCAGAACGAATAGTCTAGTTATTACGGATGTTCCCTTGCAGTTTGAAAACATTGAGAAAACGATTAGGGAGTTAGATGTTCCTGTTCCCCAGGTTATAATTGAAGTTGAAATAATCGATGTTAAGAAGACCTTGGCAGATCAGATGGGCATGCAGTGGACTGGTACTATGTATACTTTAACGCTGGCGAGCAGAGATGGATTAGCTTTTCCTTTCCAATCCTGGATGAATAGGGATGCAGCGACACAGATTGTTACTGGCGGAGTGGCTGCTCAAGATGGCTCAGCTATATTACAGTTATTAACTACAGATACAAGCACACGCGTTCTGGCCAGGCCGAAAATTTTAACACTCAGCAATGAAACAGCAGAGATAAAGATTACAGGACAAGAAGCGGTAGGAACAATTACAACCATAGATGCCGAGAGCGGCGTGCAGAATACTTCAGCTGAAAGGTATGAAGTAGGTGTTTCTCTTAAGGTCACCCCTAGCGTAAACTTAACCACCGGAGAAATAACCATGGTTTTAGAGCCTACGGTTTCATCTACTCAAGTTAGTATTTTAGGTACATCATACTATGATCCTCAAGAAAGGAGCGCTAAATCCACAATCTCAGTCAAAGATAATCAGACCGTTGTAATCGGTGGATTGCTGAGAAGAGATCTTTCAGATACTAGAACGAAAGTTCCGATTCTGGGAGATATACCTTTCTTAGGTGCTCTGTTTAGGCACAAGAATAAGACGGATAGCGATAGAGAATTGTTGGTATTTATTACGCCGCGTATTTTAAGAGATGGAGGGGCAGGATTAGCTAAATCTACAGACCAAGTGTATGATAAAGATATTTTTAGTCAGAGGGAGCAATCTGATTATATGTATCGCAAGGAAGAAATTGACAAGACTTTAACCATCTGGGATAATAAATAATTGAAATGGCAACATATTTGAGGCTTGGTGAAATACTTATAAACGAAGGAATAATCACTCAAGAGCAATTAGACAAGGCAATAAAGGCGCAGCAAAAACAAGGCGGCAGGATAGGAGAGAATCTTATCAAGCTCGGCTTAGTCACCGAACAAGATATTGTTGTTGCTTTGGGAAAACAGCTCAGTATTCCTTATGTCACAGCAGGCTCCGAGCTCCTTAAGTCGAGCGGAGATATCGGACTTGATTTGCTCGTCCCGAAAAATTTTGCCCTAAAGAATCTTGTGATTCCTTTGTCGAAGAACTTGAATTCTCTGACCGTAGCCATATATGATCCTTTAGATGTGATTTTAATCGATAATATTAGGAAGATGACTAATTGCGAAGTCAATCTTATTGTAGCGACGAAGTCAGATATAGAAAAGGCAATTGAAAATTTTTATGGCAAAAGAGATCTGTTGAAACAGGCCGTAAAAGATTCATATCGCATCAGCGATGCATTGGTTGAAGAGTATGATACTCCTGATGAAGAGTTAAGCATCGATAGATTAATAGCCCGAGCCGAGGAAGCGCCCGTTGTTAAGCTAGTGGATTTAATATTAAGACAAGCCATAGATGAACGAGGCTCAGATATCCACTTGGAGCCTTTTAAAAACCGGATTAGTTTAAGGTATAGAGTTGATGGAGTTCTTTTAGAGATACCGCCTCCGGCAAAACACCTGCACCTGCCTATAGTTTCTCGTATAAAAATTCTATCTAAATTGGATATCGCGGAAAAACGCCTGCCTCAAGACGGCGGTTTTTCTGTAAAAATGAAAGACAGGACTGTTGATTTCCGTGTCTCTATTATTCCTACGATATACGGAGAGAAGGCTGTTTTAAGGATACTGGATAAAGGCAAGATGCAGCTAGAATTATCATCGCTAGGTTTTGAAAAGGCTCAGCTGGAGTCTATTGAAAAGGCTATCCGTTATCCTTATGGACTAATCTTTGTTACTGGTCCTACAGGCAGCGGTAAGTCTACGACCTTATATGGAATATTAAATGAAATCAAAGATCCCAAATTTAATATTATAACTATAGAAGACCCTGTAGAGTATAAAATGGAAGGGATTAATCAGGTTCAGATAAAGCCCGAGATAGGATTGACTTTTGCATCCGCATTAAGGTCTTTTTTACGACAGGATCCGGATATTATGATGGTGGGAGAAGTTAGGGATTTAGAAACCGCTCAGATTTGTATTCGTTCTGCGCTCACTGGGCACCTGGTATTGAGTACGCTTCATACAAACGATGCCTCCTCAGCCATAACTCGACTTATAGATATTGGCATTGAGCCGTTTCTTTTGATGCCATCTTTGCAGCTTATAGTTGCTCAAAGATTAGTAAGGAAGCTCTGTCCAGACTGCAAAGAACCGTATGAACCTACTGATGAAGAGAGAAAAAGATTTAACTTAGGGAAAGATCTGATTTATAAACTTAAGGGATGCGAGAGATGTAATCATATAGGTTACAAGGGCAGGTTATGCGTTGCGGAGATATTATCATTCAATGATGTTATTAGGGGCGCTATCGTAGAAGGAGTGAATTCTCAGAAAATAAGAGAGCTTGGATGTGCTAACGGCATGGTTACTCTAGCTGAGAGCGCAATGCTTAAAGTAAGAGAAGGCGTAACGAGCTTAGAAGAGGCGCTCAGCGCTTCATTGACCGAATAATAAAAAACATGCTAAAATTTTCTTACATAGCACGAACAAAAGATGCAACCAGGGATACCGGGATAATTGAAGCCCCAGGCCAGGATGAAGCTGTAGCTATTTTGCAGAGGAAAAACTTAATTGTTACCTCTATTGTAAAAATTGAGAAATCTTCTTCTGCTGCAGATAAAAGCAAAGCCTCTCTTTTTGGTAAGGAGCCTAAGCAAAAGTTTAGGCATAGTGGTGTCACTTCGGGAGATTTGGTTCTTCTGGCTAGACAGTTGTCTATGCTCTTAGGTGCCGGGGTAAGCTTGATGAAGGCCTTGACTGTTACTCAAAAACAAATTGATTCTAAAAAACTGAACGATTGTATCTCTGAAATGAGCAAAGATATGGAGGCAGGAAGAACATTTAAGGATTCTTTAGCTAAACACAAAAATATCTTTAGCGATCTTTGGCTGTACCTAGTTGAAACAGGTGAAGCGAGCGGCAATCTGCCCAAAGTATTAGACCATCTGGCGAATTATCTCGAGGGGAAGCAGGCCTTCAAGACAAAGATAATCTCTGCATTGATGTATCCTTGCATACTTTTTCTGGTGGCTACGGGAGCGGTTTTGTTCTTTGTCATGAAGATAGTGCCTACTTTTACCAAGATTCTTACTTCTATGAATGTTGCTCTTCCTCTGCCAACTCAGATCCTTATTAACATAAGCAATTTCTTGACCCAGAGGTTTTTTCTAATATTGATAGTCGTTATGGCTGCGGTATTTTTATTTAGAAAGATGTTGAAGAGCGAAAAAGTGAGAGCTGCTGTTGAAAAGATTCAATTAAATATTCCTATCTTTGGAAACTTCTTTCGTTTTATGATGATAGAAAGCTTTTCTACAACAATGTCTATTCTTATTGAAAGCGGCGTTCCCATTATCTATGCCTTAGACATCTCCGAGCGCAGCCAGCCTAACCATACAATGAAGGAGATAATCGGCGAGGTTAAGCTTAGCGTAAGGCAAGGAAAATCTTTTGCCGTACCTTTAGACAAGACAAAATTCTTCCCGCCTATGGTAATACAGATGATTGCTACCGGGGAGGAGATCGGTGAGCTTTCTGGAATGTTTAAGAGGATTTCTCAATACTACCGGGAGTATTTAGAGGCATTTGTGGCGAGATTGACAGCTATCTTTGAGCCTATAATGATTGTGATTATGGGTGCCATTATCGGTGCTATGGTAATATCTATATTTTTGCCCATATTCAGCTTGGCCACAGGAGCAGGATAAGATTTTTAAAAAAGTAATTGCTAAATCAGTGGAATTAGGTTAAGCTTGAATCAGAAGGTAGTTATGAAAGGGGGTGGAATAGGAAGCAAAGAAAGAATACATTTATATAGATCGCATTTAGATAATCTCGAACTAAATAGTAGCACAGCTACTTAATCATATTTTTGAAAGGGGGAAGTAAAATGTTACGCAAAAAAGGTTTTACGCTGTTGGAGTTGATAATTGTAATCATAGTAATAGGTATCCTCGCATCTATCGCTTTGCCCAGATATTTAAAAGTGGCAGAGAAAGGCAGAATGGCAGAGGGGATCAGTCTTCTGGGATTGATAAGAGGTTCCCAGCTAAGGCATGAGGCTGCATACAGTAATTTTACAGATAGTCTGGACGCATTAGATATTATGACAACAACTGTGAAATATTTTGATCCTGTTACTGCTGTAGTAGGTACTTCCGACAATGATTTTAGAATTGGCGAGGTTACCAGAAACGATGTGGATTGTCCAGATGTTTTTTGTCCAGGATCAATGGAGGGATCTTACATGCTTTGGATTGATGTAAACGGGACCTTAAGTTGCGATGTAGTTGGTGTTGGAAGTTGTCCTCAAACCCAGTTTTAATTAAGTCAGCGCTTTTTTGATAATCACAACTCAGGCATTTAAGGTAGTCAACCTGCTCTATCAGAAGTTTGATAGGGCAGGTTTTTTTGTTTTTGCAAGGCTAAACTTAGAGCAGTATAAATGTCTATTCTTATTGAAAGCGGCGTTCCCATTATCTATGCCTTAGACATCTCCGAGCGCAGCCAGCCTAACCATACAATGAAGGAGATAATCGGCGAGGTTAAGCTTAGCGTAAGGCAAGGAAAATCTTTTGCCGTACCTTTAGACAAGACAAAATTCTTCCCGCCTATGGTAATACAGATGATTGCTACCGGGGAGGAGATCGGTGAGCTTTCTGGAATGTTTAAGAGGATTTCTCAATACTACCGGGAGTATTTAGAGGCATTTGTGGCGAGATTGACAGCTATCTTTGAGCCTATAATGATTGTGATTATGGGTGCCATTATCGGTGCTATGGTAATATCTATATTTTTGCCCATATTCAGCTTGGCCACAGGAGCAGGATAAGATTTTTAAAAAAGTAATTGCTAAATCAGTGGAATTAGGTTAAGCTTGAATCAGAAGGTAGTTATGAAAGGGGGTGGAATAGGAAGCAAAGAAAGAATACATTTATATAGATCGCATTTAGATAATCTCGAACTAAATAGTAGCACAGCTACTTAATCATATTTTTGAAAGGGGGAAGTAAAATGTTACGCAAAAAAGGTTTTACGCTGTTGGAGTTGATAATTGTAATCATAGTAATAGGTATCCTCGCATCTATCGCTTTGCCCAGATATTTAAAAGTGGCAGAGAAAGGCAGAATGGCAGAGGGGATCAGTCTTCTGGGATTGATAAGAGGTTCCCAGCTAAGGCATGAGGCTGCATACAGTAATTTTACAGATAGTCTGGACGCATTAGATATTATGACAACAACTGTGAAATATTTTGATCCTGTTACTGCTGTAGTAGGTACTTCCGACAATGATTTTAGAATTGGCGAGGTTACCAGAAACGATGTGGATTGTCCAGATGTTTTTTGTCCAGGATCAATGGAGGGATCTTACATGCTTTGGATTGATGTAAACGGGACCTTAAGTTGCGATGTAGTTGGTGTTGGAAGTTGTCCTCAAACCCAGTTTTAATTAAGTCAGCGCTTTTTTGATAATCACAACTCAGGCATTTAAGGTAGTCAACCTGCCCTATCAGAAGTTTGATAGGGCAGGTTTTTTGTTTTTGCAAGGCTAAACTTAGGGCAAAAACTCCTTTCAAATAAGTCAGTCTTGTCCCAACTGTTTTTCTGATATTTGGCAGCAGCTTGTATCTGTTTACAATCCAATAAGATATAAGTTCTGGTGCATTTTTCCGCTTTGTTTTTTTATGATTTTAAGAAAAAAATCTCATTTTTTTTGCTGCAAAAAGAGCAGAATAAATCTTTCTCATAATGTAAAATATCTTTCGCGCTTTGATATTGCCTAAACAATAAAAAAGGCA
>CAZFPS010000053.1:4459-12429 GCA_964520705.1 uncultured Planctomycetia bacterium | reverse complement strand
TGCTTTATAAACATAAAAACAACAAATTTAGTGGCTAAAATGACACTATACCCAATATAATATATTTATTCCAACCAACAATAATTTATAGAGGTATATAATGACAGTCAATGTTGGATTTGATAATGAAAAGTATTTAAAAGAACAGACCAAGTGTATTTTAGAAAGAGTCGAGCAGGCTAATAATAAGCTCTATTTGGAATTTGGCGGAAAGATTATTTTTGATTATCACGCTTCCAGGGTCTTGCCGGGTTTTGATCCCAATGTAAAGATGAGGCTACTTAAGAAGCTTAAGGATAAGGCAGATATTATTCTCTGTATTTATGCCGGTGATATCGAGAGAAGAAAGCTAAGGGCGGATTTTGGTATTACTTATGATATCGATGCTTTAAAGCTGATCGATGATTTGAAGGAGTGGGGGATACAGATTAGAGCCGTAGTCATAACTCGTTTTGAGAATCAGCCCGCAGCAAATATATTCAAGAATAAATTAGAGCGCCGCCGAATCAAAGTCTATACCCACGGTCCGATCAAGGATTATCCTACGGATTTAGATTTAATTGTCAGCGACAACGGTTTTGGGGCTAATGCTTATATAGAGACCAAGAACCCATTAGTCGTAGTTACTGCACCTGGCCCCGGAAGCGGGAAATTAGCTACCTGTATGTCTCAGCTCTATCACGACTACAGAAAGGGAGTAAAATCCGGATATGCTAAATTTGAGACATTCCCTATCTGGAATATTCCACTTAAACATCCTGTAAATATAGCTTATGAGGCAGCCACCGCGGATATTAAAGACTTTAATCTGATCGATCCTTTTCACTTAGAAGCCTATAACGAGACATCTATTAATTACAACCGCGATGTAGAGATCTTTCCGGTAGTACGAAGAATATTAGAGAAGATAACCGGTGCCGAGTCACCGTATAAATCTCCTACGGATATGGGCGTAAATCGCGCTGGCTTCGGGATAATCGATGATGAGGCTGTTAAAGATGCGGCTAAGCAGGAGATTATTAGGAGATTCTTTAAATATTCCTGTGAGTACGCAATGGGCTTTACTGATAAAGAGACAGTTCAAAGAGCCGAATTGATTATGGAAGAGATTGGTGCTAAGCCAGAAGATAGGGTTGTTGTTAATCCAGCTCGCAAGTCCGCCAAGGAAGCTGAGAAGAAGGATAAAGGGAACGAAGGAATTTTTTGCGGCGCGGCTATAGAACTAAAAGATGGCAAGATCATCACCGGCAAAAATTCTTCGCTTATGCACGCATCATCGAGTCTGGTGATGAACGCCATAAAACATATAGCTGAGATTCCCGATAGGATTCACTTGTTGTCGCCAATGATAATAAAGTCTATAAGAAATTTAAAAGAGAATATTACCAGCAAAAAGATAGTCAGCCTGGATTTGGAAGAGGCTTTAATCGCTTTAAGTATAAGCGCGGCTACTAACTCCACGGCACAGTTGGCTATGGAGAAACTTAAAGAGCTTCAGGGTTGCGAAGTACACATGACTCATATTCCTACGCCGGGCGATGAAACCGGTTTAAGAAGACTAGGGGTCAATATTACAGCCGACCCCGATTTTTCTTCCAAGTGGTTATTCGTTGGCTAGCAATAGAGTAATTTATTCCTATGCCCAAATCATCATATAAATCCTATATCGACGCTTTAAGTAAGATCAGCAGAGCCATAACTTCAGATCTATATCTTGAGGATGTACTCAAGCTTATTGTCACGCTGACCGCTAATGTAATCCATGCTAAGATTTGTTCTTTGTGGCTTTTGGATCAAAACACTCAGGAGTTAAAAATAAGAGCGACTCAGGCTATGAGTAAGGATTATTTAAAAGAAAGAAGCCTAAAGGTGGGTGAGGGCATCGTAGGAACTGTGGCCAAGGAGAAGAAGCCGATAATAATCTACGATATTCTAAAGGATGCTAAATATAAAGAGAAAAAGCTGGCCAAGAAAGAGAAGCTAGCTTCCATGCTCAGCGTGCCCATGTTAGTCAAAAATAAGGCTGTGGGTGTTATAAATTGCTATACCACTTCACCATATAAGTTCACAAAAGGTGATATTGATCTTTTAAGCGCTGTAGCCAATCAGGCGGCTGTGGCTATCGAGAATACAGAATTGATAGTTAAGACAAAGATTGTCCAAGAGGAACTAGAGGCGAGAAAGAAAATAGAGAAGGCTAAAGGAATCTTGATGCGCGAACAAAGCATCAGTGAAGATGATGCTTACAATTTACTGAGAAGATCTAGCATGGACAAGCGCATGCCCATGAAAGATATTGCTGAAGCGATAATACTTACCCACGAAATTAAAAAGAAATAACTATCTATCATTTAATTTTCCGCCATCTTCAACAAACTCATCTTGGTAACAATCGGAAATGTGATTGGGGGGGCTTCTGATTGTTCTTTTGCGCCCCAAAGTAGAAGAAAAGATAGTTAGTATTTTGATGGGTAGCAGAGGTAAGTCAGTAAAATAGTCAAGTCTCGCACCTCCGCTTATCAATCCCCAGGAATCGGTTCCCTTTTCAAGATGATTTAAGTGTAGTTTACGTTATTTTATCCCACCCCAGAATATCTATAACTATCCACAATTATAACTCATTGTATGATAAATGGTTGTATTCAATAATGCCTCTGGAATATTTTCTTTAAAATTTCTTCCCGACCCCCCTTGTAAAGCCTCAAGGGAGTATGTTATACTTTGATTGAAAGCGCTTTCTCACCAGCCACGGACATATGCAGTACGAAAGGAAGTATATGTCAGAAGCTAAAAAAAACTCATTTTTCAAGTTTCTCTCCCAAAATAGCCACACTCCAAACAATAAGCATAAAGAGCTTAATCCGGATATAACAGAGATTTCTAAAGATGTTTCTTCTGGCGGCAGATGCGTTGAAGAGACCTATAGCATGCTGGAATTGGCTGTGGAACAGTCCATAGATGGCATTGCCATGGCTGATATGAGTGGAACTATTCAATTCTGCAATCAGGCTTGGGCTAATATGCATGGCTATCAAATATATGAACTATTAGGAAAGAATTTGAGCATCTTTCATACTGGTAAGCAGGTGGAAGAAGAAGTGATTCTGTTTAATGAACAGGTAAAAAAGACTGGCGCGCATAGCGGCGAAGTGGGGCATTTAAAAAAGGATGGTACCATCTTTTTGACCAGAATGACGACCACTCTTCTTAGAGACGAAAAAGGACAACCCCTGGGATTTGTGGGTATAGGCAAAGACATAACCGAACACAGACGAACAAAAGAAGCTCTCATTGCTTCCGAAGAAAAGTACAGAAAGCTCTTTGAAGAGTCGATAGAAGGAATTGGAATATTTAAGGGGGATAATTTTATTACCGTAAATAAAGCCCTTTTAAATATATTCGGATATGAAACTCTGGAAGAATTTCTCAGGGTACCTATAACGTATCATTTGGCCTTGGAGTGCAGAAAGATGTTTAGGGAGAAGATGGTGCGCTGGCAGGTGGGTGAGGCCATAGATTCTCAATTTGAATATAAGATCTTTCGTAGAGATGGGCAAGTAAGGGATATAGAAGTTTCTACAACAGAAATAGTTATTAAAGATGAAAAATATATCCAGGGTACTTTTCGCGACATAACTAAGCGCAAGCTTGCAGAAGAAGAATTGCAAAAAAACGAAGAGAAGTATAAGACCTTGACAGAGAATATAAACGTGGGCTTATATAGGAATACTTCCGGAGCAAAAGGTAGGTTTATCGAAGCTAATCCCGCTATGGTCAAGATGTTCGGTTATCAAAGTAAAGATGAATTTCTGGACATTAGGGTCTGTGATCTATATATGCATCCGCAAGATAGGAGAAAATTAAGCAAGAAATTATCCGATAATGATTTCATAAAGAATGAAGAGCTATCTTTGAAGAAGAAAGATGGGACTGAATTTATCGGTTCAATATCCGCGGTAGCGGTAAAAGATAAAAATGGCAAGGTAAAGTATTTTGATGGCATTGTTGAAGATGTCACCGAAGGCAAAAAGTTAGAAGAAAAAGAAAAATCGACTTCTGATCAATTGAAGAAACTGGTTTCTTCTGTTCCAATCGCCATCTATACCGCAAGAACATACGGCGACTATGGCGCTACTAATATTACCGAAAATGTTAAAGAATTGACAGGATATGAACCTTCAGAATTCACCCGAAATTCAAGTTTTTGGATTGACCATGTTCATCCTGACGATGTGCGGTTCGTCCTCGATGAAGCGCAAAAGGTTTTAAAAATCGATACCCATACTTATGAATATCGTTTCTTATGTAAGGACGGTAAATATATTTGGGTTCAGGATGAATTGAAATTAATCCGCGATGAGAAAGGTAGTCCTGTTGAGATAGTTGGTTATTGGGCAGACATCACCGATCGCAAGAAAGCAGAAGAGCAACAAAATACAATTACAGCTGGTCTTCGTGCAGTGGTGGAGATAGCCGATAAGCTTATTGGTTGCCCAGATTTAGACAGCCTTTTCTTGAGAGCGGTAGAGCTTGCCAGGGAGAAACTGGGTTTAGAACGCTGTGCTATTTTTGTGGAAAATAACGGTTGCGTGCAGGGTTTTTATGGTACTGATCGATATGGTCGGACTACAGACGAACATGAGCTGCGTTTTGAGAAGAACGAGTACTGGGCTAAGCATCTTAAGAAGTTGGGACCTAATGATCCCAAGTGGATTTTAGTCGAGGAACCACGCCTTGAATGGGATGGCCAGAAGATGATTGAGATTGATAGAGGCTGGATAGCACTTACACCCATTCAGTCCGCTCATAGACCGGTTGGTGTATTTGTGAACGATACGGCAATTAGTAAATCTGAACACGACGAAGTCAAACAGGATACCTTATCGGTGTTCTGTTCTTTATTAGGCAATATCGCTGAGCGTAAACGCGCCGAGAAAAAATTAGCGGTATTGAATAAAGAGCTTTTTAAATCAAACAAGAGGTTTAAACAATTGGCTTTTAGGGATTCCCATACGGGCCTGTATAACCATCGTTATCTCCAACAAGCTATTGAATCAGAATTCACCCGCGCTCAAAGATATAACTATCCATTTTCAGTTATAATGTTAGACTTGGATTACTTTAAGTCTATAAACGATGCCTATAGCCATCATTTTGGAGATTTAGTACTTAAGCAGTTTGCTAGACAGATAAAGAAAATGGTGCGCAAGTATGATATCGTCATTCGGTTCGGAGGAGAAGAGTTTCTTATCATCTCACCAGGCATAGATAGGTCTGCGGCCTTAGGTTTATCGCAAAAAATCTTAGATGTTATCACTTCGACTAATTTTGGGGATAACGTATACAATGTTAAGTTAAAATTAAGCATAGCGGTAGCTTCCTATCCTGAAAATAAAGTAGGCAAAGGCATAGATTTGATTGAGCTGGTCGATAAAATCTTAAACAAGGCCAAGGAAGATGGAGGTAGCAGGGCCTATTCTTTGGCAGATATCAAACACAATAGTAACATCTTGGAAGAAGATGAGGATCAAGTTGTTAAGTTCCTCAGGACAAAGATCAACAGGCTCCATAAGAGAGCAAACCAAAGTTTGATTGAATCGGTGTTTGCTTTTGCCAGAACCATAAAGTTAAAGGATCAGTATACCGGAGAACACGTAGAGAATACTATGCACTATGCCACAGAAATTGCCAATAAATTAGGCATGTCTAAAAGCGAGATAGAGGATGTAAAGAGGGCTTCGATGCTGCATGATTTGGGCAAGATAGGGATAAGCGAAAAGATTCTGCTTAAGAAGTCTAGCCTTTCTGAAAAAGAATTCGCCCATATTAAAAAGCACCCTCAAATTGGGGCAGATATTCTAAGGCCGATTCAGTCTCTACATAGCATTATTCCTCTGGTGCTGTATCATCATGAGCGCTGGGATGGAATGGGCTATCCGCGTGGCTTGAAGAAGGACGAGATTCCTTTGGGAGCTAGGATAGTCGCCGTTGCTGATGTCTATCAGGCTTTGGTTTCAGACCGTCCCTACAGAAAAGCCCTGCCTAAGAATAAGGCAAGAGAGATAATCAGAGAGGGCTCTGGCTCTCAGTTTGATCCTTCCATCGCCGAGTTATTCTTAAAAGTTATAGATTAGCGCCCGCATTTAAAATACCAACCAATAATTAACCCAGGGTAAGAACTAACCCAAAACCAAATAATTTAGATTTCAATGGAATTATTACCGCATTCGTGATACATTACTAATCTGGTACCCGCCTTTTATATATTACATAGATGAGAAAGAATCTTGTTGTTGGCATATTAAGAGAAACTAAGAAGGATGAGTGGCGCACGCCTTTAGTGCCTGTTGATGTAAATTGGCTAATTAAGCGAGGCATTAAAGTAGAGGTTGAATCTAGCCCGCAGCGAGTCTTTAGCGATAACGAATTCAGAAAAACAGGAGCTAGGGTATTAGATAAAATACAGAAGGCCAGTTTGTTGCTGGGAATTAAAGAGCCTTCTCTGCCTAGTTTATATAGCGATAAGATATATATGATGTTTTCTCATACCGCTAAAGGGCAATCTAGCAATATGGACATAATTAAATCCTGCCTTAAGAAGAAGATTACATTAATTGATTATGAGAAGATAGTTGATGCACACGGAAGACGACTTGCGTTCTTTGGCAGATTTGCCGGAATATGTGGTTTGGTAGACAGCCTACATTATTTAGGCAAAAAGCTAGAGTGGCAGGGGATAAAAAATCCATTTTCTAGTATTGAGCCAGCGCATAAGTATAGCTCTTTAGAATCATTGAAAAAAGCTATGTCAGCCCTAGGTCAACATATTCTGCGATATGGATTTGATAAGCAAATTTCTCCTTTTGTAATTGGCATTACCGGACATGGCAATGTTTCTAATGGAGCACAGGAGATACTTAAAACCTTAAGCCCTATAGAGGTCCATCCTAAGGATATGTTGAAGTTTGTTCGACATCAGAAGGGTATGAGGCACAACGTATATAAGATTGTTTTTCTGCGTGAAGAAAAGTTTCGCTCCAAAGAAAGAAAAGGGTTTTATTTTGAAGAATATCTTAAGAGTCCGGAAAAATTCGAATCCAATCTTGATACCTATCTGCCTCATCTTAATATCTTTATTCATTCAAGTTACTGGGATAGAGACTATCCGCGCATGGTAACAAAGAAAATGGTCCATAAATTATATAAGAAAAAACCGTTTAGATTAAAATTTATTGGAGACCTTTCTTGTGATATAAATGGCTCTATAGAGCTAACTCATAAATCAACCTCTTCTTCTAGTCCAACATTTACCTATAGCCCTAAAAGCAAAAGATTTGTTGATGGCTATAAAGCAGAAGGCATAACTGTTTTAGCTGTTGATAATTTGCCTTCCGAGCTGCCCAAAGATGCTTCCGTGGAATTTAGTTCGCTTATACGAGAATACGTCTATCAGATAGCTGCGCATGGCATAAAGGATGTCACTCGCCATGTTGCCATACCGGTAGAAATTAGAAGGGCTGTTATTGCTGAGCGTGGAAAATTGACAAAATCCTTTAGTTATATAAAAGAATTCATTACTAATTAATGTTTCAGTTATTATTAAGTTGATTTAAATGAAAAAAAGAAAAAATCAAGTTACGGTTTTAGCCATAGGTGAACGTCTGGATTATGACTCTTTTTTAAAGCTAAATAAAGAGGAGGATTTCTTTTTATCTCATGGCTTTGATTATCTGAGTGTTAATTATTCTCGTTTATTGAAAGGCAAAATACCTCAAATAAAGACTAAAAAGGTTATTATATTCTTGTTTTTTCCTTTTGTTTATTGGAATAGGCATATTGAGCATAAGGGGTATAAGGGGCTGTATGGTAATCATAATTTCTTTATGAAGTTTATGCGTTTTTGGTTGAGGATTGATAATTCCATCAGGACTCTGCTTAGCGACAAAGAAATTGCGTTTGTGAATAACCCT
>CAZFPS010000053.1:0-4449 GCA_964520705.1 uncultured Planctomycetia bacterium | reverse complement strand
AACCCTTTGCTTTGTGGGTTTTGCAGGGATAAGTTCCAGGTAATTGATAAACTCTCTCGATCTCATGTGCCTCAGCCACGTCATTATAAAATACTTCACCTTGAAGATATGCAAAATCGATTGGTGCAAGGTCAAAGTTTTTTTATAAAACCGAGATACGGATCTATGGGTAAAGGCATAACGTTTTTAAGCTGGTCGAACTGGCAGACAAATTTCAGATTCAAAAATAATAAGATTATAAATAAGAGGTCTGATAGAGGCTGGAGATTTAGGGATATAACAGTAAATGACGCTTTCTTGACCCAATTATTAAAAAGGGACGAAGATATCCTTATCGAAGGGAACATTAATTCTTTAATTCTAAGAGGCAAGAAAGTGGATTTAAGAATATACACGTTTTTTAACAAGGTTGTATATACTTACCCTAGAAAGAATACTCCCGATAAAATCACCACAAATATTTCTCAAGGAGGTAGAGGGGATCCCAGATTGTTAAAGATGCTGCCAAAGTACTTATTGGTTAAAGCTGAAAAGATAGCAGAGAGGATATCTAAGGTTCTGGGACTTAATTTTGCCGGAATCGATATTATGCTGGACAAAAACATAAAAGATGTTTATGCTGTAGATGTCAATGCCTTCCCAGGTTTTCCCAAGAGGAAAACTTTTAATTTAACAAAACATATTATTAAGGATTTAACCCATCTTTCTCACAACGGAGGACTTTCTTTTAAGAAGGGCGGTTAGTAGAATATTTTAACTTATTTTAATCAAAATTGGAGGTAGGTAATGAGCGGTGTCTTTGGAGCTGTTTCAAAAAAAGATTGTTCAGAAATTCTTTTGTATGGAGTTGATTACCACTCTCATTTGGGGACTGAATATGGCGGCATGGCTGTTTTAGGAGAATCTTTTCAGCGTCAAATACATAATATCTCCCAGAGTCAGTTTAAGTCGAAATTCTTCGAGGACTACGGACGCATGAAAGGGGATAGAGGTATAGGAGCAATCAGTGATTGCGATGAACAGCCTATTTATTTAAATTCTAAATTCGGCCCGTTTTGTATCGTTACAGCTGGACTCATAGAAAATAAAGAAGAATTGGTAAAGTCACTACTTAAGCAGGGAGTTTCATTTAGTGAAGTAACAGAAGGCAAGACTAATGCTACAGAACTGATAGCAAAATTAATAAACCAGGGGGATAGCTTAATCGATGGTATAGAGAATATGTTTGATAAGATTCAAGGTTCCTGTTCATTGTTGCTATTAAACGAAGATGGGGTTTATGCTGCTAGGGATAGATTTGGATATACGCCTCTTGCGGTAGGGAAAAGAAGCGATGCCTGGGCAGTTACATCCGAGAGTAGCGCTTTTACAAATCTCGGTTTTAGCATCATAAGTTATCTTAAGCCTGGAGAAATAGTGCTGCTTACTAAAAATGGTTTAAAGCAGGCCAAGCAAGGCAGAGATGAAAATCAAATATGTACATTTTTATGGATATACACCGGTTTTCCGGCTTCAAGCTATGAAGGTATAAATGTTGAAGTTGTCAGAGAGCGCTGCGGTAAGGCTCTAGCAAGACGCGATAAAGATATCGGAGTGGATATTGCTGCGGGAATCCCTGATTCAGGGACAGGGCATGCTTTAGGCTACGCCATAGAATCAGGCAAACCCTACAGAAGGCCTTTGGTTAAATACACTCCAGGATACGGAAGAAGCTATACTCCTCCATCACAAGAGACGCGAGATTTGATTGCCAAGATGAAGTTGATTCCTATCAAAGATGTAATTGAAGGAAATAGGATCGTAATTTGTGAGGATTCTATAGTTAGAGGAACTCAGCTTAAGAATTTTACTGTGAAGAAACTTTGGGAAGCTGGTGCTAAAGAAGTTCACGCTAGGCCAGCCTGTCCGCCGTTAATGTTTCCTTGTAAGTTTTGTCTCTCCACACGCTCTATCCATGAGCTAGCCGCCCGTATGGCCATCAGAAGCATCGAGGGTAGCGACATAGAAGATGTCTCTGAATATATTGACCACACAACTGAGAAGTATCAAAAGATGGTAGATTGGATCGCCAAAGATATTGACGTTACCACGCTTAGATATCAGACAGTTGAGGATATGGTTGAGGCCATAGGTTTACCTAAAGAAAAGCTCTGTCTCTATTGCTGGACAGGTGAATGTCCAGGCTCGCCAAAAACAAAAAATCAAATAGAGAACAAGGCAGCCAAAAAGAAGGAATCCAGAGCAAAGGCATTAGTTTAATATTTATTCTTGACGTATAGCAGACCGCTAACTATAATAATTACGTAATAGTTACGTAATCGAAAGGTGGTTTATACATGAAAGTGGTCGAGGATGATAGAAGATTAACTTTGGCTGGAAAGGGGACGTACTATGTCACCATCCCTATGGCAATGATTAAGTCCTTAGGTTGGAAGAAGGGCGAGAAGAAGACTATCAAGTTAGAGAAGAAGAGAATCGTAATCAAAGATTGTAAGCCTTGATAGTTTTTATTAATCCCTAAACTAAGGTTGTACCTACATTTATAAGGCAAGCGATGAGGAATGAACCTTTAACAGTTTTTGGTGATGGTCAGTAGGTCAGATCTTTTCTTTCAGTGAATGACCTGGTTAAGGTTTTAGTTGAGCTTACGAGTAATCCTCGGGCTGTAGGCAATGTTTTAAATATTGGCAATGAGCAGGAGGCTAGCATCGAAGATTTAGCCAAGTCGATCATAGAGATTACTCGGAGCAGTTCATCTGTTAAATATATACCTTTAAGAGCATAAGAAAAGCCCGAAAGCAATAATAGTCGGAGGAGAAATTGGCGAAGATAGGTTTTAGTCTTAATGATTGTTGGTTGATTTTACGCAAGCGAAAGTGGATTGCTGTGTTTACTTTTTTGATAGTATTTGCGGCTACCGTTTTTCATACACAATCGCAGACACCAATTTATAAAGCCACATGCTCTATTAGATTGATTGAACGCCAATCCGTCACCGACATGATTACTTCTACGGTCTCGCATACTTCTTATAGCATGATGAGTTCGCTCACTAAAGTTTTAACGGGCAGGCCGATTATTGAAAAGGTTGTTTATGAAATGGGTTTAGTAGACGAGAAGATAACTCCCTCAGAATTAGAGAACCTTATTTTGGGCGTCCAGAGTTTTGTCCAGACTCAAAACGAACCCATGACAAATATAGTTCTCATTAGCGTAGAGCACAGTGATCCAGTGATGGCGGCAAACTTGCCCAACACCATAGCTAATGTTTTTATCAAAGTTGATATGGATGAGAAGACCGAGAGGGCCCGTAATATTCGTATTTTTATTGAAGATCAATTAGCTAAGTTACAAAAAGGATTGACTGAGGCGGAGGATAAGTTAAAGCTCTTTAGAGAACAAGGGGAAGAACAGGCAGCTGGGATAGTTATGGCAATACAAAATAATGTATCGACTTTAGAGAAGCAAAAGATGGAGCTCCTGAAGATATATACTGCAAAGTACCCCGATGTGGTAAAGATAACTGAACAAATTGAGGATCTTAAAAAAGAATTGCAATCTTTGTCTCAAACCGAGATTGATTATGCCAGGATAATTCGAGAATACGAAGTGACTGAAAAGTCATATCGACTATTGCAGGGCAAGCTTGAGGATGCCCGTATAGCAGAGGCGGAGAAAACACAAGATGTAAAGATCGTCAATCCGGCTACAGTGCCTAAGACTCCTATCAAGCCCAGAAAAGATCTGGCCATGACCCTCGGACTTATAGTAGGTATTGTTTTGGGTGCGTTTATTGCTTTTGTGGTTGAGGCTTTGGATACACCTAAAGGAGAAGATAAGGACCTCTGAGGGAGTAGAGAATATAGGAGAACAGCTATTGATAAGGTTAAGCTAAATTAGTAAATTAGGGACCGGTTCTAAATAAATATATGTGATATAAGAAGTTTTGATAGTCCTTCGCTTCGCTCAGGATAAATTCGGTCAATAAACTTACATCCCGTTGGTCTGTAAGTTTAGACCTCATTTAAAGCGTTCCTTGGGACAGAGCAGGTTCAAACAACTAACGCAACACCTTAATCTGTTATAATAGCAGAAGAAAGGAGTTGCAGATGATTAAGTATAAACGGCTCACATTTATTGAACGCGAAGAAATAAGCCGCCGAATCGCTTCTGGAGAAAGCCTACGGCGCATAGCAACAAATCTTCAACGTGCTCCAAGCTCTATTTCTCGAGAAATTCGCCAATTAAGAGTTATAGACCGAAAATATTACCGAGCCCTTTATGCTCAACAACATTCAAATACAACGCGCTATAAGCCTCGCAAAAACCGCAAGCTCGTTAATAATGCACTTCTGCGTGAATTTGTGTTTTCTCATTTAGCGAAAAACTGGTCACCACATAATGTAAAATATCTTTCGCGCTTTGATATTGCCTAAACAATAAAAAAGG
>CAZFPS010000052.1:0-12817 GCA_964520705.1 uncultured Planctomycetia bacterium | reverse complement strand
CCCAGCACCTTTTATATATTTTGATAGCTTTAAGAATTATTTTTTAGACATACTGAATACTAAAAAGGTGCTGGGTTTAATTCGCGTAGTGACTTATGTCGCTACGTTCCATAAGTCACGCGCTCATTAAAGGAGTAAAAAATGACAGATGATATCAAGAAAAAATTTAAAGGTGACGAAGCTACGCAACATATGCGTCAACGTGCAGAAGATATGGGCGTGGAGACGATATGGGATCGCGAGGCAAAACAAGATCCACACTGTGGATTCGGCACGCTGGGATTGTGCTGCAAGAACTGCAATCTCGGGCCTTGCCGTATCGATCCATTCGGTGAAGGCGCCACCAAAGGTGTATGCGGCGCGGATGCGGATACAATCGCCGCCAGAAACTTGGTAAGACATATCGCAGCAGGTACTGCTTGTCATAGTGATCATGGCAGGGAGTTGGTTCATACCTTGCATCTGGTTGCTACAGGAAAAACTCCGTATTATGAAATTAAATCTCTAGAGAAATTAAAAAGTTTAGCTAAAGAATATAATATCAAGACTGAAGGAAGAGATGGTAAGCAGATTGCACTTGAGCTGTCTGAGAAGATGTTTGCAGAATATGGACAGCAACATGGAGAGCTTACGTTGATGCATAGAGCCCCAGAAAAAACTAGGAAACTTTGGAAAAAATATGGCTTGATGCCGCGCGGTATTGACAGAGAAGCTACTGAATCGTTGTCGCGAACTCATATTGGTGTGGATAACGATTACAAGAATTTAATGCTTTTAGGCATGCGTACGGCCTTAAGTGATGGTTGGGGCGGGTCTATGATTGCTACAGATGTTTCCGATGTCGTACTGGGAAAACCTAATCCTCTAAAGGCGACCGCAAATTTTGGAGTATTAAAAGATGATCAGGTGAATTTGATTGTGCACGGACACGTTCCCATGTTGTCTGATATGATTTGTGTTGTCGCACAAGATAAAGAGTTGCTAGAGCATGCTAGTAAAGTTGGTGCAAAAGGAATTAATATTTCTGGAATCTGTTGTACAGCAAACGAAGTACTCATGCGCCGCGGTATTGCTGTCGCAGGCGATTTCTTACAACAAGAGCTAGTTATTTTGACTGGGGCCGTAGAGTTGATGTTAGTGGATTTACAATGTATTATGCCATCACTTGTTGAGGTAGCGCAGTGCGCGCATACAAAGGTAGTTTCTACCTCGCCAAAAGCAAGATTCCCAGGGATGGAACACATAGAATTCAGCGAGGAAGAAGCTGTACCTATCGCAAAAAAAATTGTTAAGGCCGCCATAGATAACTTTGTTAATCGCGACAAAGCAAAAGTCTGTATACCTAAGAATGTATCCAAGGCCCTGGTTCCTGGGTTTACCACAGAATATGTATTTAACATGTTGGGCGGCAATTATAGATCGACCTATAAGCCGCTTAATGACGCCATAGCCGCTGGCAGAATTCGCGGCGTTGTGGGCGTTGTGGGTTGTGATAATCCTAAGATGCATAGCGGCGAGACACATGTGACCCTGGTGAGAGAATTAATTAAAAAAGACGTATTGGTTGTTCAGACCGGTTGTTCTGCGTTAGCTTGTGCCAAAGCAGGATTTTTGACTCCTGAAGCGGCCTTTGAATTTGCCGGGCCGGGATTAAAAGAGGTATGCGAAGCCGTAGGTATGCCACCGGTATTACATTTAGGTTCTTGCGTAGACAATTCAAGAATTTTAACCGCTTGTTGTGAGATGGTTAATGAAGGTGGAATTGGTGAAGCGCTGCATGAGTTGCCTATCGCGGGATGTGCTCCTGAATGGATGTCTGAAAAGGCTATCTCTATTGGTTGGTATTTTGTGGCATCGGGTGCATTAGTTGTATTGGGAGAGCCTTTACCTGTATATGGTAGTCCGAATATGACCAAGTATGTGACCGAAGATGTAGAGAAAATTACCGGTGGAAAGTGGGCGTTTGAACCGGATCCGATAAAGATGGCACAAGTAATGATAGAGCATATAAATAAAAAGAGAGAAGCCTTGAAACTAAAACCCATGATGTACCAGGAACAGGTTGTGGCGGCAAAATAATGAAACAATTAAAATATGATATAAGTAAATGTGTTTCCTGCAGGACTTGTGAATTAGTCTGTTGCGCAGGACACTCCCAGAGTAAAGAGTTATTTGTAGCAGTCTTGACTAAAGACGATTCATTGCCACGCGTAAAAGTAGGGGCGTCCAAGTGTAGGAGTTTTCCGGTCGCCTGCAGGCACTGCGATGAGCCAAAGTGCGTCATTGCCTGTATCAGCAACGCCTTAATCAAAAATACTAAAACGGGCATGGTCGATTATGATAAAGATAAGTGCGTAGGCTGTTGGATGTGCGTAATGTCTTGTCCGTATGGAGCAATAAGGCCAAACCATAAAACAAAGAAAGTCATTCGCTGTGATTTGTGTGCTGACATAGATACACCGCGTTGCGCAGAGAAATGTCCGGTCAAAGCCATAATTTTAGAGGAAGTCAAATGAAGACACAATTTACGCAAAATGAAAGCGTAAATTGTTGTCTGAATTTGACCCAGCACTAATTTTACCAATAGTGTTGATATGTACTTGAGAGGGATTAGGTCAAATAGGAATGTATTTATTCAAAAAGAAACCTAGTAATAAAATTAGTGCTGGGCTTAATTCGCCCATACAACTTACGCGACTAAAAGAAGCGTAAACTGTGGGCTCATTAAAAATGAAGAAAATAGTCATAATAGGTAGTTCAGCAGCTGGCATAGCAGCGGCAGAGGAATTTAGAAAGAGAAATAAACAGGATAAGATTGTGATGATCTCCGATGAGAATTACCCTGTTTATTGCCGTTGTCTTATCTCATATTTTCTAGCCGGCGATATCAGAGAAAAAGGACTCATATATCGAGACGATAGTTTCTTTAAAGATAATAATATCGAGTTATTATTAGGCAAAAAAGCGGTCGAGATAAGGCCGAAGAAAAATATAGTTGTCTTACAGGAAAAGAATGAAAAGGGTGATATTAAGAAGACCCAAGTTGAATACGATTATTTAATACTAGCTAATGGCGCCTCGGCAAAATTTCCGGATAAGAAGGGAATTAAGAAAAAAGGCGTATTTGGTTTTCGCACTGTCGAAGATGCGACGAAGATATCAGAATTATTGCCCATAACCACGACTGCTTGCGTGTTGGGTGGCGGGCTTATCGGTTTAAAAGCCGCTTATGCGTTAAAAAAGAGGGGACCGGAGGTAAAAGTTATTATTAGGTCGAAACAGGTTCTCTCTCAAGTCCTGGATAAAGAGTCGGCGGATATGTTCCAGCAAAGAATTGAGCAAAACGGTATAGAGGTTATAACCGGAACTGATGTAGTTGAAATTTTAGGTAATGGTGATGCAAAGGCCATAAAGTTAGAAAGCGGAAAGGTAATCGGCTGCAATGTTATAGTGGTGGGCAAAGGAGTACAGCCGAATATAGATTTAGTTAAAGAGACAGATATAGAAGTAGGAGAAGGTATTGTAGTAAATGAAAATATGTGTACAAATTTCCCGAATATCTTTGCTGCGGGTGATGTATGCGAGACATATGATCTTGCAATGAATCAGAGAGTAATCAACGCGCTCTGGCCGAATGCAGTCGAGCAAGGAAAGATCGCCGGCGCAAATGTCGCGGGAGAAAAATTACAGTACGATGGCTCTATGGGAGTTAATTCTGTTGAGTTCTTTAATTTACCGATGATTTCTATGGGTATAACCCGTACAGCTGAAGGTAGTGGCTATAAGGAGTTTACAAAAAGAGGAGATAGCTTTTACAAGAAAGTGGTCTTAAAAGATAATTTATTGGTAGGTGGGATTTTTGTGGGCAAGTTGGATTGTAGCGGTGTGTACTTGGATTTGATAAAAAAGAAAGCGGATGTTTCAGGCATTGTAGATGAGCTGCTCAAGCCAAATTTCAGCTATGCCAATGCATTTGATTTATTAGGCAAAGAAGACTCAATATATTTAGAAACTGTAAAGAGTTAAAACGTTATTTATAAGGAGGTCAAATAAAGACGCGATTTACGGAACAGAGTGAACGTAAATCGCATGTCTGAATTTGACCCAGCACCTTTTGTGTATTTCAGCAGCCTTAAGAATTACTTCTTAAGCACGCTGAATATTAAAAAGGTGCTGGGTTCAATTCACGCAAACAACTTATGTTCACTTACGCTCCATAAGTTGTGCGTTCATTGAAGGAGGATTAGTAATGTCAAAGATTGTTGCCACAGCCGCAATTCGTGGAGCAAAGAAAATTTTCTCCGAAACAGAAGAGTTTTTTAATAAAGCCGTAAAAGAAAAGGGTCCGGATGCTAAATTAGAGTTTCCCGAGACCGCGTTCTTTCTGCCTATGGCCAAAGCTCTGCTTAATGCAGACGTAAAGACCTTGAAGGATGCCGAGAAGATTTTAGCTCATGCAAAATCTTTGTTGCCGCAGGAGCCGTCAGAAAAGCTCTGGCTACCTTATTTAGGAGATGCCTTAAATGCTGGTATGGCTACTTTATTTTCGGAAGAAATTTTAATGGCCTTACGATATCTTTACAAGCAGGAACCCCAGGAAGATTGTAATGGATTTTTTAGTGATACAGTTCTTCGTTCTCTGGGTATTCAATTGGTTGATGGCCGTATGCCGGGGTTTGCTGCTCTCCTAGGAGCAGCGCCGAATAGCAAAATCGCAGTGGATATCGTCAGGCAGCTTCAAGAAAGAAGCGTTTTAATATTTGTAGGCAGCAGTACGAATGGAATTTCAATAATTGATCAATTAAAAGAAGAAGGCGTGGAGATGGGCTGGGACAATTACATTGTGCCTTTCGGAAGAGATACAGTCTCTACGATATATCCTTTAAATTGGGCTATACGTTCTGCTTTAACATTCGGCGGGATAAAAGCAGGAGAGGCAAAGAAGTGCCTTGAATATACAAAAGACCGCGTATTTGCTTTTGCCATGGCTTTAGGTGAAGTCGATGATCTAAAATATGCTACAGGAGCCGGAGCAATAAATATGGGTTTTCCTGTCATCGCCGATACAGATATTCCAGAAATACATCCCAGCGGCATAACTAAATACGAGGCCTTGGTAAAAGAGCTGGACTACAAAAAGATTGTTCCGCGCAGTATTGAAGTAAGGGGCTTTAAGGTAAAGGTTGCTAAGATTCCGGTGCCTGTGCTCTATGGGCCGGCGTTTGAAGGCGAACGCGTGAGAAAAGAAAATCTCTATGTAGAGTTCGGTGGTAAAAAAGCTACCGGGTTTGAATTTTTGAAGTTCATCGATATGGATAAAGTTGAAGACGGAAAAGTCGAGTTGATAGGTCCGGATATTGATAACATAAAAGAGAAGTCAATACCTTTGGGCATCGTAGTTGAATTGGGCTCGCGCAATGCCAATGAAGACTTTGAGCCGATCATTGAAAGGCAAATCCACCGTTATTTAAACGAGGCCCAGGGCATAATGCATTTGGGTCAGCGTGATATTGTTTGGGTGAGAATAAGCCAGGAGGCATTTAAGAAAGGCCTAAGGCTTAAGCATATCGGTACAATTCTGCACGCCCAGATTCACCAGGAGTATTCGGCAATCGTGGACAAAGTGCAGGTTAAACTTTATTCAAATCAATCAGATATAGAGAAGGAATTGAAAAAAGCCAGGACTGTTTATAACAAACGAGATGAGCGCATAAGCGGTATGACCGATGAGAGCGTGGAAGATTTTTATAGTTGTGCTTTGTGTCAGTCGTTTGCGCCTAATCATATCTGCGTTATAACGCCTGAAAGATTAGGTCTATGCGGCGCGTACTCTTGGTTAGATGCTAAAGCAAATTATCAAATCAGTCCCGCCGGAGCAAATCAGCCGATTCAAAAAGGCAAAGTCATAGATGGAAAGAAAGGCCAGTGGAAGAATATAAACGATGCGTTTTATGAAAAGTCGAATAAGACTATTGAAAAAGTGAGTATGTATTCTTTATTGGAAGATCCTCAGTCTAGCTGTGGTTGTTTTGAATGTATAATCGCCTTAGTGCCCGAGGCAAACGGGGTTTTAGTCGTACATAGAGACTACACCGGAGAAACACCTCTAGGTATGACCTTTACAACCTTGGCGACTTCGGTAGGTGGCGGTGTGCAAACACCTGGATTCCTGGGAGTAGGTAAACTTTATCTAACCAGCAAGAAGTTCATTTCTGCAGAGGGCGGACTAAAGAGAATTGTCTGGATGCCGCAAGAGCTAAAAGAAACATTGCGCAGCAAGCTAGAGATCAGAGCAAAAGAAATAGGCGATCCGCAGTTCTTAGACAAGATCGCTGATGAGACTAAAGCTACTACTATTGAACAGCTTTTGGAATTTCTTGGTCAAGTCAAGCATCCAGCAATGGAAATGCCTTCGTTAATTTAGTTAACTTACCCCGCCTCTTGCAGAATGCAAGAAGCGGGGTTAATTCGTCCATACAACTTACGCTTCTTTTAGTCGCGTAAGTTATGGACTCATTAAAAAAACACTTGATTTTTATCAATAATTATATTAATCTATAACTGAAAGCATCACAATGGGTAAAGTCATACCCAAATTCCATTTCGTAATAATCACTTGCATAATATTTTCTTTTGTGCCTTTGTCTTTTTCTGCCACCAAGAAAGATAACAAGCGGGTTGAAGAATATCGCGATAAGGGATATCAGGCACAACGTTTAGGCAACTTAGATATGGCTTTGAACTACTATCAGAAAGCCATTGATCTTAATCCTTACTATGCAGTAGCTTATAATGATATAGGAGTTATTCTTGAATCTAAAGGCAATACAAAGAGAGCAAAAGAGGCATATCTAAGGGCTATATCTTTGGAACCTAATTATTTAAGCGCTTACTATAATCTAGCCGCACTATATGAAAAGGAAAGCGACTTCGACCAGGCCGCTTATTACTGGAGAATGAGGATTAATTTAGGCGATTGGTCGGATGTATGGACTTGGAGAGCAAAAGAACATTTGGAGGATTTAGGAGTAAAAGGCGAATTAGATACAAGTAAGATTCCTTCAGCTGGAGATTGGAGTTTTGATTTAAAGTCAAATCCTAAACGTGACGCTGAATACCATTTGTATCGTGGTCGTCGTTATGTAGCCGCAGGAAACTATATCGCTGCCCTTAAAGAATTGAACGCAGCCATAGTGTTAGATCCGCACAATAAAGAGATTAAGCAGATGTTAGAAGATACGCAGCGCAAGGTTCTGCTTTATAATTGATGATAGTTGATATTTTTTCCAATCATTTCTAATCATTCCTTGAAAATAAAATCCATGAGAATATAATCCTGGAAGCTTACCAAGTGATAAGTTATTAGAGCTATGTCTACGTTATGTTTAATTGACGCGTACTCTCTGTGCTACCGTGCTTTTTATGCTATTAAAGTAGGTTTAGCGACTTCTTACGGCCAGCCCACCAACGCTGTCTACGGATTTATAAATATGCTAAACAAAATTCTTAATGACGTTAAGCCGGATTATGCGGCGATGTGCTTTGATACGGGAAAACCCACGTTTCGAGAGAAAAAGTTTAAAGAATATAAAATTCAGCGTAAGCCCATGCCCGATGATCTAAAGACACAGATCCCTTTAATCAAGGATGTTATAGACGCATACAATTTAAAGATTGTAGAAAAAGACGGTTTTGAGGCCGATGATATTATAGCGGCGTTTACCCATCGCGCGAAGAAAGAAGGCCTTAAGGTTATTATCGTAACTAGCGATAAAGATATGTTGCAGTTAGTTAATGGCAGCACCAAAGTTTATAATCCATATAAGGGTGAGGGAGTGTATTTTAGCTCTAAAGAAGTAGAAGAGCAGTATGGGGTAAAGCCTAAGAATATTGTGGATTTGCTTTCTTTAACCGGAGATAGCGCAGATAACGTTCCGGGAGTAAAAGGTATCGGAGAGAAGACGGCCAGGGAGCTACTCAAAGAATTTCACAACATAGACGGGTTATTAAAGAATTTAGATAAGATAAAGTCAGATAAGGTAAGAGATTTGATTACAGGCCACAAGAGAGAAATGAGCTTAAGTCAGGAACTAATTAGGCTACCCACAGATTTTAATATAGATTTTGATTTGAACGATCTAAGTTTTAGTGATGCCGACTACGAAAAGTTATATGAGATATTCTCAAAGCTGGAGTTCAAAACCTTACTAAAGAGCTTAGATGGGAAAGTCTCCAGAAAAAGTTTTGCTAAAGATATAGACTTTACAAAGGACATAAAGGAAGAGGCCGATGTAGATCAGTTGTATAAGGAGCTAAAAAAGACGCAATCTTTTTCTTTCTCTTTAGATATCAATAGTGAGAAGCTCAAAGTTTTTATTTATACCGGCAGCAATAATCTCTATGTTTTAAGAGATAAGAATGAAATTGAATCAATATTCGCTGATGAAAACTTAGAAAAGGTAGGTAATGATATCAAGAGCGCAAAGTTGTTTCTTGACAAATACGGGATAAAGGTTAGCGGTAAGCTTTTTGATATTATGATCGCGGCTTATTTGATTTCTTCATCAAGATCCGATTACCAGATAGCCGCGCTTTTATACGACTATTTAAAGATAGGCCCTTTGACTAAAGAAGATACCGATAATAAGGAAGCTATATTTATATATAAGTTACGGCAGACTTTAGAAGAAGAACTCGCGGACAAAGAACTTAAAGATTTGTTTTATAAGTTAGGCATGCCTTTGGTTGACGTCCTGTTTAGAATTGAAAAAAACGGTATCAAAATTGATTGCGGTCTTCTCAATAAACTATCTAAAGACCTGGATAGCCAGCTCAATAAATTGGTACAAGATATTTTTAGGATTTCTAAAAGAACTTTCAATATAAAATCCCCAAAGCAGTTGAGGGAAATTTTATTTAATGAGCTAAAGCTTCCGGTTGTAAAGAAAACCAAGACCGGGCCATCTACGGATGAGGAAGTGCTTAGGAAGTTATCCAAACAGCATAAGATGCCGTCGTTGATACTAGAGTATCGTCAGCTTACAAAATTAAAATCGACCTACATCGATGTCTTACCGAACCTCTGTGATAAGAAGACTAAAAAGATTCACAGCAACTTTTCACAGACGGGCACCGAGACGGGGAGGCTTAGTTCCAATAATCCCAATCTGCAAAATATACCCATTAAGACCGAGCTGGGCAGAAAGATTAGGGCGGCATTTATTGCAAGTTCTTTAAACTGGCGGTTGCTCTCTTGCGATTATTCGCAGATAGAATTAAGGGTTCTCGCGCACTTATCTAAGGATGAGGTGCTTATAGATGCTTTTAAAGAGGATTGTGATATACATAAAGCTACGGCTGCGTTAATCCACCAGGTTGATATTAATGATGTCCAAGATGGCATGAGGGCTATCGCCAAGACTGTAAACTTTGGCGTAATCTATGGCATGAGCGCTTATGGCCTCTCTAAAGATTTAGGTATTAGCGCGCAAGAAGCGCAGGATTTTATCGATACATATTTTTTACGTTATCCTAAAGTCAACGAATTTATAAATAGTCAGATTGAATTCGCCAGAAAGAAGGGTTATGTATCTACGATGTTGGGCCGCAGGAGGTATTTTCCCTATATTAATTCAAAGAATATCGGCTTAAGGCAGTTTAGCGAGCGCCAGGCGGTAAACGCTACTATCCAGGGCTCAGCCGCTGATTTAATAAAATTAGCCATGATAGATATCCAGAGAGAATTAGATAAAAAGAATATGCAGGCCAAGATGGTTCTACAGGTTCATGATGAATTAGTGTTTGATTTTCCCAAGCAGGAAGAGTCAGAATTAATTAATATAGTAAGGAAGGGCATGGAGGAAGCTATAAAGTTAGAAGTGCCCGTAAAAGCATCTTTAAAGATCGGTCAGAATTGGGCCCAGATGCAAGAGATCAAATGAAGACACAATTTACGGAACGAAGTGAACGTAAATTGCTGTCTGAATTTGTCCCGTCCTTTTGGCAGAAGGGGATTTTGATGTATTGTGTTTATGTTTTGCAAAGTGAAAGCAGCAAAGATAAAATTTATCTTGGCTATACTGATGATTTAGAAAGAAGATTAGCTGAACACAATAGCGGTAAAAATTACTCTACCAGAAATGATAAGCCATACAGGATAGTTTATTATGAAGCTTATTTAAATAAATTAGATGCTATAGACCGTGAAAATAAGCTAAAACATCACGGTAGTGTTACAGGCCATCTTAAAAAAAGAATAAAAAGAAGTTTAACCAATTGATTTTCGCCAAAAGGGCGGGATTAATTCGCCCATACAGCTTACGCTTCTTTTAGTCGCGTGAGTTGCGGGCTCATTAAACAAGCATGAAAATAGTGATATGCTCTAGCGAGGTAGTTCCATTTGCAAAGACAGGCGGTTTGGCCGATGTGGCCGGCGCTCTGCCTTTAGCTTTGGAAAAAGTAAATCAAGAGGTTATCTTAGTAATGCCGAAATATGCCTGCGTGAATAATGCAGGAATCCCTATAAAGAAACTGAAGCCCGGATTTTCTTTTGCTACAATTGGGGCGAACGTAAAGGTTTATTTTATTGATAACGATGAATACTATGATCGACCAGGCTTATACGGAGATAAAACAGGCGACTATCCTGATAACCTCCTAAGGTTCTCTTTTTATTGTGAAAAGACTTTGGAGCTGTTAAAGATTATAGATTTTTGTCCTGATGTAATTCATTGTAACGATTGGCAGAGTGCTTTAATTCCAGTCTATCTAAAGACTAAATTAAAGGACGATGCTTTTTATAAGAATGCAAAGACGCTGCTTACAATACACAATTTGGCGTATCAGGGGTTATTTTCTAAAGAACAGTTTCCCCAGCTTGAACTAGACGATTCGCTATTTAGTATTGATGGATTTGAATTCTACGGAAAGGTATGTTTTCTTAAAGCTGGTATCATATTTGCCGATGCTATTAGCACTGTAAGTAAAGGCTACGCCAAGGAGATACTCACAAAAGAATTTGGTTGTGGGCTGGAAGCTGTATTGGAGAAGAAAAGAGATGTTTTGTACGGTATTATAAATGGTCTGGATTATTCTATTTGGAATCCCAAAACGGATAAGTACATTTTTAAGAATTTTGACGGGGCACTATTGGCTGATAAGAAGAAGAATAAAAAAGAACTGCAAAAAGCTTGCGGATTAAAGATAAAAGCGGGTATCCCGCTTTTAGGATTTGTGGGCAGGCTGGCAGAGCAAAAAGGAGTAGATTTATTATCAGAGCTTATCAAGAATATAGATAATTTAAATCTGCAAGTTGTTATTTTAGGTACCGGAGACCAGAAGTATCATGATCTTTTAGGGGAAGTCGCCGAGAAGTCTCCCGAGCTTTTTAGTTTGAACTTAAAATTTGACGATGTCTTGGCGCACCGTATTTATGCTGGTTGTGATATGTTTATGATGCCATCTAGGTATGAGCCTTGTGGCTTAGGTCAGATGATAAGTTTTAAATACGGTACAATACCCATAGCCTATGAAACAGGAGGCTTGGCGGATACGGTATTTAATTTTTATACCAAGACTAAGGACGGCAATGGTTTTGTGTTTAACTCTTATTCAAATGAAGCATTTTTGGATATTGTCAATCAAGCCAAATCAGCGTATGCCGATAGAAGAAGTTGGGAGGGTTTAATTAAAAAGGCAATGACATTTAATTTTTCTTGGGAAGAGTCAGCAAAGAAATACGTAGAATTATACAAAGGGATATAGCTTGATGGTCATCGGCATAACAGGAGGGTATTGCACGGGTAAGTCCGAAGTAGCCAGGATTTTTAGAGGCCTTGGCGCAAAGATTATTGATTTAGATAAACTTGCCCATTTAGCGTTAGAGAGAGGGACGCAAAGCTACAAAAAAATAATTAAAACATTTGGAAAAGATGTTTTGATTAATAATAATATAAGCCGTTTACTATTAGCAAAAAAAGTATTCGGCAATAAAAAAAGAGTTTCTAAGCTAAATTCAATTATACACCCTATTGTAATTAAGCAGATGCTTAGCTTGGTAAAGAAATTAAAAAAAAGTTCTAAGGTCATCGCTGTTGAAGCGCCCCTATTGTTTGAGGCAGGTATAGCGAGATATTTTGATTATGTAGTTGTGGTAAGAGCAAACCAGAAAAACCAATTAACCCGCGCGGCAAGAAAGACAGGCCAAAGCAAAAGCGACATCCTAAAACGCATAAATAGTCAGTGGCCGCTTAAAAGAAAAACTGCCCGGGCGGATTTTATCATAGATAATAACAGGTCAATTAAGGAAACGAGTAAGCAAGTAAAAGAAATCTGGAGGGATTTATTATCGCAGAATTTGTTTTAATAAAATATATTTTTATATGAGGAGATTTAAGATTATAAATTTTAGAAACTAATTTAAGGAGGAATAGGTGGAAAAAACAAAAGTAGTAAAAGGAGACAAAATGGAGATAGCTAAACTAAAAGATATGAAGATATCCGAATTGACTAAGACGGCCAGAGGATTCGGAGTTAATGGAGTGAGCGGCTTAAAGAAACAGGAGCTTATTTTTAGAATCCTTCAAGCACAGGCAGAAAAACAAGGCTTGATGTTCGGAGAAGGGACTTTGGAGGTTCTTCCTGAAGGCTTTGGTTTTTTAAGGTCTCACAATTATAATTATTTGCCATGTCCGGATGATATCTATATTTCACCATCTCAGATTAGAAAATTTGAGCTTCATACAGGAGATACCGTTAGCGGTCAAATCAGGCCGCCAAAAGAAGCAGAAAAGTATTTTGCTCTTTTAAAAGTTGAAGC
>CAZFPS010000051.1:0-13359 GCA_964520705.1 uncultured Planctomycetia bacterium | reverse complement strand
ATAAATAATTTCAGCCAGTCTTTTCCTATAACCTCTGATCTAGAATAGCCGGTTACCTCCTCGCAGCCCTTGTTGAACATTTGAATTTTCATATCTCTACCAAGTTCCACAATTAAATTTTGTGGCGTCTCCATAATCCTTTCCAAGTGCTCTTTGGAAGACTTTAATTCATGTTCTATGGTCTTTTGTGTGGTTATATCAACATTCGCACTTATGCCCATCATAACTTTGCCATGTGCATTAAATAATGGATAAGTGCTAGTATACACATAGCGGAAGAATCCATCAGCGCTTCTCTCTTTCCACTCAAATCCATCAAAGGTTTTCCCCTTAAATACCTCATTTATATAATGCATTGTCTTGCGTTGATCCTTTTTCTGAGATATTGTCTCAAATACAGAATGCCCCAAGACATCCTCTTTCTTAAAGCCATATAATTTTGTAGCGGCTTTGTTCCAGGCAACAATCATTGCCTCTTTGTCATAACCAAAACAGGCAACAGGCAAATCCTCAAAAATATTTCGGAAGTACTGCTCAGAAGTCTTTAATTCCTCCTGCATCTTTCTTTGTTCGGTTATGTCGTGCAAGATAGTAATTTTTGAGATGCTGCCATCAGGATTGATAAGAGGACTACTACGAACTAAATAAATTCTTTGGTTGTACTCATGCTTATGCTCTGAAGTGACAAATTCACCATTAAATACCCGATCACCACAACACCAGGAGCAGACTTCTTTTTTATTATATAAGACTTCATAGCACTTCTTGCCTACGCCTTCCCCAAAACTCTTCTTCAGGGCCTTGTTTACAAACTCAATCTTGTAGTCCTTATCGCAAATAAATACCAAATCTTCCATCGAATCAAACAAATTTTGCATTTGTCTCTTTAGCTTAAAATACTCCCTCTCTACATGATGGCGTCTATCTTCAGACTCTCTTATGGCTAAGTCAATTTCAAAACTCTCTTCCTTAATTCTTCTCTTTAGCCTCAAGTTATACAGATAGAATAAGATTAGTACGAACGTAAGCGCTCTCTGCGCGGCTAAAGCGCCGGCGTTTATCGGGCCTCTTGCGCCCAGGCCTGTAAAGGCCCAATTAGTAAAGCCCGTTCTAATATTGTGATAAGGAACAACAAAGAAAGAAACGATTATCACCAAAATATATAAGAAGCTTATGATATTAGGCATCTTAAATATTCTACGTGCTAAATTGTATAACTTATCTTTCATCTCTTATTAAATGTACGTAATCGATATAAATCAGGCCTTTTGTAATGCTGCGCGGCTCAAACTGAAAAGAATTCACCGGAAAATCTAGTTGCGAATTTGTTTCGGCTTTATCCGGCTGCCAATCTCCTCTGGCAAAAAACTTATCAAACGGACAGACTACCTGCTTCCAACCAACAAAATCATCCTTAATCATAAATCTAAAATATTCTAATCCCGAATCAATTACATCTACGGCGATGCTCGCGCCAGAATTGCTCCCGTACATATAAAAGCTCAAAGCATAGTATCTTGACCAGTCTATTCCATCAGGTTTATTTATCCAGCGGTCTGCGCCCTTTACATCCAGGCCCGATCCTCTAGCTATCCACATATAACCACCAGATACAGAATCATAATCAATTAAAACAGATTGTTCTCCGCTATATTTTAAATCTTTGGAAGCAGAAACTTGAACTACAGAACCACCTCCAAATCCATAATCGATCGTCTTTGGCGATATTTCGCCTTCAAAGTCATCAATAACCAGGATATTTGAGGACTCAGCAGAGGAAAAATTTACATAAGCGCCGAATAAAAATATAACTATTAAAATAATGGCGTACCAGCTTAAATTTAACTTTGTCTTTTTCTTGGGCTTGGAAATCAAGGCAAATATTATAACAAATGTCATTACCAGAACCATAAAGCCAGTAAATATGTGATTCGAATTCAAAGAAACAAAAATCGGAGCTTTGAGATACAATAAATCATTAATGAAAATTATGGTCATATTAAACAAATTGCTGCCCAGCATATTGGCCACGGCCATCTCTCTAGCTCCCAGACGCATAGCAGCATATGAAACCACAATCTCTGGAAGCGTAGTAGTAAAACCTAGAAATAAACTGCCCACAAAACTAGAATTCAAATTCATCATCTTAGCCAGATCATCACCAATATAAGCTAGCCAGATCCCGGCAAAAATAATAACAAACGCAGAAATGCAATAAAACAAAAATGCTTTTTTTAAGGTAATATATTCGTGCTTATCGCTTTGATCTTCGTTCTTTGTTTGATTCTTTTCAAAAATAAATATTTTCCTAATAATGAATAAATAGGAAAATAAGATTAAAATACTAAATATGGATATATGAGCTATGCTGGGAATGGAAAAAACATTGCTCAGAAAAATCCCTAAAACAGCAATCCCTAGAGGAATTAGTGTCAGCCAAGCTGTCAATAGCTGACCAGCGCTGATCATGCTAAGCAGTGGTCCTTCTTTATTCAGGAAATCTAAGATTGCCATATTGAGAATATTATAGCTATTTGCACCAAACAGATTGCCACAGGTGAGATTGGGGTCATCAACAAAGATTATACTTCCTACGCCGGTAAATATTTCCGGAAGACTAGTCGCAATAGCTACAAGCAATAATCCTACCCAAAGTCCTCCCAGGCCGCTCTTGTCAGCAATAATATCTCCGTACTTTGCGACCTTCCTACCGGCAAAGAAGATTAATAACGTGCAAATAATAAATTTTAACCAAATAGCAATCATTACCTCAACCTCGCAGCGATACCGAATAGAGTGCTTACTACAAATGACTTCAAGAATATTATCATCAAGAAGGCAATTATAGGAGAGATATCAATTCTCATGCGGAAATCAAAAGGTAGAATCTTTCTGATAGCAGAAAGGATGGGTTCTGTTGTTTTATACAGGAATTGAACGATAGGATTGTATGGATCTGGATTGACCCAACTGATCAATGCTCGAATGAGAATCAACCAGTATAAAATCGTCAAGATAATATCTATTACATTTGCTAAGGCAATTATAAAGTTAGATAAAACAAACATGCCTTCCTACAGCACTTTCTAAATTGGTTTATCGAATGGAACCTAATTCTTTGAGATATTTATAGTATTCACTATCTGTGGTCAGAATAATCGTGCTTTTTTCATCGATAGTCTTCCCGTACGTCTCAAGTGTCTTTAAGAAAGAATAAAAATCAGGGTCTTTATTATAAGCCTCTGCGTAAATCTTTATGGCTTGCGCATCCGCCTTACCCTTTAAGATCTGAGCCTGACGATATGCTTCGGAAGTTATCAACTGCAACTCTTTGGCCCGCTGACCATCGATTTCAGCCTTCTTGCCTTGTCCTTCGGAGCGATATCTTTCTGCGGCACGTTTTCTTTCTGCAATCATACGCTCATAAACTTTTCTTCTTACAGATTCTACATAATTAATTCTTTTTATACGCACATCTACTAATTCTATGCCGTATTGCGGAGCGAGTTTCCTTGCTCTTTCCAAAATCATACCAGCAAGTATCTCTCTTCCAACTTCAATGCGCTCTAATGCTTCATCTGTAACTATAAGGTCTTCTCCCATCTCTTCTTCACTTTCCAAAATCCTATTTGTATTCCTAACGGTTTCCACAAGCAAGTGTTTAGTGATGACATCACGAGTCGCTGAATTAACAATATCATCCAATCTCGCTTGTGCCCCTATTTCATTGGAGACCGATTGAAGGAATTTCAAAGCATCGACTATTTTCCAGCGTGCCGTAGTATCTATCCAAATATACTTCTTATCTCTGGTAGGGATTTGATTGGGATCACCATCCCACTCCAAAATCCTCTTTTCAAAATAGTGGGCTTGTTGAATAAAGGGAATTTTGAAATGCAGGCCTGCGTTTGTAATCGGATCACCTACAGGATCACCAAATTGCGTAATAACAACTTGCTGTGTCTCATCGATAATATAAATTGCGCCGCTGGCAAATACAGCGATAACTAATATTATTACAGCTATAATAATTCCTATAATAGTCTTCATTGCTGCACCCCCGCCTTCTCACCGAGATTTAACAAAGGAAGAATCGAAGTCTGCTGTGGATCGATGATATATTTCTGTTTGGCTTTTGGCAATACCTGCATCATTGTTTCCAGATAGTACCTCTTTTTAGTGATTTCTTTTGCGTTTTTATATTCATCTAAAACAGAAAGGAATTTTTCTGCTTCACCCTTAGCGCTATTTATCTTGCCTAAGCTGTATCCTTCTGCCTCTCGAATGGTCCTCTCGGCCTCACCTCTGGCCTTAGGCACAACTTTATTATAAGCTTCCCAAGCCTGATTTATTACTCGTTCTTTTTCCTGCTTGGCCTCGTTCACCTCATTAAAAGCGGGTTTTACTTCATCCGGAGGATTGACATCCTGCAACTTGACAGTCACTATCTGAATTCCAGTATCGTAGTAATCGAGTATCTTTTGCAGTTCAACTTGTGCCAAATGATCAACTTCTTCTCTCTTTGTGGTCAGAACTTCGTCCACTCGATAATCTCCTACTAAGCGGCGCATGACCACTTCAGAGATATCCATTATAGTATCTCTGGGATTTCTTATTTTAAAAAGTAGCTTCACGGGGTCTTTTATACGAAATTGAACAATCCAGCGCACATCTACTATATTAAGATCACCCGTAAGCATTAATGACTCATCAGAATAATCTCCTCTGGCATATTTGGTTCTTACCCCAGGGTTTAATGTCCTAACGCCAAACTCTTCTTTAAATATCTTTTTAACTTTGATTGGGGTCGCCTTATCAATACCAAAGGGTAATTTAACATGCAGGCCTGGATCAGTGGTGGCCACATATCTACCGAATCTCTGCACAACACCCACTTCATCCGGTCCTATGGAATATATGGATCCCTTAAGGCCTAATAAAACCACGACTATTACTATAAACAATGGTGCGAAATTGCGCACGTCCCCCAGCTGCTTTTTCCCCATATTAAGCAATTCTTCCGGTGTATTAAAGTCCATATTTACCTCCTTTTTTTAATGAGCACGTAACTTATGGAATAAAATGAACATAAGTTACTGTGCGAATTAAACCCAGCACCTTTTATATATTCAGAAGTTTAAAGTCTCTTTGTTAATAAGCTTAAATACTAAAAAGGTGCTGGGTCAAATTTAGCCATCAAACTTACGTTTACTTCGTTCCATAAGTTTGGGCTTCATTTGACCTCCTATTTGATTAACCTTCGTTGGATATTGATGTATTATACTACAACGAATATCCAATGCAACTATTAACTTAAAATCTTTCTTTAGGCAAATTAAAGTAGCCGAAGCGGATCTTTGGCACTGATTGTTTCACCAGTTTGATCATATTAATCACGCCCATGGGCCGTTCTTTAATCTTGGGAATATTACTTAAATAGAAATCTGAATCTATACATAGGTTTCGCATCTGCAAAAGATCAACACGCTTTTGTCTTAATAATTTGGTCAATCTATTCACTTCTGTAGGCGTATCGGTCAAGCCAGGAAAAACCAAGAGATTTAAAGACACAAACAAGCCAGACTTCTTAGCAATTCTTATTGAGTCCAGAACATCCTTAAGCCTATAGCCTCTAGGTCTATAGTAGGCATTATAGAAGCTATCCCGAAAGCTATTTATGCTGATACGTACACTATCTAATCCTGCTTGGGCTAGCTCTTTTAAATAAGAAGACTTGTATGCATTTGTATTAAGGTGAATTGTCCCTTTTGGCGTCAACTGTCTTATTTTTATTATAGCTTGTTTTAAAGTCTTAAATTGCAGTAGAGGCTCACCTTCACAACCCTGACCAAAACTAACTATAGCCTCTTTCGCTCCTTTTAAATGGCTTACCGCAACTTCTGATATCTCATCAGGGCGAGGGACAAATTTTATACGTTCGTGAGAGGCGGTAGTACAATCAGAATCCTGTAACGACAAACAACCCAAGCACTGCGCATTGCATGATGGAGAAATCGGTAGCGGAGCTTCCCAGCGTCCGAAAAACAGATTCTGTGCAGCACGACAATTATAATTTAATGCACAATTAGCAAGGTGTTTGAAAAGGCGGTTTCTAGGATAATCTATTAAGGCCTTCTTGACTTTCTTTTGAAGCGTTTTTCTATCTTTGTAGTAGTGTGGCCTTTGACGTGAACGAAAATCAATTTTCACAGCTGCGGCCCAAAACTTACCTCTCGCCCAACCCACAGCAGTATACGACCAAAGCGGCAGAGTGGTTTTTGTATCTATTTTTTTTGCTGCTGGCAGTAAAAGTCTAGTATAACCTGGTATAAGAAACGCTGAAACTGGAAAAACTCTTTTTCCTAGGTAGCTTTCAATCACAGCTTCACAATCATTTTCTGGATCATAACCCATGGCAGCATGGTCTGGCATATAAAAAAGAGAGCTACCACGTGGTATTGAAATCAATTCTCCTTTTAAAGGAAACCTTATTAAGTTATTACAAGAACCCAACATCTTTAATTCGGGGTGTACATATATATTCCCCTTACTGTCAGATAAAACTAAATTCAAACCGAGTGGTCTTTTTGACTTCACTTTAGAATATTTCTTAATTTGGTTAGTTCATGGCTTGTGATTTCGCGCCAATGACCCATAGGCAAATTGCCCAGGCTTAAATTACCCAAAGATACTCTCGTTAAATCCTTTATTTGGTATCTAAACAAAGCTACCATTCTCTTTATTTGACGTTTGCGCCCTTCATGAATTGTGATATTTATTTTCTTATTTTTCAATAGAACAACCTTACAAGGAGAAGTTTTTCCATCATCTAAATTAACACCTTTTTGCAACTGTTTCCTGTGTTGTTCGCTTAATGCTCTATCTAGAGTCGCAATATAGACCTTATCTATCCTAAAACTAGGATGGGATAACTTATAAGCAAAATCTCCATCATTGGTTAATATCAATAAGCCCGTAGTATTTTTATCCAGCCTGCCCACAGGAAATAAATGTTTGTATTCTTTAGGCAATAGATCCATAACTGTCTTTTTAGCAAAACGATCCTCTTTGGTTGTTGTCACTCCCAAAGGTTTATTTAATAATATATAAGCCTTCTGTTTTAAAGACACTTCTTTACCTTCCAATAAAACAATATCTTTTTCGAGTTTTATTTGGTAAGACGGCTCTGTAATTACAGTGTCGTTCACCTTAACCTTGCCGGACATGACCAATTGTAGCGCTCGCCTGCGCGAACAAATTCCTGAATGTGATAAATATACCTGCAATCTCATGATATAATCAAAAAATTACTGCCTATTTGTTTTAAAGTATTCTTTACTTATGATCTGATGAGTCTGCCTTGCTAATCCTTTCCTATCTAGAGACAGATTAGAGCTACTTGTATTTATAGGTGGTGTAATACTGACAATTGCCTCAACGCTTCTTTTGTGTAACAACCGCCAAATATGTCTATAGAAAGGAACTTGCCCATACCAACAAATTTCATCCCTGGTTGAATCTGTAATAGTCTGGCTATTGATTCTTGTATAGCGAATAGCCACCGGTAGAATAAAAGACCTGTTGGTCAGGGGTGCCTGGAAAAACACGGATTGGAACTCTCTGATGCTCTCTCCATTTGTAGATGTGCCTTCGGCAAACAAAAGAACATTTGCTTCACAAGCTAGCTTTCTTGAAATTTCCTCAACATATTTCGGCGATTCATCTTTTCTCTTTCGGTCAATAAAGATCGTGCCGGAAACAAAGGTCATCCATCCGATCAAAGGCCAGCTCTTTACTGCCTGTTTTGACAGGTAGATAACAGGAAATATGCTGCCCAAAATTACCCCATCCAAATAGGATAAATGATTGCTTATAATTAGATTTCCAGTTTTGGCTGGAATATTAGTTTTACCTTGAATAACTATACGCACTCCAGCAATGCCACATAAAGACATCGAGAGTAATCTGTTTAAATAAGAAAAAAATACCCAACGGTTTCCTGGGCAAATAATACTAAGTAAGATATGAGAAATTATTGAAACAATCAAGAATACAAATAAACTAGCTAAACAAAGCAATGATTTTAAAATGCCTGTGATCATAATCTACTTATCGTTATCGCCAAAGAAATGACGCCTGTAAGGATTAACAATTTTATCGGTGGGAAGCAACATAAAAAGAACGACAGAATTAAATTCATGATAAACAGCTGGATAGCTGCAGACCAAAGCACCAATATGTAGGTAACCTTTTATCAAAGGAGAGAGTTTACGAAAAGCAATTCTAGGATTATTGATTTCAATGTCTTCTGTTAACTGTCTAAAGACATTTTCTGGTAACGTATTGACCCAAAGTTCTTGCGGAGCATAGTATTTGTTCTTTATGAATCTGAAGGCCTCACTTACATCTTTAGGATCAGTAGAGCCTAGTCTCGGACAGCCAAAAATATATTTAATACTGTGCGCTCTCACTTGCCAGGCTATAGCGTTCCATAGTAGATTGATCACCGAGTTATTACGATAACCCCTGTGTATGCAAGAACGCCCTAATTCCAGCAAACCGCCATCAAGATTCTTTATATTATTTATATCAAATATTTTCTCGGCATGAAATCCTATTTTCCCAACGTCAGAACCTAACAATAACCTATAGGTGCCGATAACTAAATTCTTACTTTTATCTATAATGATTAAGTGTTTGCTTATTTTATCGTATTCATCAATATCTAAATTATCGTGCTGTTCTCCTTGGCTGCGCTCTTTGGTTTCAGTGTGAAAAACTTCAAACCTCAACCTCTGCGCTGCCGCGATTTCTTCTTGTGTTTGCGCGACTTTGATTTGGAAATCAAACATAAGCTTACTGGGAGTTAATCTTAGACCAGAATTTTTTCCAGGGGAATCTCAAACCAGGGCATTCAGTAGCGGCTCCAGGAATCTGGCCATGCCCCATTATTCTGCTTTTGGGAATGTTATAATTCTTTCTCAATATATTTACCAAATACGCTAAAGAATTTAATTGCTTCTCAGAAACGTCCTCCTTGCTAAAATTGCCTACCAGACAGATGCCAATACCGATATCATTCATATTAGAGACTTTGCAATGAGCCCCCTTCTGCTGTTTTATCCAGCGCGGAGAAATTTCAATCTGCCCGTCTTCTTTACCGAATGTACCATTATCAATCACAAAGTGATACCCTAGGCCATTCCAGAATCCTCTGCGCAAATGCATATTATAAAAAGAAAAAGCATTTCCTTCATCAGTAGCGCTATGGTGTATAATCAAATATTTCCATTTATTAGATTCATACAAAGGCACCACCGGCCTTATAGGAGCTGCATTCGGGATGAAGAGCTTTTGACCCATATCTATCTTTGCCGCATCATATAATTTATTTGCCGACATTATACTTTCCATCTCTACATCATACATCTTGCCTATGCGCCAAAGAGTCTCGCCTGGCCCAACAACATGAAATACATCTTGCCTTATCATAGGCCCTGTGAAGGGGACAATGACTTGGTTAGGTCCGATAATTTCCTGAGGAGGTTTTACAGGAACGCTTGCACAAGAGGAAAGAAATATCACAAGTAAGAAAATTAAAGAAGCTCTTAATAATTTCATGCTTTAATCATATAATAGATGATAAACTGACTATTGTTTGGTATTGTATCACATAAAATAAAAAATCTATCATTTTAAGATAGATTTTTTATTTGAGCAGTAATAAATTTTTACGCAGCGTTCAGCTCAACAGCGAATCCGAATTTAAGTTCTTTCTCCAATCCTGATATAACAGATCCATAATATCAAATTTGAAGTGTGGGCTAATATTGGTAAACCTTGCCCCGTAAATACGTCCATCGGGATTGTTTTCTGACCAAAGGATCTGTATGCTAGCAGAGACCTTTTGGTCAATTCCAGCCATCTGCAAATCCAGCTTTAGTTCCTCGACCTTGTTTAAATCTTCCTGGGAATTAAAAGACATGCCACTACGGCTGAAGTCTTTCACTCTTCCAATTACGCTATTCTTATTTTCATATTGAACTACGAAATTTCTTTCGCCACTACTACCATAGCGCTGATGCCTTCTTCTCTCTTCCATTTTTAAGCCTTTTTTTAATTAATTTCTTATCTTAATTAAAACATTAAAAATGAGTTATGTCAAATAATTATTTAAGAAAATGCTTTCTTTCTACTTCTTCTTTTTAAGGCTACTAAATAACTCATAGGCCTTCTTTACAGAGGCTCCGCTGTGAACTATTTCCCGTACAGCTCTAATTTTTGGAACAGGAAACTGCGATTGCCAGATATTACGACCCATATCTACACCCGCGGCTCCCTCTTGAATAGCCCTATAAGCGAGATCCAACGCGTCTTTATCTGTATCTAATTTTGGCCCGCCGGCTATGACAACAGGAATAGGACAACTCTTCGTTACTTTCTCAAAATCCTGACAGTAGTAGGTCTTTACCATTTGTGCGCCGAGCTCTGCACAGATACGACAACATAAAGCTAGATAGCGCGCATCTCGCTTTTCTAACTCCTTACCAACAGCTGTCACGGCAAGTACCGGCATGCCATATCTCTGTCCTTCATTAATGAGTTTGGATAAATTTAGAAGCGTCTGGTGCTCATGCTCGCTTCCAATATAGACCGAGAGAGCAACGGCACTAACATTAAGACGAATTGCATCTTCCATACAAGTAGTAATCCCTTCATTAGAAAGTGCTTTTCCCACAATACTATTTCCGCCGGAAACTCTTAAAATAACAGGTGTATCAATACCAGTATCGATGCAATTCCTAAGCACCCCTCTAGTAAGCATCAAAGCATCCGAATAGGGCAATAGCGGCTCTATGGTTTTTCTAGGAACCTCTAACTTGCTAATCGGTCCCAAAAAATAACCGTGGTCAACAGCTAACCAGACAACCTTGCCAGTTTTAGGCTTAATTAACTTTGAGATTCTGTTCTTCATTCCCCAATCCATTTCTACCTCCTTCAATGAGACTATAATTTACGAAACGCAGTGTACGTAAATTATAAGGTCGAATTGAACCCAGCACCTTTTTAGTATTCAGTATGCCTAAGAAATAATTCTTAAAGCTGTTGGAATACATTAAAGGTGCTGGGTAAATTCAAACTTACAACTTATGTCATTCTATTCCGTAAGTTGTGTTTTCATTTATTTTTGTGGCTCTATAATAACCTTCAATGACTCCTTGGCCTCAGTTACTAGTTTAAAACCAAGTTGTGTCTCTGTCAATTTTAATCGGTGCGTAATCATGTCCGATATCTTAAACTTACCTTGCTTTATCAAGCTCAAGGCATCTAGGTGATCTTGAGGATTGCCAGCATAAGATGAAGTTAATGTTACCTCTGTCCTCCAGAAAAGCTTGTTAATAGATATAGGGACATCTACTCCTTCATCTGTAGGGGCAAATACTAATACGGTACCTCCTCTATCAACAGAATTAAATGCCTGCTGAACAGCCGATGGCGCACCTGTACATAAAATCACTAAATCAGCTAACCTACCCTTATTCAATTCCTTAAATCTTAAAGGCACGTCTTCTTTCTTTCCATTGATTACATAGTCGGCTCCAACCTTTTTAGCCATATCCAGGCGAAATTCATTTATGTCCGTAGCCACAACCAACGAAGCCCCATTCATTTTTGCCATCTGAATATGAAGTATTCCCGCGACACCGCTACCTATCACTAATACGCTCACTCCTTTTTTTATCTTCACAGTTCTCTGTCCTCGCAGCACACAGGCTATAGGCTCAATAAAAGTAGCCTGCTCAAATGAAACCTCATCAGGCAAAAGATATACGCCCTTATCTGAATTTATCTTTGGCAATCTTAAATACTGCGCGAATCCGCCTGGGTCGAAGTATGTACGACGCAGTACTTCACATACAGTATGATGATCATTTAGACAATAACGGCACTCACCACAAGGCACGTGGTGCGAAGCAGATATTCTATCACCTTTACTATATTTTGTGACACCCTCTCCAACCTCTGCAACCACTCCGGCGATCTCGTGTCCGAGTACCAAAGGCACCTTATCTCTGCGGTACCACTCCATTACATCACTGCCACAAATGCCGCTAGCCTCAACGCGAATCAACAATTCGCCAGGGCCAATTTTGGGCACAGGCTTCTCTTCAATACGAATATCATTGTTGCTATAGTACATTGCAACTTTCATAACGAACAATATTTTACCATAAACTATCTAAAAACAAAGGATAATAAAGAAAATCCACTGCGATTAAATTATTCACAGTGGATTCAAATAGACTGGCAAGCTTTACTCTTTTTAATTTATTTTAACTATGATGACGATGCTCAGGACAAAACAAAGTAGGCCCACAAGTTGATTGTTTCTCTGTAAAGCATTTTGCAAATCCATATTCTGTTTTTCCAGTAGCGCAATCGTTTTTCTCTTGGAACCCTTATCCCCTAATCCTTTGGACAGCTTTTTCTCTAAATCTGTAAAAAGAGCTGGCCTTAGCGAGAGAACAAGAGATAATACTGCAATGACAGGAAGTGACCATTTAACAAAAATAAGTACCACATCAATTACTACAAGATCCGTCATAAAATCCTCCTTTTCTCCATTTAAAGGCCGACTTAACTATGAAATTTAGTCTAACATAAAACCGAAGCGCACGCAATGATTATTATTTACACAAAAAAAATCCCGATAAATTGCATATTAGACACAATTTAGACACAATCTTATTTAATTATTCTAGATTTTATTTCCAGAAATAATGCCCAAATAAAGAGTGCAAACCCTAATGTAAAACCGATCATATCTTCAAAGAAATCATGCAAATAGTGCTTTTTGCCAATGATAAACATATATTTAATACTCTTAAACTCATCGCTAAGATCAAGGAGATGCCCTAAGAAGAGCAATAATAATCCGGCTAACATCATCCAAAAGTATTTAATCTTTAATCTCCTTTGATTAAAGATTATGTAGAACAATGGCACAAAATAGACAAAGGCCTTTAAACCATCCTCAAAATAACCATTATTAAAAAAACAAAACATAGCCAACCTCTTGAAATAAGTACTATTTTTTCTGTTTTCTCAAGAAAAAAGAGATTGTCTCAATAAATTCTTGCTTCTTCTGCTCTTCCATTTCCAGAAAACTAATTCCGATTCCGTGAAGTTGAGATTGTTTATCCTTACCGGATTCACAGCGCTTTACCTCCCCTATAAACTGCATAGGAGTTCTTATAGAAGGAAATTGAACCCTAATCTCCAAAACTTGACCAACTTTATAAGGGACATTACTGTAGAAAAAACAGCCTCCTTCACTCATATCTTTAACGGTGGAAA
>CAZFPS010000050.1:0-13732 GCA_964520705.1 uncultured Planctomycetia bacterium | reverse complement strand
ATATTGGTGGAGTGAAAAATTTACTGGAGAAACTACCTAATTTAGGTGTAGATGTGATTTTTAATATATGCGAGGGTGTAGGTACTAGAAATCGAGAGGCGCAGGTGCCAGTAATTTTAGAGACTTACGGAATTCCTTGCATTGGCTCCGATGGCTTAACCATGAGTTTAACTCTAGATAAAATAATGACAAAGAGGATTCTTGCGGCAGAAGGCATACCTACGCCGCATTTTTTGGGCATCCAAAAACTAGATGATCTTTTGAATTTAGATCATATGGAATTTCCTATGATTGTAAAATTGCGCAATGAGGGGACATCTAAGGGCATATCTGATAATTCTGTTGTACATAATAAAAAAGAATTAAATAATCAGGCTGAGTTTTTATTTGATAGATATAGCAATTCACCACTAATTATAGAGCAGTTGATTAAAGGGGGAGAATTTACAGTTCCGCTTATCGGTAATTCTCCAGTTGAAGCATTCTCCCCAGTCCAGATATCTATCAAGGATAAGCTTGATTTAGGAGAGATGATATATACTTTTGAAAGAGTTACTTCCGCGGAATTAAAGTATGTATGCCCGGCTGAGATAGGAGAGAGATTAGCTAAAACACTAAAAGATTTAGCTGTGCGTACATACAAAGCTGTCGATTGTCTTGATTTTGGCAGAGTGGATTTTAGGGTAGATAATGTCGGCAATCCGTATGTTTTAGAGATTAACCCTTTGCCGTCTCTGGCCGAAGAAGATGTTTTTGGTATGTCTCCTAAACTTGTAGGCTGTGATTATAATCAGGCGATTAATAAAATTATCGATGCCGGTTTAAAAAGGTTGGGGCTTAATTAAATTTAAATTGAATTTATATCTGATTTTATTAAGAGATAAGTTTTGGCAGCTAAAAAAGGAGGTGGGAGTTGCCATCTAATGGGATAGCGGCGGTGCAGCAGACATTTGTCGATCCTGCGGTTTTGAAAAGAAGCATTCTGGGAGACTATCATCGTATTTCCTTGTGGAAAGATGTGTCTGAGCTTGATTGGGAAGATTGGTATTGGCAGGTAAAGAATAGAATTCGCTCAAAAGAGGATTTATCGCAAGTCATAAATCTTACCTCAGAAGAAGAAGAGGCTATTAAGAAGTCTCGGGGTCGTCTCTCCTTGGCCATCACTCCTTATTTGGCTAGTTTAATGGATTCTGATGATGCAAATTGTCCTATCAGAAAGCAAGTAGTCCCTATAAATTTAGAATTGAAGTCGTCAGCACATGAGATGACTGATCCTTGTGCCGAGGATAGAGATTCTCCTGTTCCTGGGCTTGTACATAGGTATCCGGATAGAGTATTGCTTTTGGTTACTGAGATGTGTTTTGCCTATTGCCGTCACTGTACTCGTCGTAGAATGGTAGGTGAAGATAAGAATATTCTAGATTTGAAGAATTTAGATAAGGCCATAGATTATATTAAATCTAACCGCAAAATAAGAGATGTTTTAATATCTGGCGGCGATCCGCTCATGCTGGAAAACAATGTCTTAGAAGAGATTCTAAAGAAACTGCGCTCAGTGCCTCAGATTGAGTTTCTGCGCATAGGTACGCGTGCCCCAGTGAGCTTGCCGCAGAGAATTACAAATGGCCTTGTGAGCATGCTTAAGAAATACGCTCCTATTTGGATTAGTATACACTTTAATCATCCTAAAGAGATAACCAAGCGCTGTAAATTCGCCTGCGATATTTTATCTGAAAGCGGTTTTGTATTAGGCAGTCAGACAGTATTATTAAAGGGAGTAAACGATAGGCCTTATGTTATGAGGAAGTTAATGCATGATTTGCTTAAAATCAGAGTCCGTCCGTACTATATCTATCAATGCGACCCCGCAAGGGGCATAGCCCACTTTAGGACTCCCATAGCCGTGGGTATTAATATAATGGAGAAACTGAGAGGCCATACTTCTGGTTATGCTGTGCCTACATATGTGGTTGATGCTCCGGGTGGAGGCGGGAAGATACCCGTAGCGCCAAATTACTTGATTTCCGAAGCAAAAGGCAGATACACCTTTAGAAATTTTAAGAAGAAAATCTATACCTATATAGAATAGTAATCCTGCTTATCCTTCTCAAGGCGTTCAACAGATTTACCCTTTGGAGAAGTCCCTCTTAAGTGAACTTTCCTTGACTGAATATCCCTTTTCTAATATAATGAATTCTCTGCAGAAGCCCATCTTTAGTGTATATTAAGGTAAGAGATTGTATTATTTAGCGCATATATATATATAGGTAAGAAAGGAGATTAATATATTATGGAAGGATTCTCCCCTGATAAAAAAAGAAATTTTATTCTACTTTCGCATGCCCAGGCCGGTAAAACTACCTTGGCAGAAGCCTTATTGTCTTTAGCGGGTGCTACAACCCGAAAGGGAAGCGTCATGGATGGCAATACTGTCAGCGATTACTCTGATGAAGAAAAAGACCGTAAAGTTTCCATATCGGCAAGTATCATGAACTGCAAGCATAACGGACATTTCATTCAGATAGTTGACACTCCAGGCTATGCAGATTTCATCGGAGAGGTTGTATCTTTCATAAGGGCCGTAGACGCGGCTATAGTTGTTATAGATGCCACCAGTGGTATAGAGGTCGGCACTGAGCGCGTTTGGGAAATGTTGGATAATTTGAACCTACCCAGACTTATATTCGTAAATAAATTAGATAAGGAAAATACGGATCTAAATAGTACAGTAGAGGAAATAAGAAATAACCTTTCCAAAAGCGCGATATTGATTCAGAGTCCTCTCTCCGCAGATAATATAGAAGTTATCGCTGAGAGCAATGATGCTCTACTTGAGCAATATTTAGAAGGCAAAGAGATCCCTCAGGAGGAATTAAAAAAGGCTTTAAAAGAAGCGGTTGGGCAAGGTAAAGTTTATCCTGTGTTGGGCGGGTCTGCCTTGACCGATAAGGGTATTAAAGAAGTCATGGCGGCGATTATCGAATATCTGCCTAGTGTCTCAGAAAGACCTAAATTAAAAGCTAAGGATTTAAAGACGGAAGAAGAGAAGGATGTTGAATTGAGCGAAGCAGCGCCGTTATCTGGTTTTGTGTTCAAGACCATAGCAGATCCTTTTGTAGGCCAACTTTCTTTAATCAGATTGTTCTCGGGTAAATTAGCGGCCAATGCCAGCTTTCATAATGTTACACGCGATACAAAAGAACGCTTTAGCCAAATTTACTGTCTACAAGGGAAAGAACAACGATCGGTGCCAGACGCTTCTTGTGGCGATATAATCGCGTTTGCAAAATTAAAAGATACTCATACCAGCGATAGTATAGGCATAGATGGCAATAGCGTAGTTTTTGAAGAGATAAAATTCCCAGAGCCGATTTATTCCGCTTCCATTAAACCAAAGACTCGTCAGGATGAAGAGAAAATTTCTACCGCTTTGGGAAAAATCAAATCAGAAGACTTTACTTGTAAGATTAATCACGATGCCCAGACTAGAGAAATGGTAATATCGGGCATGGGAGATCAACATTTAAATGTGATGGTAGAGAGATTGAAGAAGAGGTTCAATGTTCAGGTTGATTTAGGAACACCAAAAGTTCCTTATAAAGAGACTATAACAAAATCAGCTAAAGTCCAAGGTAAGTATAAGAAGCAATCTGGTGGCCGCGGCCAGTATGGCGATGTCTGGATTGAATTAGAGCCTTTATCCAGGGGGGGAGATTTTGAATTTGTTAATAAAATAGTCGGCGGAGCGATTCCTAGAAATTATATTCCTTCTGTCGAGAAGGGTATCAAAAATTCTATGAAGGAAGGCATGCTTACCGGGTATCCTTTAGTAGATATTAGGGTAACTTTATGCGATGGTTCTTATCATGATGTTGATTCGTCGGATATGGCTTTTCAGATCGCAGGGGCTATGGCTTTGAAAAAAGCTATTCAAGACTGCGGACTTGTTTTGCTTGAGCCGATCATGAACGTGGAAGTTATTATTACCGATGAATACATGGGGCAAATCTCTGGAGATATTAATTCGCGCAGAGGCAGAGTAATGGGCATGGAGTCACGCTCTAAATATCAGGTACTCAAGGCCCATGTGCCTTTAGCGGAGATGTTTACTTATGCAGCCGACCTCAGGTCATTAACCGGAGGCAGAGGCAATTACTCTATGAGTTTTTCTAGCTATGAAATAGTCCCGCATAAGATTGCTCAGGGGATTATAACTAAGTATCAAGAATCCAAAAAACAGGAGTAGAATAGATGAAAATTGCCGTTTTCAGTCTGGATGGTTTTTCCCTAGGAAAGAAGAATTTTGCGGATGAGAAATTATCCCATCTTAAAGAGATCTTTAAATCCAAGAAAGCTACACCTTTGCAAATTGATTTCGTTCCCATCGAGGAAGTGAAAGATGCGGAAGTTGTAATTTCCGCAGAGGACAAAAAGACTGACCTCATATTAACAGATTTAGAATACGTCCAGGATAGACTTACCAAAGAAATCCCGCAAGAAGAAAAAGCGCTGTTTGCTAAAGCCAATGAGATTTTAGAGAAAGAGGATTTTTTGTTCAAGCATTTTAACAGCGAAGAGCTGAAGCTGCTTAAAGGATTTCCTTTGATTACGACACTACCGGTATATTTAATTAAAGATGGAAGCGAACTAGATTTATCTCAAGAAATACTGAAAGATATATATTATGCTTCCGGACGGATAGTTTTTTTTACGGGCGGTGAGAAAGAATCGCGGATGTGGTCTATACGTAAAGGAGGAACTGCCCTTGAGGCCGCTGGTTGCATACACTCTGCTATACAACAGGGATTTATTCGAGCAGAAGTAGTAAGCGCAGATGATATATTGGAGGCAGGTCATTATAATCAGGTAAAAAATGAGGGCAAGGTCAGATTAGAAGAAAAAGATTACGTAGTGCAAGACGGAGATTATATTTTATTTAGAGCTAACAAATAAGTGAGGACGCAACTTATGGAATGAAACGAACATAAGTTGCAAATCCGAACTTGCCCCGCACCTTTTTAGTATTCAATTGGTCTTTAGAAAATATTTTTTAAGTTTTTGAATAAGTAAAAGGTGAGGGGTCAATTCACGCATATAACTTACGTCACCTAAGAGAGGTCAATAACTGGTTCCGTAAGTTATGCGTTCATTGAGGAGGAGTGAGATGGTAAAAATCAAACGGGCATTAATCAGCGTATCGGATAAAAACGGAGTTGTGGAATTAGCGCAGGCTCTATCTAAATTCGGCGTGGAGATTATTTCAACTGGTGGCACAGCAAAGCTTTTAAAGAATGCTGGTCTGGATGTCAAAGAGATTTCACAGCATACAAAATTCCCCGAGATGCTCGACGGAAGGGTAAAAACTCTGCATCCCAAGATTCACGGAGGGCTTCTAGCTTTAAGAGATAACCCAGAACATCTGGCCCAGATAAAAGAACACGACATAGTTCCCATAGACATGGTTGTGGTTAATCTCTATCCTTTTGAAGCGACTATAAAGAAACAGGGCGTGACCTTAGAAGAAGCCATAGAGAATATCGATATCGGCGGTCCATCCATGCTTCGTTCGGCTGCTAAGAACTATCGTTCGGTTGCGGTTGTATCCGATACTAAATTTTATCCTAGAATTATTGAAGACTTAAAGAAGAATAATGGAGCGGTAAGTGATGAAACTTTGACCATGTTAGGGTTAAAGGTCTTTGAGCTTACTTCTTACTATGATTCTATGATCTATGGGTATCTATCAGAACAGTTGAATGGTCAAAAGCCACAAAAGGAGACATTCCCCAAAGCTATAAATTTAAAGTTTAATAAAATTCAGGATTTACGTTACGGAGAAAATCCGCATCAAAAAGCTGCTCTCTATCAAGATCCTGATATGAAATCTGATTCTTTGGCTACGGCGCAAAAGATCAGCGGCAAGGAATTATCCTTTAATAACTTTCTTGATTTGAATGCTGCCTGGGATATTGTACGTGAATTCCAGGAACCGGCCGCAGTAGTAATAAAACATTTAAACCCTACAGGCGTGGCAGTTGCTAAAGATATAAAGACCGCATATGTTCGGGCTTGGTCCGCAGATAAGCTTTCAGCATTCGGCGGTATTGTGGGAATAAATAGAAAAGTCGATTTGCCTACCGCTAAAAAGATAAATTCCAGCGGCTTTCTAGAGTGTGTCGCTGCTCCTGATTATGATAAAGACGCTCTAAAATTGCTAATGCAGAAGAAGAATTTCAGGATAATAAAATTAAAAGTAAAAAAACCTGACTCTGGAGTTGATATAAAGAGCATTGACGGCGGAGTGGTAATACAGGAAAAGGATTTGTTCGATTTGGACAGAAACAAATTAAGGGTTGTTACAAAGAGAAAGCCTACCCAGAAAGAGTGGCAGGATTTATTGTTTGGCTGGAAGGTTGTAAAGCACGTAAAGTCCAATGCTATTTGCTTTGTTAAAAATCTTGCGACCGTAGGCGTAGGCATGGGTCAGGTCAACAGAGTTGATAGCGTTATGCTCTGTGTAAAGAGGGCAGGAAAATTAACCCAAGGAAGCATATTGGCTTCAGATGCGTTTTTTCCTAAAGAAGACAGTGTAAAGCTAGCCGCAAAAGCAAAGATTAAGGCTATCATCCAGCCCGGTGGCTCAATCGCCGATGAAAAGGTCATTAAAGAAGCGGATAAGCACGGACTAGCTATGGTATTTACAGGCTGCCGCCATTTTAAACATTGAGATTATTCGCTTATCTTATTTGATAAATCAGTCTCGCCAATGACTTATCCCCAAGTCAAAGATTATCTGTATTCTTTTGTTAACTACGAAAACCTCTGTAGATACTCCTACGAAAATTCATTTAATTTAGAGCGCTTTAAGAATTTCCTCAAGACTATTGGTAATCCTCAAGTTAATTTAAAAGTCATTCATGTAGCCGGATCAAAAGGCAAGGGTTCGGTCTGCGTATTTATGGCGAATATTCTAAAACAGGCAGGTTTTAAGGTGGGGTTGTATACTTCACCTCACCTAAATGATTTTAGAGAGCGGATTAGGATATTGGATAAGCATAGTAAAGCTAAGAGCGTTGATAGAGAGTTTGAAGGCATGATTTCAAAGAAAGAAATCTGCGATTTAGTCTCTAGGCTAAAACCCTGCATAGATAGGTTTAATAAAAATTCAAAATATGATGCCTTGACATTCTTTGAAGTTTATACCGCCATAGCTTTTGTGTATTTCCAAGATAAAAGGGTCGACTTTGTGGTCTTAGAGACTGGATTAGGTGGTAGATTAGACGCAACGAACGTATGTAATTCTTTGGTGTCCATAATTACACCTATAAGCTTAGAACATACGTATCTATTAGGGAAGAAACTAAAGGAAATCGCATTTGAAAAAGCATCGATAATAAAGAAACAAAACAAAAAGATAAGTCAGCGAAAAGCTATTGCTTTAACAGCAAAGCAAAATAGAGCTGTTATGGAAACAGTGGAGAATATAGCAAAACGCAATAGCGTTACCTTGATTAAAGAGGGAAGGGATTTTAGATTTAATCTCACCCAGAAAGGTCATTTTAATTATAGGGGCGCCACATATAATCTTAGGAATTTACACATAAATCTCTTGGGCAGACACCAAATTGCTAATGCCTCATTAGCTATTGCCAGCATTGAGGCTTTGAGATATCATAATATTAAAGTCGATGGCCAGGATGTTAGAAGCGGCCTAAAGAATTGCATCTGGCCGGCGAGATTCCAGATAGTCTCAAATAATCCAACAGTTATTATTGATGGCGCTCAAAACAGCGCATCCGTTAGAGCCTTAGGTAGAACATTAAAAGATAATTTTCCAAACAGAAGAACCTGGGTAATCTTTGGCATAGCCAAAGACAAGGAGCTTAAAGATACCTGTCGCGAGTTAGAAAAGATTACCAAGAAAATAGTCTTAACAAAATCAGTTAATCCACGCGCAAGCGAGCCTGAAGAATTAGCTAAGTACTTTAAGGCAAAGCCGATCATGACGACCAATAACTTAAAAAAAGCGTTAAGGCTGACAAAATCACTATGCGGAAAGAATGATTTAATTCTAGTGACAGGTTCTTTGTATCTTTGTGGCGAGGTGAGAAATTAAAACGGCCTCTTTGTTATTGGTTATTTTTGTTTTGCTGGGCGGATGCGCCAGCGTCAAATCCGTAAGATATGCTGATGAGCAGGTTTATCCTGCGACAAATCCGCAAGACATTAAGGTGTTTCATACCGCGCCTCCAAGGCAGTATATAGAGATAGGAGAGGTTAGCGTAGAGGCTCCTATTTATGATATAGTTGAGACTATAAAAAAACTTAGAGTTAGAGTTTCAGAAATGGGTGGAGAAGCGGTAATCTTACGGTTAAACGAAGCCAAGGGTATAGTTATTAGATTTAAATAGATAGGTTTGCAATTTTATGAATTATAAAAAGTATAGATAATGCCCCGAGAAAGAATTACCAGAAGACAGAAGAATATTTCTAGACTGCTTAGAGAGCGAAAGCAAATTCAGCGAGATAGATTAAAGAGCTATAAAAAGAAATGACAGAAGATATAATAGTCGCGATTTCGACACCAGTTGGCGAAGGGGCCATTGGCACTGTGCGCATGAGTGGTAAAGATTCCTTGAAAGTTGCGGATAAGATATTTAAGGGTAAGAATGGTTGTTTGCCTTCTAAATTCAAGTCGCACACGGTCCACTATGGGTTAATTTTAGAAGACAGGGAGAAGATCATTGATGAGGTTTTGCTTACGGTTATGCGCGCGCCCAGGACCTACACTCGGGAAGACATAGTTGAGATTAGTTGTCACGGCGGCGCAATATCTTTACGCAATATTTTAGAGTTGATAATAAGAAACGGCATAAGATTAGCTGAACCCGGCGAGTTTACCAAGAGGGCATTTTTAAACGGACGCATTGATCTGTCTAAAGCAGAAGCGGTTTTAGATATTGTCAGGGCAAAGACAGATGCTGCCTTAAAATTAGGCGTTGAGCAGTTATCAGGAGGTTTGTCTAATAAAATAAAACATATCAGACAAGAATTGGTCGATATCCTGGCGCAGATAGAGGCAGATATTGATTTCTGTGATGAAGATATAGATACACAGTCGACAAAAAAGCTTTCCAAAAAACTCGATAGTGTTATTGAAGAGTTAGATGCCATTATTTTAGATTCTAAAAAAGTAAATTTCTTCCGCGAAGGTATAAAGGTTACAATCTGCGGCCGGCCAAACGTGGGAAAGTCATCTCTGCTCAATGCGATTTTGCGAAAAGAGAGAGCTATAGTTACTCCTATAGCCGGGACTACGCGTGACGTAATCGAAGAATTTGTAAATATAGGTGGAGTAGGTATTAGATTAGTAGATACCGCGGGCATGGTCAAGCCTAAGGATTTAATAGAGCACCAGGCAATCCGTCTGGCTAAAGACTCTATCGCGCTTAGCGATATAATTCTGTTGGTATTCGATTCCGGCCAGAAATTGACAAAGAAAGATTATGGCCTTATCAAAGAATTGAAAGGTAAAGATGTGGTCGCCGTATTAAATAAGATCGATCTGCCGCAGCGTATCGAAAAACAAAAGATAAAAAAGTCATTCAAGAAGGTTGTGAGCGTTTCATCTCTGGCGCAAAAGGGTATAGGTAAATTAGAAGATGCAATTATAAGTTTTGTTTATAAGGGAAAAGTAGTATCCAGCGAAGGTTTGATCACAACGAACACCAGGCAAATTGAGCAGATAAAACAAGCAAAGGAACTGCTAGAAAAGGCGAAGAGTAGTTTTACAAATAAATTATCTTTAGAATTCATAGCCTTGGATTTAAAACTGGCGCTGGATTCATTAGGCAGAATCACCGGCGAGACCGTAGATGGCGCAATACTAGATAAAATATTTTCTGAATTCTGTATAGGAAAGTGAGGATGCTATGAATAAAAATAAAATTAAAAAAGCAATATATGATATTCTTGAGGCCATTGGTGAGGATCCGAAGAAGAAAGATTTGCTTGAGACGCCGCAGAGAGTTGCGGATATGTATGAAGAGATTTTCGCTGGCATAAAAAAGAATGCTAAGGCAGAGTTAGAGGTAATTTTAGATCATAAGCACGATGAAATTGTACTCTTAAGAGGTATACCTTTGTATTCGGTTTGTGAACATCATCTCTTGCCGTTTATCGGTACGGCACATGTCGCCTATATACCCAAAGGCGGTCGCGTTACTGGATTGAGTAAGATCGCCCGCGTGGTCGACGTATTGTCAAAACGCCTTCAAGTTCAGGAACGTCTTACTACAGAGATAGCCGAAACTGTAATGTCTAAGTTGAAGCCTCGGGGAGTTATGGTTGTGCTTGAGGCAGAGCACTTATGTATGTCCATGCGCGGAGTAAAAAAACCGGGAACGATGACTATAACCAGTGCTGTCAGGGGAATTTTTAAGGAGAATCAGAAGACCAGGACAGAGACCTTGGCCTTAATCCGCAGTTAATCTAAAAACTTGGCTCGATACAGAAAGTTTTGTATTTGAGGCTATTTTTTAACCCGCCCTTAATGAAGTAGAAATTTGTTAAATACTTCATTCTGCACCAGTGCCTAAAATTCTTCTTTGGTTCCATAGGTATACACCATTTAATAAACTGGTAGGCAAAATAAGCAAATAATACGATGCATATTCCTAAGGCAGACGCTAAGGGGATTGAGTCCGAATTCTTGATCGCAAATATCGCTAAAATTAAACTAGCCAAAGCAAATATTTGAAATAGATGGAAGTTGCCTAAATAAATAAAACCCTTTATGGGAAAGGGAAAACTTATTTTTGGTCTGGCCTTTTGTAGCTGCAAAATTATCTCCATACGGTTTTTCGCGTATTTATCCAGCAGCGGCGGGTGAGCTGCGCCGTAAGTTACCCATACTTTAAGAAGCTGTTGCAGATTAGCACGATGCATATGGTCCACTTTCGCTTTAGGGGCAAAGTATAGCTTCCAGCCTGCGCGCTGGACCTGGTAACAGAAATCCATATCTTCGCCAGTAGGTTTTATCCAGAATCTGGCATTGGCTTGGTCTATGGCTTTCTTTCGATAAGCCACATTTGCGGTAACAAAAAAGTAGGCACGGTGGCCGGCAATCTGCGTGGGGTACATATCCGATAATAGAGGGAAATAGCCTTCTTTTATAAAACCGTAACGGGGTGAGACCATGTTGAAACGGAAGTGTTCGCACCAACCTTCTACGATATTATCCTTTTCTACTCTTAATGTGTAAATCTCTCCGCCCACAATACCGATCTTTTCATCGCGCTGGAAATGTTTGAGCAACTCATATATCCAGTTCTTACAGGGTGCGCAATCTCCATCCGTAAACAATAAAAATTCTCCTTTTACTTCCTCTAGTGCTCTATTGCGCGCATATCCGGGAGAAGGACAGTCAGGGATTTCCACGAGTTTTATGAAAGGGTATTGCTGTTGATATTTTTTGATTAGAGGAACTGTGCCATCGGAACTTCCGCCATCAGCGATGACTATTTCCATACGGTCGCGCGGATATTCGGCCTGCATCAGGTATTCAAATGTTTTATCTAGTGTGCGTTCAAAATTTCTTACAGGGATTATAATGGATATAAACGGTTCTTTTGACATGCTATCTCCTTATTATAACCATAACTGTCTGTCCAGGGATCTATATTGTACGGCTTCTGAAATATGGCTAGACAATATTGTATCACTTTTTTCTAAATCCGCAATAGTTCTTGCAATCTTCAGAATCTTGTCATATGCGCGCGCGGAAAAGTTCATACTGTCCATTGCGGCCTTAAGCAAATCGCTCGTTTCTTGCTCTAGAGCACAGTGCTTTTTTATTTGTTTGTGGTTCATATGACTGTTAAAGTATATCTTCTCATCAGCAAATCTCCGATTTTGAATTTTATGAGCCTTTTTGACACGTTCCTTAATATCGGCTGATGATTCGCATTGCTTAGGTTCGATAATCTCTTTATATTTTAGAGAAGGGACCTCTATATGCAGATCGATTCTATCTAGTAGCGGTCCTGAGATCTTTGAGAGGTATCTTTCTATCTTTGTAGAGTTGCAACGGCAATTTCTTTTAGGATCTGTAAAATATCCACACGGACAGGGGTTCATAGCGCAGACGAACATGAAGCGTGAGGGAAATGTTGAGGATTTGTTTGCGCGAGCAATACGCACTTTACCATCTTCCAAAGGTTGCCGCAGCGCTTCTAATACGTTGCGTTTGAATTCTGGAAGCTCGTCTAGAAATAAGATTCCATTATGAGCAAGACTGATTTCTCCAGGCTGGGGAATTGAGCCTCCGCCAGCTAAAGCCACGTCGGATATAGTATGGTGAGGCGCGCGATACGGACGGGCAAAGATTAATCCGGTCTTCTCGGACACGAGACCCTGAGATGAATGGATAGATGTAGTCTCGATAACTTCTTCTTCGCTCATGTCAGGCAGGATAGTGGGGATTCTTTTGGCTAACATAGATTTTCCACTGCCAGGAGGTCCGATCATCAGGATGTTGTGTCCGCCCGCGGCCGCCACCTCTAAGGCACGCTTGACTAATAATTGACCCTTGACATCGCTAAAATCTACCTCGTATCTTTGCATTTTGCCCAAAATTTTGTCCAAATCTATCTTTGTTTCCTTAATGGCGTCCGGATTAGATAGAAAATTTATAACTTCATTAATTGATTCAGCCCCATAGACATTTATGCCTTTAATAAGCGCAGACTCTTTAGCATTATTCAAAGGGAGGAGTAAGTTTTTTGTTTTACAGGACTTCATCTTCATAGCTATGGGTAGGGCGCCTTTGATGGACCTTAATTTTCCCTCCAAAGAAAGCTCGCCGAGTATTATATAATTTTGGAGCAGGTCTTTATTGATCTGTCCGGAGCTAGCCAAAATCCCCAAAGCTATGGCTAAGTCAAAATTTCCGCCCTCCTTTTTTATATCAGCTGGTGCCAGATTCACTGTGATTCTATGGACAGGGAATCGAAAGCCGCTATTTTTGATAGCCGATTTTATACGCTCTTTGCTTTCTTTTACGCTTGTATCAGGTAAGCCGACAATATTTGTGACCGGAAGCCCGAAAGAGATATCTACCTCTATCTCTACGGGGTAAGCATCGATACCTATGATTCCAAAACTATTTACTTTAGAAAGCATTTTTACAAATTACCTAATAGTATAGTTATTACGATTAATTTTAGATTTGGAAATCTGCAATTATGGATAGAGAGATCACTTCTCTAGGGAAATTTACCTTCTTGATACAATTGGCGGGGCAGGTGAATATAAATTTCTTGCAATTTTGCGCGTTTATAATATAATGTAGCTTAACACATCAGGGTCAAAACGTCAACATAAACCGAATCCATGGTATAAATAGAGTTTTTATGTCTAAACATTGGAATATAGCTGTTATCTGTATATGTATAGGTATAGGCATTTTTTCTTTTGTTAAGGCCGTTGATTTGTTCTGGGATAAGAATACCCTTGATCAGGAGATAGAAAAGTCTCTTAAGCCCAAAATCGCCTCATTAGAGCAGGAAAGCTCTAAGATCAACAAGAAGCTTAAGAGCGTACAGAGTTCTTTGGAACAGACAGAAAAGTCCTTGTTGGAAGTGGAAGATAAAAATAAGGTTTTACGCAAAGAATTAAGTTCAGAAAGATACGATTTGAAAAAGGCGAGAGAACAGATCGACGAACAAGAACA
>CAZFPS010000049.1:0-14201 GCA_964520705.1 uncultured Planctomycetia bacterium | reverse complement strand
ACTGGTGGCAGCAGGATTCTTATCTTTCCTCAAAGGCAAAAGAAACTGAGATAGAGAAAGAGAATGTCTCGTTGAGAAAAAGATTAGATCGACTGGAGCAGAAAATAAAGGCTAAGTAGGGGTTAATATTTCATTATGAGAACACTGATTTATGTCCCAGTTATTCATACAAGCGCTGACCTCGGGTCTTTAGCGAAAGATGTGACTAAAAGAGGCATTGCGGATATTGGAGAAGATGTTTGGGAGAAACACAAGGCGGCAGTTGAAAATTTTTGGGATGTCATATCAGATTATTTCAATTCCATAGATGTATCAGGGATGAAGGTGTATCAGGATGGAATGGTGGCGGATGGCGAGGTAGGACTGAGAATAGTTGAAGAAGGCGCAAAATCAGGAAGCAGGAATTACGAATTAGTCGCCAGGCTCCTAAAAAAAGGAGCCATTTTGGTCAAGACAGAGGATTTCAAACTTGTCAAGGAAGAGCTAGACAGATTAGTCGCGCTAACTCAGGCCAAGTCAATTTCGCGTAAATTAATCGCATTCATAAAATATAAATTAGCTAAAGATAGACTTTTAGATAAAAGAGATAAATTTATCGCTAAAAGAATCGAAGAAACTTTAAGCCGTGGTCAAAAAGGAATTATTTTTATTGGTGCTTATCACAATATTAAGAATAGACTTTCCAAATGTTTTCAAATCATAAAAACAAAGGATATGGAGAAGGTAAGAGAATATCAAAGGTTATTACCTTTTTATAATAAACAAAGAGAACGATTTGAGGAACTATGCAGATATCTAATTTCGCCAATAAGTGAAAAAGTGGAGGTGGCAAATGAGGAAAATAAATCTTAAATTGGCAGTTAGGCCTAAATTCCTTTGGGTAAGCACAATTGTTTTTCTATTTGGTACCAGCGCTGTCTTTTTTCTACTTAAAGAAAATGAAAAGGATTTGAAGTTATTTTTTCAAAACGAATTTTTGAGCACCTCTAAAGAAAAGTCCATAGTTGAGAAAAAATTTATAGTTGCAATTATGGCAAAAAAGAGAACAGAAGAACAACTCGTTAGAACAGAAGAACAACTCGTTACTGAAAAAGAAAGGACTGTCGCATTAGGAAGAGAGTTGGAAGAAAGGGATCAACAAATTAGAGTTACTTTAAATAAGCTTGAGAATGAGATAGGAGGAAGGCGTCAGGCCGAGGCTAAGTTGATTATCGTAATGAGAGAGAAGAAAAATTTAGAAGGTAAAATAAGAGAGGTTAAAGGGGAATCTGAGGCTATTGATTTAGAGAGAATCGTTGTTGCATCTGGGCCAAGATTAGGCGGGAAGGTTTTAGAGGCAAACAAAGAGTATGGGTTTGTAGTAGTAGATTTAGGCAGAGACAATGATGTGCGGCTAGGAGATGTTTTTTCAATTTATCGTGAAAATGCACTTATCGGTAGCGCAGAAGTAGAGAAGGTAGAAGAAGAGTTTTGCGCAGCAGCTATTTTGCCTGGATGGGAGCAAGGAGAATTTAGAGAAAATGATAAGGTAGTCGTATCGAAGCAATATCGATGGTAATCGAGCAATAGAGACATCCTATAAAGAATAAACAAAAAGGATGTCTGATTGCAAAGATTGAAAAACAGATTACAGAGATTAAAAAAGAGATCTTTTGGGTAGAATGGACAATAGCTTGCTCTTACAAAATACAAATTTAAAAGCATCAGGATATGAGACTGGATTGTTGATAAATTTTGGTAATAAGAGTTGTAAGGTACGGAGATTAATGGTTAATCTCCGTAATCTAAGATAATCTCAGTAATCAGGTATAATCCGTAGTTATACCTGAAGATTATACCAGGAGGAAGTTATGATGCGAAAACATATGAATTTAAGATATTTTTCTATCATGAGTATAGGAATTTTTGCATGTAGTTTTCTTTTTATTAATCAAGCTAAAGGACAAGAACAGTTAGAGGAATCTCAAAGAGCAGTACAGGGTTCGTCTAATAGCATAAGAGTAGCTATTTCAACCTCTGGTCCGGTTAAATTTTCTACTCATTGGCAAGAGAATCCATTTCGATTGGTAGTCGAATTTAAGTCAATGAATGTCACAGGTAAGATAGATAATGAAGTTGCAGTAAATCAAGGTGTGTTAAAAAGAATCACTAGTAGATATCAAAATGAGTCTCTTCAGGCCTTAACTTTTGAATTAACCCAAAAGGTACCATACGAAATTCGGCAGGAAAATAATACTATATTATTAGATCTTCAAGCCCCGATAGAGACAGAGTTTTTAGAAGAACAGGCACCTTTAACAACGCTTGTGTTTGGTATGAGCGGTAAGGAAATTTCTACCATAGATGAAACTGGACAGGAGACGATTGAAAGGGTAGAAGCAATGGACACAGCCCTTACTAAGTTAAAAGGATACCCATCCCAGTTAAAGGAAGAGAAACCGGTTTCAGAACCTCCTTTACCTCTTGCGGTACCTAAAATAGGAGTAGTTGAGGAAACTAAGGAAGGGATTGAAGAAGCTGGTATGGGAATAATAGTGTCTAAAAGTGAAGTAATTCCAAAACTAGAGTCTCCCGTTGTAAGTAAAGGAATTGCAATGGGTTTAATATTTTGGCCTGCAGGTTTAATTTTGATTTCAGGTTTTGGCCTTTTGGGTTGGCGTCGGTATAGATTACTGGAAGTAAAGCAAATCAATAAACTTAGGCAAGAATTGCAAGAAAACAAGGATCGTTTAGGGCAGGAAGAGGCTATTCGAAAGACAGTTGAGCAGACTTCTTTGAAGAAAGAGAATGAATATCAGAAAATTAAGTCAGAATTACAAAGAAAAGAGTTTTCTGCTAAGACACTACAGGAGGAATCGTTAAGAAAGGCAAAAGAGCATGAAGAGCTTGAACATTCTTTCGAATCATTAAAAAATGTACTTGAGAAAAAGGGATTGGTTAAAGAATTATCCTCTCCTGAAGAAGAAGGAAAGCTTTGGATTTCTGGAGAGTCAACCGATAAAAGACAATCCTCTCGTTTAGGCTTAACTCAAGATTATAATAGAACTATAATTATACGAATTGAATCTCAGAATAATCCTGAAAAAATAAAATCTCTTGCCAAAAATATTAGCACTGATGGTTTATGTTTTGCATCAAAAAGAGAGTTTAAAGAAGGCGAGTTAATAAACTTAAGATTATTTTTTTATGGGGATCAAGTTCCGATTATAAAAGCTCAAGCACTGATCGTCTGGAAAAAGGAAGTAGGAGAAACTAATTATTATGGTGTTCTTTTTGATTTGCTAGATGAGAAAGATAAGTTAGAACTTAACCACTATATAGAATCAAAGTCAGAGCAAGTCACCACAGGGGCATAGGTGAATGTATTTAAGGAAATAGGAGAAATTGTAAGTAAACAATTAGGAATACGAGTCGAAGAGATTAAAACAGAAAGTTCTTTTAACGATGATTTAGGAGCTGATTCACTTGAAACAGTAGAATTAGTTATGAATATAGAAGAAAAATTTGGCATAGAGATTCCTGATGATGATATTGAGAAGATGAAAACAGTAGATGATCTAGTTAAGTATATAGAAAGCAGGGTAAAGCAAACTTAAACAATTTTCGAAAAAATAGATAGGAGATAAAGATGGAAGGATATTGTGTTAAGTGCAAGGCTAAAAAAGAGATGAAGGATACAAAAGAGATTACTATGAAGAATGGTCGTAAAGCGATGAAAGGTAAATGTCTTGATTGCGGAACCGGAATGTTTAGGATTTTAGGCAAGAAATAAGTGAAACCCAGATTTATGTTCGCTCGCTTTGCTCGCTCCATAAGTCTGGGTTAAATTCGGACATACGACTTACGTCGTCCGCCACAAAATTTGGCGGACTCCGTAAGTCGCGTCCTCATTAAAAAAATGTGTTGTTCCTTTTGTCAAAAATTTTGGATGTGCGAAGTAGAAATGAGAATGCATGGTTTTATTGATATGCCTTGTTGTGAGGAATGTCATTCTTTTAAAAGATGCAGAGAGCAGAAGACGATTAAAACAGAGAAAATTTTAACTCCTCGCGAGTTCAACGATAAAGATGTGGTTTAAGAAAGATAAGCTAAAAGAACCAATCAATGAGGAAATTTTTCACAAGGTTCAGTCTATTTTAGTTAAACAATTAAACATCGATGTTAAGAAAATCAGACTTGAATCACGGATTACAGATGACATCGGAGTGGATTCTCTAGATGCCGTAGAACTTGTTATGGAATTAGAGGAAGAATTTGGTATTGAGATTCCTGATGAAGACGTAGAAAAAATGATAATTGTCGAGCATATAGTAAAGTATATCCAGACAACTATTGTACGAACAAACAGAGCAGAAAAATGAGTCTTTATCTCGTTAAGGAGAATTTTCAGATATCATTATCAAAATAGAAACGATTCGAGATCAAAAGTGAGTACAAAAGAATTACGATGCCTCTTAGAATTACAGAAAGTTGTATTGGATGCGAACTTTGTGCTAAACAATGCCCATTGGGCGCTATTGACATAGATAAAGATGGAAATTTCGAAATTGATATTGAAGATTGTGATGAATGCGGAGAGTGTATCAAAGTTTGCCCGGTAGGTGCAATTATCCAAGAGAAATGAAGTGGATTTAAGGAGCTCTAATGGCATGAAGGAAATTGAAGTTCAAGCTAAGACTGCAGAGGAAGCAATAGAGATCGCCCTTGAAAAATTAGGCGCACAAAAGGATGATGTAGAGATAAAGATATTAAGTGAGGAGGCAAAGGGGCTATTTGGTAGAGAAGGAGCAAAGCAGGCCAAAGTTAAGGTGATAGTAAAGGACAAGAAGTAATTCTAAGTACCCTCTCAGGCATAGAGATATAGTTTTCACTCGGCATCTCTCTTCTTGGCTCCGTTCGGGATCCCTCGAAGGATCCCGAGAGAAATCGAGGGAGAGTGTATCCCGAGCAAAGCGAGGGGCTGAGGAGTGTGATGAATGCGGCACATGCATTGAGAAATGCCCTGCTAAAGCGATTGTTGAAGTTAAAGAATAGGTTAGCAGATGAAAGCTTAAACAGTAAGGAAGAAGAAAAAAGTCAGGGAGAGCAGGTTAAAATAAGTCCACAACCTACTCAGCCGACCTCCTTCCAATCGGCTCCTTCTGAAAAAATAAAGCCTCCTGAGGAACCTTTAGAAAAAGAAGCAGTAAAACCAGAGCAGAAGCCCAAAAAGGAAAAGAAACAGAAGAAAGCAAATGTTCCAATAGTATATAAAAATAATAATAAGGTGATTAAGATAAATGGTAAGAATGTTCTAATGGTGCCCAGTGGATTTGAAATTATGACTAAGGATGGCTGGAGACCAGTGATGATGCGTGCAGATAGGTTATACAAGGGATATTAGAATGTTTAAATGTATGGGTAAAAAAATGCAAGGTAAAGAAATTATCCCTCAGGCAATAGGTAAGGTGAAAGAGAGTAATTTTTATGTTCCGAATTGCCCAGATTATGAACCGAAAGTTAATATCCCTAAGAGAGTTAGAATAGGCGAAGTACTTACCAGTTGGCATTGTCGTAACTGCAAGAATTTGAAGGTATCATAAAAATGGAATCTGAAAATCAAGATATTAAATGTAATATATTTTATGAGACTGAAGCTGTCATTAGAAAATCTGAAGATAAGATAAAAGAAACAAAAAACTTTAAAGAAAAGAAATACTATGCCCAAGATATTTTACTTGAGGCAAAATCTTTATTATCATGTCCAGATTATAAGGATGGGAATATAGATTGTTTAAGTTGTCATTCTATCGCACTAAAATATATTCGTCAGTATGAATATTTAGCTAAGAATGTAATAAGAAAGACAATTGTTATTAGGTAGGGAATTCTATGTTTAAGAAAAACGATAAGCCAATTATGAAAGAAAAACTGATCGATATTGAAGCTGAGATACAAGGGAATGTTAAGTTCAGTAGCCCAGTTAACTTAAGGATAAATGGTAAATTTGAAGGTGAGCTAGAGACAAAGGGAGTATTAATTATAGGCGAAAAGGCGGATGTAAAGGCTAAGATAATTAAGGCAGAAGATATAATCATAGCGGGTAAAGTAAAGGGAGACATTGAAAGTAGCAAACGCCTTGAACTTGTTTCATCCGCAAAGGTGATAGGTAATATCGAGACTCCTGTATTAGTTATTAATGAAGGTGCTATGTTAAAAGGTCGCTGTCAAATGCCTATTGAGGTTGAAAAAAGCGAAACTAAAAAGAGCTCTAAAAAGAAGAAATAATCTAGTAACTCCAGCCTTCTCTGAAGGGATGTCCACCTTATAAGAGAGGACATCTTTTATTATTTTCTCACGCAAAGAGTTAGGTCATTTCCAGAGAAAGAATACTGGACAAATAGGACACAGAAATTAGCTTTTCGAACCTTAAATTCGCTATTAGTTGCCTAAAACTACCTCTCTAAATTCTCAATAATTCTTGATATATAGGTAATGTTGGGTATAATTTAAGTAGCTATTTTAGAGAGTTCCCTTTTTATGACATGCGAGAGGGAAGTATTTCAAAAATGGGCCGCCTGGAAAGGTGGCCTATTTTTCTAAATGTTTACCATGTGACGAGAACTGTGCGAAGCACAAAGTTCGCAAGCGAGCATTTAGTTTATGCTTATTACGAGCAGTCCTTGACCGAAGGTCAAGGGAGTCCTCGCGGGGGAGTGAAATTTTTTAACCCTATGTGAGTTAAATACTTGCATAGGGTTTTTGTTTTGTCTTGTTTTTCATTATCGAATTATTTAAGTTGCGATCTTTTTCTGTTTAGAGTAGAATCAAAATCTAACCAGTAGTTTAAGAAGGAAAATCCCGAAAATTGGAGCAGATGAGGAAAAGATGTGCGTAATGCCGGAAAGCTAGAGTTGAGAATTGTGTTTGCCAAATCAAAAAAGTATTGTACAATAGCACTCTCAAAAGGAAAGTAGTTAAATGAATGAATTTCAATTTACCGACTGTGTAGAGATTAAAGAACTGCTCGGCAAAAAGGCAGATGATGAGCAGGAGTTAATGGAGCTTATCGAAGAAGTTCCCCTTGATTCTATTTATTATCATACGCATAGTTATTTCTTGCGGCATCGTTATATTTCGGGATCATACTCCAATGATTTTGCTAATTGGGCAGCGATTCAAGTACGAGATAAAGTCTTAGGTGAAAAGTTATCGTGTATCACACCCGGGCCCAATAAAGGTCTTGAAGAGATACGCAGTGAGCTCATCGACATTATTGATTATCACCTTTCTTCAATAAAAATAGTACCTACAATAGTCTACGGTCAGCCGTTCCATTTTATGAAATCTAGAATTATAGAGGTGCCCACCCGATTAGTAACAAATACCTTGTCTGAATTCAGGAGTGCGTTACAAGTGGTTGACGTGAGCGCTATTTATAACCATATTTTTGAAGCTCGACTACGCGTTCGCAAAGGGAGAAGCGATTTTGCTATTTGGTTTGAAGATGTACTTGGCTTGAAGGAATTAGCCGAGAAAGTTGAGAAGATTGACGCCTATATGTATAGCTTAGAAGGGTTGCGAGAGAAATTTCTGGCGTTATGCGATGAGGCGTTAGTCGGAACAATTCACTAGCATGAATAATAATACTATTAGTTTAGAGTCGTATCGAGATGTTGCCCCGCCTGGTGCCGTTGATTTGGCGTATCGGCTCGCTGATTCGTTGCGTGGGAAAACATTAGTTCATGTTAATTCAACTCGTTGGGGTGGTGGCGTAGCGGAAATGTTGCAGCGTTTAGTGCCTCTGTTTAGCAATATAGGGATTCAGGTACGCTGGGAAGTAATAGAGGGTACACCCCTATTCTATAAAGTAACCAAGAGTTTTCATAATGCGCTACAGGGTCAGACGCAAGAGATTTCCGTGGATATGTATGAAGAGTATTTGAAGGTGAATAAAAAGAATGGACGTAAGCTAGATCTTGATGCCGATGTGGTTATTATCCACGACCCTCAGCCGGCAGCGCTTATCTATAAACGCAAAAAACCTTCGAAGTGGCTCTGGCGTTGCCACATTGATGCATCACGTCCGCAGCGAAAAGTGTGGAATTTTTTGAAAGAACATGTTTCTCGCTATGACGGTACAATATTTTCGCTGCCTGATTTTGCGCAGAAGCTTAGTATCCCACAATTTCTTATGTATCCTTCCATTGATCCGTTAAGCGACAAAAATAAAGAATTAACTCCAGAGCAGGTTAAGGAAATTGTTGAAAGGTATGGTATTCCGCACGATAAGCCTATAATTCTACAGGTTTCGCGTTTTGATCGTTTCAAGGATCCACTCGGTGTGATTCAGGCTTACCAGATGGTCAAAAAATACAATGATTGCTGTCTGGTGCTTGCAGGGGGCGGCGCAGCAGATGATCCTGAGGGAGCTCAGGTGCTTAGCGATATCAAGGATGCTGCTTCGAAAGATAAGGATATTTTTATCCTCGATTTACCGGCTGATTCAAATATAGAAATTAATGCCTTGCAGCGTGCCGCAGAGGTGGTTTTACAAAAATCAACAAAAGAAGGCTTTGGTCTTACGGTTGCTGAGGCGATGTGGAAAGGTAAGCCGGTCATTGGTGGTTTTGTTGGTGGCATTACCGTACAGATTGTTTATGGCAAGACTGGTTTTACAGTTCATTCTATTGAAGGATGCGCATATCAGATCCGTTACTTATTAAATAATCCAGAACTTTCAACTCACATAGGTCAAGAGGCCAAAGAATTCACAAGAAGAAATTTCCTTATTACAAGACATTTATGTGATTACTTAGCGCTTATGAGAACTATGCTCAAGCTATAATTTTGTTTATAAAGAAAATTATTGTCGTTTGTGCCCAAAACGTGCCCATCTAAAGCGAATACCTGTCGTAACCCAGGAAAAACTTGTAAGACTTATAGAATTCTTAATTCCTTGACATTCCAGTAGTTAAGTTGTAATCTATTATCCGACTTAGAGTTAGGGGATTGTGCTTAAAAGTCTCTCTCCCTCTCCGCCACATATTTGGTAGAAAATAAAATAAATTGATGTTTTTGTCCACCTTTGGAAGGGGGACAAATTGTTAAGTTTTGTGCGGCAAATTGTTATGTTAATTGATTCCAAGAAATACTGGACAAAGTGGACATTTTGCGTCTAACTTCCTCTCTGAATCGGCTATATAATTGACAATTTGGTATTTTGCTGTATACTAACAGGCATCTAACCCTGAGAGGTATTTAAGTTCTAGACACCTCCGGGGAGTGAAATTTTTAACCCACTGTGATATAATGTGTTGCAGTGGGTTTTAGTATTATTCGATGAATAAAAGATGTAAAAATACGGAAGGAGCAAATCGTTGATAAATTCTGCACTTTTTCAATGGGGCATATTGCCGTTATTGATTTTTCTTGCACGAGTAACTGATGTTTCTATGGATACGATGCGAATATTGTTTATATCTCGGGGGAAGAAATATATTGCTTCGATATTAGGTTTTATGCAAGTACTCATTTGGTTATTAGCCATTCGTCAAATTTTTCTTAATCTTTCAAATGTGCTATGTTATGTTGCGTATGCAGGAGGATTCGCCACGGGAACTTGGGTTGGAATATTAATTGAAGAAAAATTGGCTATCGGAATTCAGGTTATCAGAGTAATTACAAAAAAGGACGCAACTCAGCTTATCAATTTCTTAAAAAACAATAATTATGGGGTGACAAGCGTTGATGGTCATGGTGCTACTGGTCGAGTAAATATCATATATACGTTTGTCAATAGGAATCAGATACCAGGTGTAGTTGAGATTATTAAGAAGTTTAATCCCAATGCTTTTTATACCATTGAGGATGTGCGCTCGATAAGCGAGGCGATTACTCCTGTAAAAGAAAATTTATTTCGTAGAACTGTCCACTCCCGAAATTAAAATGCTTTGAAATTTTTCCATAAAAGAGAGTAGCTCAAGCCAATCTGAACAGGATAGGTTTTCTGTTTAGTAAAAAGTTTTTATTGCGATAGATTGATATAAGATTGGTGTGTAAAATCATGCTGATGCATACCGCATGTACGAGTCTAGGTTTGGTTCTTTTAATTCTAGGAGCAGAAGTCCTAGTAAGAGGAGCTTCCAAGTTAGCAATAACATTTCGTGTTAAACCTATCATCATTGGTCTTACTGTTGTTGCCTTTGGTACTTCATCTCCTGAGGCAATCGTAAGTATCTATGCAGTTTTCAAATCAGCCCCTAATATTGCTGTTGGTAATATAGTGGGGAGCAATATATTTAACATAGCCTTTATCTTAGGCGTTGCTGCGTTGGTGCGTCCTTTAAAAGTCGATGCTGTTTCATTAAAACGAGAAATCCCTTTTGTGATGTTGTCTGCGTTGATGTTGCTCTTTTTAGGTAAGGATGGCTATTTAGGCAGGATTGACGGAATTATTCTTTTAATTATTTTTTCGATATTCCTTTTTGTTTGTTTTTTCAAGGTATCGGAAAAAAGTTCAGATAATACCAGCTACCAGCAAGAAGCCAAACCAAAGAGGTTTTTCCAAGTCATAGCAGGGTTATTATTTCTTGCCTTGGGGGCGAAATTATTTGTAAGAGGTTCTATAGGATTGGCAACTATTCTTGGTTTCAGCGAGCTATTTGTTGGTCTAACGCTTATAGCAGCAGGCACTTCATTGCCTGAATTGGCTACTTCCATTGTCGCATCATATCGAAAACAAGACGATATATCGGTTGGTAACATCTCAGGAAGTAACATATTTAATGTTCTATTTATACTAGGCATTGTTAGCTTGATAACCCCGATAACTATCAGTCAAGGTTTCATTGCGAGGGACATTCCTGTAATGATTGTTATTTCTTTAGTCACGTTGCCAATATTAAAAACGGGTTTTGTAATCAGTAGGTTAGAAGGGTTATGTTTAGTAGCGACCTATTGCGGTTATATATTTTGGCTCATTAGAAGCTCTTAACCGCATAGCAAATCCTATCAAATTCGTTTGAATTTGAAGCCAAATAAGTTCGAAAGTCGTCTACGAAGGGGAGCCAATTAATCCTCTCTCATTAGCAAATTAGAGAGGTCGAAAGCCCTGATTAGAATAACTAATCAGGGCTTTTTTATGTCTTTACGTTTTAAAGACTTAGGCGATATTCCTTGGTCACTTGTTGAATTAAATCAGATCACAAACAGGCCTGTATAAAATCTTAAAGATGTGGTTATGTTTTCGACCAGATTCTTTGAATTTATCTCTAAAATGCTTCTTATATAATGGGCCCTATATAATGGGATTATTAGCAGAATCAAGCTGTATTGAGTTTTATTTTGGGCATTATATAAGAATTTGGCAGGATATCGTAAGTTTTGAGTTAAATTTTCTGGCGGAAGGAATTGATTAAATGGAAATGGAAAGAGATCTAAGAGGAATTATCTTTCCTTATCTTTAGTTTTGCAATATGCATATTTTTGATTTATAGTAAGATATTGCACAGTAACCATTAATTTGTTATTATAATGAAGATTAGTTAGTCAAGGTTAAAGATAACCTAACCCTAAAAGGAAAAATTCACAAAAAAGTCACATAACTGTAATAGGAATTTCATTTATATTTTCTAAACTATTAATAGAAAACAATAGATAGCTAAGGAGAAAGAAAGTGGCTATACATAAAATTCTTGTTGTTGAAGATGATAAACATATTTTCAAACTTGTTAAGTATAATTTAGAGAAAGCAGGTTTTGATTGTATTGTAACAGTAACTGGCGAAGACGCTTTAGAAGTTTTAGACAGGGAGCCAATTGATTTAATCATACTTGATATAATGCTGCCTAAGATGGATGGCCTTGAGACTTGCAGGCTCATAAAGCAGGAGAAGAAACTATCAAACATCCCTATCATAATGCTGACAGCAAAAGGGGGGGAAACGGATAAGGTTGTTGGTTTTGAGTTGGGCGCAGACGACTATGTAGTAAAGCCTTTTAGCCCTAGAGAGCTTATTCTTAGAGTAAAAGCAATCTTGAAGCGCGGAAGACCAAAAGAGGAAGAAAAAGATATATTGAGTGTTGATAACATTGCGGTTGATGTACCGAGGCATAAGGTATCTGTTGATAAGAAAGAAATAATATTGACACAAATTGAATTTAAGCTCTTAGCAACTCTTATTAAAAGACAAGGCCGAGTCCAATCAAGGGATAGATTGCTTGAAGACGTTTGGGATATGACTTCTGATGTTACTACTCGCACTATAGATACGCATATAAAGCGCTTAAGACAAAAGCTCGGCAAGGCGGGTAAGCTAATTGAAACAGTGAGGGGAATTGGCTATAGGTGCAGTGAAGGAGAATAGCTTTGAGAGTAACCATCCGTCATAAAATCACTATAGTTTTTGTATTCATTAGCGCTATTATTCTTTGGGGAATATTTTTATACCTGAGTAACAATCTAGCAAACTATACTTATAACCGCATAAGAACAAATGTTGCTAAACAGATTTCGTTGTGCAAGTCATATTTATCCGATTCCAATTTTGATGATATCGCTTCCTATAATTTAGATAACATAGCCAATACAATTGGCAATGACTTAGATTTAAGAGTCACGATTATCGGACTTGACGGAACTGTTTATGGCGATTCAGAGCTTGAAGGTAATGAGTTGCTTAATGTTGAAAACCACCTCTATAGGCCTGAAATCCAACAGGCTCTTAAATCGGGTATAGGCGAAAGCAGGCGTTTCAGCACCACCATTAAAAAGGATTTTCTTTATATAGCATCGGTATTTGATAACAATGGCAATAAAGGTATTATTCGTTTGTCTATCCCACTATCTGAAATAGAAAATTTATTCAGCAGTCTAAAACATACTCTTTTTTTCTCACTCTTAGCAGCTTTTATACTTTCGGTGTTAGTTAGTTATTTAGCTTCTTACTTTATTTCTCGACCTATCAAAGAAATATCCTGGGCCGCACAAGATATTGCACACGGTAATTACTCTAAGAAAATATCTCTTAGATCAAATGACGAAATAGGAGATTTAGCCTCTGCCTTTAACTATATGTCAGAACAAGTGAAGGCACGCATTGAAGAAGTCAACGAAAGCAAATCTAAGCTGGAAGCTGTTTTTTTAAGTATGTTTGAAGGAGTAATGGTCGTTGATGTAAGCGGTTCGCTTTTGCTCATGAACGAGGCTCTTAAGAATCTCCTAAGAATAGAGGAAGACCCATTAGGAAAAAGGCCTATAGAGGTAATACGCAATCTGCAGATACAAGAGATTGTCGATAATACATTGCGCTCTAATAGTGGACTCATATCTCAAGAAATATCAACCTTACTTCCCGAAGAAAAAGTTTTATTAGTACACGCAACGCCTATTAAAAAAGACGGAAATATTGAAGGAGCTGTTTTAGTTTTTCATGACGTAACAAACTTAAGAAAGCTAGAGAAAATCCGTCAGGACTTTGTAGCGAATGTGTCCCATGAACTCAGGACACCTATTTCCAGCATCAAAGGGTACGCCGAAACCTTACTAGATGGAGCTTTGATGGATAAAGAAAATGCTAAGGATTTTTTAAAGATTATTCTTTCTGATTCCAACCGTCTAGCAACCTTGATAGATGATCTTCTAAATCTCTCTAAAATAGAATCAGGTAAACTCTTCATGGAAACGAAATCCTATAAATTATTACCTCTCGCAGAGAAGGTTGTATCAAGCTTAAAAGGACAGATAGAGAAGAAGTCAATTACAGTCAAAATTGATATTCCCAAGGACATACCTGATATCTTAGTTGATGAGACAAGAATCAAGCAGGTTTTTCTAAATCTTATAGATAACGCTATTAAGTATAACCAACAAGGCGGCAAGATTACTATAACAGCCAAGGAGAAAGATGGCTTTGTTCAGGTAGACATCGTTGATACCGGCATTGGAATACCTAATAAAGATTTGCCTCGCCTTTTTGAGCGTTTTTATCGGGTAGATAAGGCTCGTTCGCGCGAATTAGAAGGGACGGGTTTAGGGCTTTCAATTGTTAAACATATTATCCAGGTTCATGATGGCGAAGTTTCTGTCCAGAGTATAGAAGGTCAAGGCTCCACGTTTAGTTTTACCATCCCCAAGGCTTAAAAGCCTTCTCTTCCCTCTATCTCACATTTCACAAACAATTCACTTGTCCTTAATCTTTTCGTCACAAGCATGTTATATAC